>JAZRIG010000072.1:0-45150 GCA_045645145.1 Acutalibacteraceae bacterium
GTTGAATTCCAAATGCAACGCCGAGCTGCCTCAGTCGGTAACCGATTCATTCGCAAGGTTTCTTGTACCGAAGATACGAAAGTATTATGAATCCGAAGAAGGTAAAAATGCGTTTGAAAAATGGCAGCAAGAAAACGGGTAAGACATTAAGTCTATGATAACATAGCAACACATAAACAAAAGAGAGCCAAGGCTTTAAACCTTGACTCTCTTTTCTGTTTTGCATCAGATCGGAACCCTGACGGCGAAACCGCCTTTGAAAAAATAAGTGTTCATCCAATGCCCGTTTGGTGGACGTTAACGGACTTGAACCGCTGACCCTTCGCACGTCAAGCGAATGCTCTACCAGCTGAGCTAAACGTCCTTTTCTGCGCTTTACGGCGCAGGTGATATTATATATGAACTCTGCATCGTTTGTCAAGTGCTTTTTTAAAAATTATTTGTATGCCAACAACTCACGTTTTCCTTCATGAGGCTCATAATAGCCATTCAGATATTCCGCAATTTCCATGGCCTGCCTGTATTCGGCATAAAGAATTTTTAACTCACTCTTCAAAACATACGCTTCATTTGAACAAACACAGTCTTTTAAAGCGCGAAGCTGCGCTCTTTTTTTTACAATACGCTCCTTAACACCTGCAGCGGCAACCTCATACTCCTTGCCAAGTTCAACCAAAGACTTACTATTTATCATCGCGTTCTCCTTTCAGAATAAAATCAGCTGTAACATCAAAAAACTCACTCAGAATAATCAATTCATCCGCCTTCGGGTCATTCCCGTTCTCAAGGTTTTCGATACGGTCCTTTGTTATTCCTGTTGCTAAAGACAAACACTCTTTGCTCATGCATTGGCTTTGGCGCAATCTGCGAAGTCGGTCACTCAAACTTCCGCCGGAAGCATTTCGAGCCGCCGCAATCACCCTTGCTCTGCCAAGCGCCAACGGAATTATATTTTCAGCCATAACATTTTGCTGATAGCAAACAACATAACTCAAAACTCGTTCCAGCTTCGTTTTTGCTCTCTCAATTGTTGATTTCACGGCCGTTTGACTGATTCCGTTTTTTCGGGCAATCTGAATTTGCGACATACCGTTAAACCAATAGTCAACAACAGCATCTTGTTCGGTTTCAGTCAGTTCATTTTGAATGGCTTTTTCCAATAACAAAGCCAAATCAACCTCACGCTTTCGCCAGGCATAGGCCGCAGGCGCTTCGCATTCCTTGCAGAATCTTCCGCAACAGGCAAGCTGCGCTCCTTTAATCTCATCTGCGCTCGGATATGACAAATTTTCTTTTGAAACACTATTTTTAGAATCCATTGCTCGCCTCCGCAAATAATAGTTATGCTATTAATTATAGTGAACATTTGTTCGCTTGTCAAGAACATTTTTTGTTTTTCTTGACAAATTTAATAGTTATGCTAATATTATTACATACCAACAACAGAATGGATTGATGCACGATGAGCATTATAAAAGAACTGAGAACCAAAAAAGGAATGTCGCAGAAAGAGCTTGCCGATGTTTGCAAGGTTCATCAAACTGCGGTAAGTCAATGGGAAAAAGGCAGGACTCAGCCGGATCTTGAAAGCCTTAAACAGCTTTCAAAAATTTTTGGCGTTGCAATTGAAACATTAATAAATGGCGAGGTTGCGAATGATGAAAACAGGATTCGTGTTTTTGACCAAGTAACCGCCGCAGCAATTTGTAACAGACTTGGCGAAAGCGAATACTTTGCTCTTTCTGTTAATGACGACAGCATGAATCCCGTCATGCAGCGCGGAGATACCGTTATTATCAAACGCTCTGCCGATATTGAAAACGGAAACATCGCCGCAGTTGCCATAGGCGGCGGCAATGCAATAATTAAGAAAATGATAAAAAAAGACACAAGCATATTGCTTGTGTCTGAAAATACATCTTATGAGCCGCTTATTTTTTCAAAAGCGGAATGTGAAACCTTGCCTTTATTTATTTTAGGCAAAGCGATTGAGCTGCGCCGCAAGCTTTAAGCCGCCAGCATATTCAAGGCTGTCTGAAGCTGATTGTCCTGCTCATCGGTAAGCAAATCAAGGTTTAAATCGTCGCCTGCAGTAAGGCTAACTTCAACCGTGGGAACAATTCCCGTTCCGTTATAAACCGCGTTTGCGCCCGCCTTTGGCTCAACCAACGCAACGGTGAGCAAAACAGCGCCTCCGTCCTCGAGCGGAAACAGCTCCTGCATAGTGCCGATGCCTGCGGTTTTTGTGCCGATAATCTGAGCCTGGCTGATATCACGAAGGTCACAGGCAAAAAGCTCCGCAGGGCCGCTCGTATATCCGTTAACAAGAACGGCAAAAGGCATTGTAATGCTGCTGTTTTCCGCAGTGAACACTTTGTTCTTATATATATTTCCGTTTTTATCTTTAACGATGGCAATGTTTCCCGAAATTGCAGGAACAATAACGTCAATCACCTGCGCCGCATAATCAACGCTGCCGTCCGAAGTGTTTCTTACATCAAAAATCAGGCTTTCCGCCCCCTGCTCGATGAGCTTTTCTGCCATATCTTTAAATTCTGAAGCAGTATTTTTATAGAATCCGCTTATTCTGATATAGCCTACATTGCTCTCAAGTCTTCCGCTGACGCTCGGTATGGCAAAGCCAAGCATTGGCTCAACAACCTTTGTTTCGCCGTTACGCTCATATTCCACCGTAACGGAAGAAAGACGGTCGCCGTAGAGCGATTCTCTGAGCAATGAATAGTTGCCCATTGTTACGGTTGTGTTATTGATTGCCGTTATAATGTCACGCGACTGCAATCCCGCCTTTTCGGCAGGAGAGTTTTCATAGACATGCGTAATAATGAAATTCGCAGTTTGATAATCAAACGCGGTTTCAACTCCGATGCCGGTTATTCCGCCCTCAAGCTTCGCGGTGTATGAAGCATATTCCGAGGAATCAAGATAAAAACTGTTGCCGTCACCGAGGCCATTAACATATCCCTCTGCAAGCGCAGCATTGAGCCTGCTTTGGTCCTCAACGGAGCCGTAAAAATAGTTGGAAACGATTTTATTGATCTCATCAACAGATTCGTAGGTCTGCGAACGCTGTGAAATGTTGCTGATAATACCGTCATAAATCTGTTTTGAAACAACCATTGTTATTGCAAATGTTGCCGTTATTGCAATAATTATCAGCGAAATGCAGATGCCCATTGAAATCTTTTTATTCATAAGCATTCACCTTATAATACATAACCGCCGGCCGAAATTTATTCAGCCGGTGGTTGTTTTATCAGATAACATAAGACGGCTTGGATACATAGTCCAGAGGGTTAACCCTGCTGACGCTGCCGTCAGAATTTTTAATTCGCACTTCGAAATGAAGATGGGGGCCGGTAACATTACCCGTGTCACCCATCAAACCGAGCTGCTGACCTTTTTTAACAATATCACCCTTGCTGACATTCAAAGATTTGGAATGAGCATAAAGAGTGTGTTTACCGTTGCCGTGGTCAATAACAACATAGTTGCCGAAGCTGCTGTGCCAATCAGCAATAATAACCTCGCCGCCCTGTGCGGCATAATAAGGCTCGCCGTAGGAAAGGCTGTTGCCGTTGGAATCGCGCGTGCTTCCGCTCTTGGTGCAAAGGCAGATATCAATTCCCCAATGGCGTCCGCCGCTGGGATAATAAGGGTATCCCGCCGTTATTGTGCATCTTTCTTTGAGCGGCCAAGCAAACTCGCCGTCATTTTCATACTCGGGGTCAGGTTCATCGCCTGCCGAAGAACCTTCCTGCTTGATATAAGCATCGATTTCCGCCTCAAGAGCTTCTCTCTCGGCTTCCTGGCGAGCAATCTGCTTTTTATATTCTGCGCTGTCCTTATCAAGCTCGCTGATAATATTCTGAACCTGCTTATATTTCTTGGCGGCATCATTCTGCTTTTCCTGCTGAGCATCCTTGCTGCTTTCAAGCTTTGACTGCCTGTCGTTCAAAGTGTCCATCTGAGAATCGAGCTCAGATTTTTTTTCTTCAACTGTAGCTTTTTGAGTTTCAAGCTCCGTCTGAAGCTCGGCAAGCTCGTTTATTTTGTCCGTAAGCTCCGAAATAAGCTGTGCATCATTCTCGGAAACTCTTGTAACAAGCTCTTTTCTCGCAAAAAATGTTGAGAGGTCGCTGCTTGTGAGCAAAAGCTCAACTGTTGATGCCTGACCGGACATATAGTTTTCACGGATTCTTGCAAGAAGAACCTCGCGGGTATCGTCCATCATTATTTCGGTGTCGGAAATCTGCATTTCGATATTAACAATCTGTGTGTTGATTGCTTCGATTTCGTCTTCGGTTATATCAATATCGCCCTGCAAATCGTCAATATCACCGCTGATGATATCAATGCTTTCCATAAGCAAATCAACCTGCTCGGAAATCTTGTCAAGCTCGTCATTCAAATCGTCAAGCTTTTCCTCATTTGTTCTGATATCATTCTCAACCTGAGCAAGGTTTTTCTTATCCTCCGCTATGCCCTGCTCAATTTTATCATATTCATTCTGAAGCTCTTCAAGAGTCTTTTCTGCGGAAGCAATGGGAGCATGCGGTAACACAACCGAAAAGACACAGACAAGAGCCATCAAAAAGCAAATCAGCTTCTTTTTTGCACTTATTTTCTTAGTCTTCAAGCTCAACAAACTTCCTTTCCTTAAGATATTTTCTTATCGACGTTGCGCTGCCGAAAACACCGGTGAAAATGCCGATACCAACAAAAGCCGCAACAAGATAAAGAGCATAATCAAGGAATTCAACTTCAGCCTCTCCGCCAAAGCCGGAAAGCACCGCCGTAAACGAACCGAGAGCAAATTCATAAATTGCCCAAACCGCTCCGGTTGCAAGCAGACCGGCTATGATTCCGATAATAATACCTTCAACCATAAACGGCCAGCGGATGAACGAATTTGTTGCGCCGACGCTCTTCATGATGCTGATTTCAAGGCGACGGCTGAACATGGTTACTTTAATTGTGTTTGAAATTATGAAAAGCGAAACAATCAGAAGCAGAGCAATCATGCCCGCGCTGATATAGGTTACCGAGTTTCTGATGCCCTCAAGCTGCCTTGCAAGGGAGCTGTTTTCATAAACTCTTTCAATGCCGCTCATGGTCTTTATTTCGGAAACAACTGCCTCAAAGCCGGCCATATCGGCAACCGTAACCCGATATGCATCGGGGAGCGGATTTTCGTTAAGCTCGCTCAAATATGATTTGAGACCCTCATCAAGCTCGGCAAGGATTTCTTCATAAGCCGCTTCTTTTTCAACCTTTTCGATGAAAGCAACGTTATCAATGCCTTCCAGCTTGTTGCCGAGAGATATATAATCAACCTCGGTTGAATCCAAATCTGCGTAAACCATAATAACGTTTTCAGCTTCAATGCCGCCGATGAACGCTTCAATGTTGACCAAAAGCATGAAAGCAATACCAATCAGCATAAGGCAGCTGAAAAGCACGGTTATTGAAGCAATGGACATCAGCTTGTTAACCTTGAGGTTGCGAAAACCCTCTTTAGTCAAATATCCGAGTTTTCCCATTAATCATCGCCTCCGGTTATAATAAATTCTTCTGCAAGCTCAATCGGCTCCTGCTCAAAAACAGAAGTATTTTGAGCGTTAACATTTGTGTAAGCAGAATAATCCTCCTCGGGAGGCACAATATATTCATTGGAGATTTCGCTGACAGGGTTAATGTGGGACGTTGCAGCCTCTCGGATAAGCGTTCCGCCGTCTGAAACAACGCTTCCCTTATCGAGAATGATAACGCGCTTATCAAAGCATCTTACAAGGCTGTGTTCGTGCGTAACCATAATAACCGTTGTTCCCGCCTCATTAAGGCGCATAAGCAAATCAACGATTTCATAGCTCATCTGCGGGTCAACGTTGCCGGTGGGCTCGTCCGCAATGATGATTTCGGCATTGTTTGCCAATGCGCGGGCAAGCGCAACTCTCTGCTGCTCGCCGCCGGACAGCTCCTTGGGATAGTTCCTTGCTTTTTCGTTAAGACCCATAAGGCTCAAAACATAGGGAACTCTGCGGCGTATTTTTTTCTCTTTGGTTCCGATAACACGCATCGCAAAAGCAACGTTATCAAAAACAGTCATATTGGGAATAAGCCTGAAATCCTGAAAAACGATGCCGAGCCTGCGGCGGAATTTGGGGATTTCACGCTTTTTGATTTTGGTGAGATCTATATCGTCAACGACGATTGTTCCCGTTGAAGGCACTTCCTCGCGCATCATAAGCTTGAGAAAAGTGCTTTTGCCTGCGCCCGAAGAACCGACAACAAAAACAAATTCGCCTTTATCTATTGTAATATTAATATCTTTCAAAGCATGCACGGAGGCGCCGTCATACTTTTTGGATACATTTTTAAATTCAATCACAGTATCATATCCTTAAAAGTTTATTTAGAAAAGAAACGTGACAGCTTAACGGCATTAATACTTGACGGGCTTTGCATCAAGATATTTCTTAACCATGAGTGCAACCTTGAAAACAATTGCATCATCAAACTCTCTCAAATCAAGGCCGGTGAGCTTCTTGATTTTTTCAAGTCTGTAAACCAGAGTATTCCTGTGAACAAACAGCTTTCTTGAGGTTTCGGAAACATTCAGGTTGTTCTCAAAGAATTTCTGGATTGTAAAAAGAGTTTCATGGTCAAGGCTTTCGATTGAGCCTCTCTTGAACACCTCTCTGAGGAACATATCGCAAAGAGTGGTGGGGAGCTGATAAATAAGGCGCGCAATGCCGAGATTTTCATAGCTGACAATTGTTTTTTCAGTGTCAAACACCTTGCCGACCTCAAGAGCAATCTGAGCCTCTTTGAAAGAACGCGCAAGATCCTTGATGCCTTCAATTGTTGTGCCTATACCAACAAGCACATGGGTATAAAGCTCGGTGCTCAATGAATCCGAAATTGAGCGGGCAAGCTTTTCGAGATCCTTGCCTTCGATGTTGCTGCGGACTTCCTTAACAATCGCAATATCATGTTCGTTGATATTGATAACAAAATCCTTGCTCTTGTCAGGGAAAAGATTCTGAACAGCATCAAAAACTGCCGCATCGTTATGGTCAGTTATTCTGATTAACAAAACAACCCTTGTTGCCTCCGAATTAAAACGAAGCTCTCTTGATTTGAGATAAATGTCGCCGGGAAGTATGTTGTCAAGAATAACGTTTTTAATGAAATTGCCCCTGTCAAACTTTTCTTCATAATACTGCTTAAGGTTTTCAAGCGAAACGCAGCATACCGAGGCAAAACGACCCGCAAGTTCGTCTGTGCCTTCAACAAAAACAGCATACTCAGCCTGAATATGTGAGCCGAAATTGCAGAAAGTATAACCGTTGATATAGTGAAGCTCATTGTCTGCAAACGCATCGTTTGCCGTTGAAAAAACTTCACCGATTTTGCTCAACTCGCTGCAAGCGATGATGGTTCCTGTTTCGTCAATTACACCCAGAGTTCTGCCAACCGCATCTCGCATTTGATGGACAAGACCCTGGAAAATTCTGTTCGACATATTTATTACCCCTCAATTCAATTTCTTTTGACTTCTTTGCGAATTTATACAAAATGACCATCGGGACATCTACATTTTACACAATAGGCAGGCGTTTTGCAATAGATTTATTCGGTTTTTTTCAATATTTTTTTGAATTTATTGTGAATTTTCGACTGTTTTTATTGAAAATTACCAAATCTTAGCAGCTTTTTGAATGTCAAAAGTCTTTGTGAACCATGACGAACCGCATTTTGATTTTTTGCTATTTATCACAAAATATCAAGAGGTTTTTTGTGTAATGTCACAACTTTTGAGCAAAGAAACTGCTTTTCAAAAAGATGTTTCAGTTAAAAAGACCAATTGAATCTTAGTCAAAAATGTCACTTGCATTCATGCACAAAACACGAGAGATTTTTTTGTGCAATTTATCCTGACAGAATTAATTATTTTACAGCATATATGTATCCGCAATTTCGGTATACTATATATGCGCACCAAATCAAGCAGTTCGTTTTATTCGCTATTCGAACAATGCCGAAAAAGTTAAGAAAAAATTACAAAAAAATGACATATTTTTTTAATTAAGGTCTTTTCAAAAGATAAAAACAATGATATAATATCATGAACTTTGTATTTTACTTCATTTTATCATATAAGAATTTAAACGAAAGAGGGAACACTCTTGGAGAAATTTGTAATCAACGGCGGCACTCCCCTTCATGGCGAAGTTGAAATAAGCGGAGCAAAAAACGCTGCTCTTCCCATTCTTGCCGCATCCATTCTCTCGCAGGATATATGCATTATCGAGAATCTTCCCTGTTCCATCAGCGATGTTAACTACATGATGAAAATTCTTGCTCACATCGGCGCAAGGGTTAAGCTTATCAATAAAAACACAGTAGAAATAGATTCACGTCATGTTGATTCTTATGTTATATCTCACGATATGACAAAGCACCTTCGTGCATCGTATTATTTTATCGGCGCTTTGCTCGGCAGATACGGCAGAGCAAAGGTTGCAATGCCCGGCGGGTGCTATCTCGGCCCGAGACCCATTGACCAGCACATCAAAGGATTTGAGATTCTCGGCGCTGCAGTTTCCGTTGAAGAAAACGCAGTTGTTGATGCAAAAGCAGATAAACTCATCGGTAGCCCGATTTATCTTGACATGGCCTCCGTCGGCGCAACGGTTAATATTCTTCTCGCCGCAGTTAAAGCCGAGGGATTAACAGTTATCGAAAACGCAGCCAAAGAACCCCACATTGTTGACCTTGCCAACTTCCTCAACTCAATGGGCGCAGATGTCAGAGGCGCGGGCACCGACGTTATCAAGGCCAGAGGTGTTGAGCAGCTTCACGGCTGCACATATTCCATAATACCCGACCAGATTGAAGCCGGCACATTCATGGTTGCTGCAGCGGCGACCCGCGGCAACGTTATCATTAAAAACGTTATCCCCAAGCACCTTGAGTCCATATCAAAAAAACTCATCGAATGCGGTGCAGAGGTTGAAGAATTTGACGATGCCGTCAGAGTTTCTCTCAGCAATCGCCCCGGCAAATGCAACATCAAAACCATGCCTCATCCGGGCTTCCCCACCGATATGCAGCCTCAGTTTGCAGTTCTTCTTGCTCTTTCGGAAGGAACAAGCATCATTTCCGAAAGCATCTGGTCGAACCGTTTTAAATATACCGAGCAGCTCAACAGAATGGGTGCGGACATTAAGGCTGACAGCCAGCTTGCCGTTGTTCAGGGAGTTGAGCAGCTTAAAGGCGCTCCCGTCAAAGCGGATGACCTTCGTGCGGGCGCGGCAATGATAATCGCAGGCCTTGCAGCAAACGGCACAACAGAGGTTGAAGATATCCTTCACATTGACAGAGGATACGAGGACGTTGTTAAAAAATTCCGCGGACTCGGCGCTGACATAAAGCGTGTTTTGTTTCCCGATGCCGACAGCCTCACAAGCGCAGGTTAATTTGTGACAATATTAATTGTATTATAATAATACGGGCTGTTCTTTTCTGAACAGCCCGTATTGAATTCGGAAGGAAATTTATGGCAAGATTTTGTTCTTTATATTCATCAAGCAGCGGCAACTGCACTTACATAGGCTCTTCGCAGGGAGGCATTCTTGTTGATATCGGAGTCAGCGCAAAACGAACAACCGAAGCCCTTAATGAAATCGGCGTTGACCCGTCATCTGTTGCCGCAATATTCATAACCCATGAGCATTGGGATCATATAAACGGAGTGCGCGTTTTTGCCGAACGTCACGGCATTAAAGTCTATGCTTCCGAAGGCACTCTTGCGGGCATGGACGAAGCAGGGGTTCTGACTGCTAAGGTTCATGCGGAAACAATGCCTCAGAGCGGAGTTGAAGCAGGCGGCATTTTTGTCAGAGCCTTTAAAACCCCTCACGACAGCCGCGAAAGCACAGGCTACAGCATAGTCACCCCGGACTGCAAACGCATAGCGGTTGCAACCGATATCGGCGTTGTTGACGACTGTGTTATGAACGCAATCTACGGCTGCGACCTTGTTTTGCTTGAATCAAATCACGATGTGAGAATGCTCCAGAGCGGACCGTATCCGTATTTTCTGAAAGAAAGAATTCTTTCGGACCGCGGGCATTTATCAAACGAAAACTGTGCAAAAACCGCTGTTAAGCTTGTTGAATCGGGCACAACACGTTTTGTTTTGGGACATTTGAGCAAAGAAAATAATATCCCCTCCCTCGCATTTGAAACCACTCATGCTGCCATGACCATGGCAGGCGCAAGGGAAAATATTGACTATATTTTGAGCGTTGCAGGTGACAAAAATCCCGTTATCGCCCTTTAACTATTCTTCCGCATGAGAGAAGTTAACGGTTGTCAGATGCCTCATGTCATCGGGATAGGATGAATCAAAAACATCATAAACTCTCCTGTATTCTCCGCTTTTCGCATCCTTTATAACCGTTGATTTATTCTTATTCAGCAATTCAACAAGCGCATACATATCAATCCAAATCTGATTTGTTCCTTCTTTCTGAACCTCATTAAAAATAAGCTGCATTCCCAAATGCAGGTGAGGAACCGTCATTCCGTTAACGTTTTCTTCGGTTGAATACCCCGTCATCCCAAGATAACCGATAACATCGCCGGCTTTAACCTTTGAACCGATTTCAAGGCCGTTCGGATACGGCTTATTGCGCCTTAAATGAGCGTAATAATAGGAACGCTTGCCGTCAAAGCTGCGAATCGCAATCCGCCAGCCGCCGTAGCGGTTCCAGCCGATAGCTTCAACGGTTCCGCCTTCAATGGCAACAAGCGGAGTTCCGATTGAACCCATCAAATCGTTGCCGAGATGCCGTCTTTTATAGCCGTATGAACGCGAATCACCGAAATCGTCATAATGGCTGAACCAAAAACCCTCGGCAATCGGAGAATACGCTTTTAGACCGTAGCCTTCAACAACCTTTATTCCGCCGTTTCCGTCAGGAGCGGCTTTGGTGTATTCACCGAGCAAACCTGCAAGAACCGCGCCGTAAGCTTCTTTATAGAAAGAATAGTATTTGTTGGTTTTCATCAAATCATCGGGAGTCAAATCATCTCCGAGCGCTTCTTTGAGCTTATCGAGCTGCGAGCGCTTGTAGCTGCCCCAATTTCCGCCGTTTTTGCAGGCAAGATATGAAAGCGTTTCCACCCACGGCAGATGTTTTTCGGTGCCGTAGGTTGAAATATCAAGCTCCATCGCATCGCTCAGCGCAGTATATGTTACGGAAAAATCGACCCATTTTATGTATTTTTCAGTTGTTGAAATCTCTGTCTGCGCAGCTTCCGCGGCGGTTTTTTTCGTCCTTTCAGCAAGATGAACTCCGCCTGCACAGCACGCAATCATAAACAGGCAGAAAAACAGCACCAACAGCCTTTCTTTAAGCATTCTCAAGCGCATCACTCCCAATGTAAAATATGCAGTTACGGAGGCAATAATGATTAACATAAACATAATATGCATCGGAAAACTGAAAGAAGATTATTTGCGCATGGCTTGCGCAGAATATGAAAAAAGGCTCGGTGCATTCTGCAAATTAAAAATAACCGAGCTTACCCCGGCAAGGCTGCCCGAAAACCCGAATGAAACACAAATTAATGCCGCTCTTGCCGATGAATCCGAAAGAATTCTTGCAAAAATTTCGCAAAATGAGGCTGTGTTTGCTCTTTGCATTGAAGGCAAAGAGCTTTCCTCAGAACAGCTTTCTGCGGAAATCGAAAAGCGCGCCGTTTCAGGTTTCGGTTCGCTTTGCTTTATCATCGGCGGCTCTCACGGCCTTTCACCCGAAGTTAAGCGCAGAGCAAATTTCCGCCTTTCCATGAGCCCCATGACCTTCCCCCACCAGCTTGCAAGGGTTATGCTTCTTGAACAGATTTATCGTTCATTCATGATTTCAAACGGCGGGAAGTACCATAAATAGCAGGATTTATTTGGCATATTTGCACCCTTTTTGCCCAAGTTTTTTATAATTTTGTTCAGTTTACCAAAACTTTGAGAAAATCAAAAAATTAATCAAAAAACTGTTGCATATTTGCCAAAAAATGTATAAAATAAATACGGTCAAAAATTAAAAAATTATTTTTGGAGGTAATTCACCATGGCAGTTAAAGTTGCAATTAACGGTTTCGGCCGCATCGGCCGTCTTGCTTTCCGTCAGATGTTCGGCGCAGAAGGCTACGAAATCGTTGCTATCAATGACCTTACCAACCCCGCAATGCTCGCTCACCTTCTCAAGTACGACACAGCACAGGGCAGATACGCTCTCGCTGATACAGTAGTTGCAGGCGAAGACAGCATCACAGTTGACGGCAAAGAAATCAAAATCTATGCTAAGGCTAACGCAGCTGAGCTCCCCTGGGGCGAAATCGGCGTTGACGTAGTTCTTGAGTGCACAGGCTTCTACACCTCAAAAGCTAAGAGCCAGGCTCACATCGACGCAGGCGCAAAGAAAGTTGTTATTTCTGCTCCCGCAGGCAACGACCTTCCCACAATCGTTTACAGCGTTAACGAAAACACTCTTACCGCTGATGACACAATCATTTCCGCAGCTTCCTGCACAACAAACTGCCTTGCTCCCATGGCAAAGGCTCTTAACGATTATGCTCCCATCCAGAGCGGTATCATGACAACCGTTCACGCTTACACAGGCGATCAGATGGTTCTTGACGGTCCCCACAGAAAGGGTGACTTCAGAAGAGCAAGAGCAGCTGCTGCTAACATCGTTCCCAACTCAACAGGCGCTGCAAAGGCTATCGGCCTTGTTATCCCCGAACTCAACGGCAAGCTTATCGGCTCCGCTCAGAGAGTTCCCGTTCCCACCGGCTCAACAACAATCCTTGTTGCAGTTGTTAAGGGCGCTGACATCACAAAGGAAGGCATCAATGCTGCTATGAAGGCTGCTTCCTCAGCTTCCTTCGGCTACACAGAAGAAGAGCTCGTTTCCAGCGACATCATCGGTATCACCTACGGCTCACTCTTCGATGCAACTCAGACAATGGTTACAAAGATTGCTGACGATCTTTATCAGGTTCAGGTTGTTTCATGGTATGACAATGAAAACAGCTACACAAGCCAGATGGTTCGCACAATCAAGTATTTCGCAGAGCTTGCATAATTTAAGCTAAACACTCAGGGTCGGCATTATCCGCCGACCCTATTTTTATGAGGGGAATATTATGGGATTAAAACGCCTTGACAAGTTAATAGCGCTCAATTGCAATGTTTCCAGAAAAGATGCAAGAAAGCTCATAAAAGACGCTGCCGTATCGGTTAACGGCAGGGTTGTTTTACGCGCGGAAGAACTGATTGACATTGAAATTGACGACGTTTCTGTGAAGGGATATAACTTTACGGCTAAAGAGCATGTTTATATTATGCTCAACAAGCCTCAGGGTGTTATAAGCGCAACCACCGACCCTGCCAAAAAGACGGTTATTGACATCATTCCGCCAAGCCTTAAGAGGCGCAGCCTTTTCCCTGCAGGCAGGCTGGACAGAGACACCGTTGGCCTTTTAATTATAACGGATGACGGCGCTTTTGCTCATAAGATAATGAGCCCCGCACACCATGTTTACAAAACATACGAAGCCACTCTTTCCTTCCCCATTGATGAAAACGATATTGAAAAGCTGGAAAACGGAATAACGCTTGGCGACGGCACGGAATGCCTGCCCGCAAAGGTGAAAGCCTTTACAACTTCTGAGAATCTGCCGGCTGCAGAAATCAAAATCAGGGAAGGTAAATACCATCAGGTCAAGCGAATGTTTCACGCACTCGGCAACAATGTTGAGCATCTGAAAAGAATTCAGATTGGCTCCCTGAAGCTTGACCCCATTCTTGCCGAAGGGGAATGCCGTGAGCTTACAGCAGAAGAACTTGAACTTGTTTTTATTGACGAACAATAATATCGGATATTAACACATTATCGTTAATCCTTTCGCATAGTTTAGTTTATAAACTATGAATTTGAGAGGTGCGATAATGTGTTTGTTGTTTTAAAAACGGTTGACCCCGATAAAAAATTCATTCAGCGCAGAAAACAGAAAAAAAGATTGGATTGCGCTCAGATAAAACCATGCCCTACAAACAAGGGGCTTCCTTTTTATACTTTGGAAGTTCTTAACGGCAAGCAAGGAATTGACTGGAATTCGGTTGCCGAAAAATGCGGCAGATATGCCTCGCGTATAATCGTTTCGCGTAAACTTCCGCTGCCTGACCATCCAAAACTGAGAAGGTTTGTTCCTATTTTTATGAACTCTCTTTTGGTTTTTAACACCGCAGTAAAAACAATTGAAGCAGCCGAATTGCCACCCGAAAAAATATCGGTCACGGTCACAGACCGCAGCGCAGCTCACCCTTCAAGAATATTGCGTCTGCTCCCTTTGGCATCAACTGTCAGAATCGTCACAGCGCAGCCGGAGCGCTATGCGGCAGCTTGCTCCGAAGCATTTGACGAATACGGGGCGTCTTTGATAATCCGCTCATCTTATGAAGTAACTGCAAAAGCGGATATAGTTATCTGCTGCGACGGAGTAATTTCTTCAGCAATGGACAGCGCCGCAATTTTTTCCTCCAAGCGCAGAATCAGCGGAGCAATCCGTTTTTTCGGCAGCGGAACCGAGCTTTTGCCTCACCATGCCGAAGTGCTTCCCGTTGATGTTGATGCTGTTGATTTTGCGGGCGCGTTGACAGAGCTTTGCGGAAGCTCCGAGTATAAAAACGCAGTATTTTCACAAATTGATATTAACTGCTCAATTTGCGGCAATTCATCTCCCGAACAATGCCTTAAATGCTATTGCTACGGCAACGGCCCTTATTCAAGAAACACTTGACATTATTATATATATTTTATATAATATAGCAGAAAATGGAATTATGTACCTAATCAACATTTAAAGGAGATATATCAAAATGGAAAAACAAACTGTCTTTACCCGTGAGGATTATAACAAACTCAGCGAAGAACTTAACAGACTCAAAACCGAGGGAAGAGACGACATCGCGGAAAAAATTAAGGAAGCCCGTTCTCACGGTGACCTTTCAGAAAACGCAGAATACGATGAAGCGATGAACGAGCAGGCAAAACTTGAGGCAGAGATTGCAAAGCTTGAGGCAGACCTGCGCAACGCAAAAATTCTTGACGAAGAAGAACTCACAACCGAATCAATCCACATCGGCTCAAAGGTTAAGCTTTTTGATATGGAATATGATGAAGAGGTTGAATATAAAATCCTCGGCAAGAGCGACCTTGACAACGGCATTATTTCAGACCTTTCGCCTGTCGGTGCCGCAATCATGGGCAAAAAAGTCGGCGATATCGCTGAGGTTCACGCCCCTAACGGAAAAATCATAAAGATGAAAATTCTTGCAATTTCAAAATAAAAACTGTTGATATTCGGAGCCGAAAGGCTCCGTCTGTCGCTTTTAACGTTTTAAGAAAGGATATTCAAAACAATGGCTGAAGAAAAGATTATAAATGCCGCTCCCGAAGAGGAGCAGGTGCAGGATACCAACGAACTCAGACAAATCAGAGTTGAAAAGCTTGAGGCTCTTCAGGCCGCAGGTAACGACCCTTTCCAGATTACCCTTGCAGAGCAGAGCATTCACAATGCAGAAATCGTTGAGCGCTTTGAAGAACTTGAAAACACAGATGTTTCTATCTGCGGCAGAATGATGAGCCGCCGCGATATGGGCAAGGCAAACTTCATTGATATCAGAGACCTCAGCGGCAGAATGCAGGTCTATGTTAAGATTGATGAAATCGGCGAAGAAAACTTCGCAGACTTCAAAAAGTGGGATATCGGCGATATCGTTGAAGTTAAGGGCTTTGTTTTCAGAACAAGAAGAGGCGAGGTTTCCGTTCACGCAAAAGCTCTCCGTCTTCTTTCAAAGTCACTTCTCCCCCTTCCCGAAAAATTTCACGGTCTGACCAACACGGACACAAGATACCGCAGACGTTATCTTGACCTTATCATGAATCCCGATGTTAAGGATACTTTCGTTAAGCGTTCACTCATTCTTCGCGAAATCAGAAACTATCTTGATTCTCAGGGCTTCCTTGAGGTTGAAACCCCCGTTCTTGTTTCAAATGCAGGCGGTGCTGCCGCAAGACCCTTTGAAACTCACCACAACGCTCTTAACGAGGACTTTAAGCTCCGCATTTCTCTTGAGCTTTATCTTAAGAGACTTATCGTTGGCGGCATGGAAAAAGTTTATGAAATCGGCAGAGTTTTCAGAAACGAGGGCGTTGACACACGCCACAACCCCGAATTCACTCTTATGGAGCTTTATCAGGCTTACACCGACTACAACGGCATGATGGAGCTTACAGAAAATCTCTACCGTCACGTTGCTCAGGCAGTTCTCGGCACAACCAAGATTTCATACAACGGCGTTGAAATGGATCTCGGAAAGCCTTTTGAAAAGATTACAATGGTTGATGCCGTTAAGAAATATGCAGGCATTGACTGGAACGAAGTTGAAACTCTTGAGGATGCAAGAGCTCTTGCAGACAAGCATCATATCGAGTATGAAAAGAGACACGGCAAGGGCGATATCCTTGCAATGTTCTTTGAAGAATATGCAGAGGAGCACCTCATCCAGCCCACTTTCGTTATTGACCATCCGATTGAGATTTCACCTCTCACAAAGAAGAAGCCGAGCGACCCCAATTTTGTTGAGCGCTTTGAGTTCTTCATGAACGGTTGGGAAATGGCAAATGCATATTCCGAGCTTAACGACCCCATTGACCAGAGAGAGCGCTTCAAGGCCCAGGAAGCTCAGCTTGCTCAGGGCGACGAAGAAGCAAACACCACCGACGAAGACTTTATGATGGCTCTTGAATACGGCATGCCCCCCACAGGCGGCATCGGCTTCGGCATCGACAGAATGTGCATGCTCCTCACCGATTCGCAGGCTATCAGAGACGTTCTTCTCTTCCCCACAATGAAATCAATCGACTGATATGAAAATATCGGTTGCTCTTGCCGCCTATAAAGGCGAGCAATATATAGCCGAGCAGCTTGAATCCATCCTCAGCCAGCTCGGCGAAAACGATGAAATAATCGTTTCGGACGATTATCCGCAGGGCAACACCCGCGGCATCGTTATGAAGTATCAATTCCAAGACAAAAGAATCCGTTATATTGAGGGCAAAGGCAAAGGCGTTGTTAAAAACTTTGAAAACGCCCTGAGCGCCTGCTCGGGAGATGTTATCTTTCTGAGCGACCAGGATGATGTGTGGATGCCCGACAAGGTTGAATGCGTCATGGAAGAATTTTGCAACGGCGCCGACCTTGTTCTTCACAATGCATCTGTCACAGACTCTGCTCTCAATATAACCGAACCGTCTTATTTTGCAGTCCACGGCTCTAATGCCTCATTTGCACGCAATCTTATCCGCAACTCGTTTGTCGGCTGCTGCATGGCATTCAAAAAAGAAACTTTGCGCTGCTCGCTGCCTTTCCCCGAGGGGCTTGCAATGCATGACTGGTGGATAGCTCTTGTTGCTTTGAAAAACAATCAAAAAGTTGTTTTGCTTGAAAAACCGCTCATTAAATGGCGCAGGCATGCGGCAACCGTAACAGGCGGCAAAACAGGGCTTTTGCAAAAAATCAAATGGCGGTTAAAAATAATTTTGTCTTTGGCAAGGATTAAGTGATTTTTTCACTTGGAATTTCCAATATGTGCCTTGGAAAGGAAAAACAATAATGAATATAACCGTAACCGGCTGCATAGTGACCTATAACAACATTGCAACCATCGATAATGCCGTAGGCTCGCTACTCAAATGCACCGAGGTTCCGTTCCGCCTTTATGTTGTTGACAACGGCTCAACCGACGGAACGGTTGAACACATAGAAAAAAACTATCCCGAAGTTACTCTTATACGCAGCGGCGGGAACATCGGCTTCGGCGCAGGGCATAATTTTATCCTGGACAAGCTTGAATCCGATTATCATGTTATAATAAATCCGGATATTATCGTCAGGGACGATGTCATTTCCAAATTGGCGGAATTTCTTGAAGCTAATAAGGATATCGGCATGGCTTCACCCGAAATCCGATTCCCCGACGGCAGGCTGCAGATTCTCGGCAAACGCAGGCCTTGCCTCAAATATCTTGTTGCAAGCCGAATGAGAGGCAGCGGAGAACCGGGCGGCACTCTCAGAGAATATGCCATGCTGGACCGTGACCTTTCAAAGCCCGTTGACATTGAAAACGCGACAGGCTGCTTCATGTTTATCCGAACCAAGCTTTTCAAAGCCATCGGCGGCTTTGACAAACGCTACTTTATGTATTTTGAGGACAGCGACCTTACCCTCGAAGTTAATTCAAGATGCCGCACGGTTTATTATCCGAAAGCAACGGTTTATCATGAATGGGGCCGCGAATCCAAGAAAAACTTCAAGCTTAAGCTTGTGCAAATCAACTCCATGCTCAACTATTTTGCAAAATGGGGTCTGAAATAACGGCAGAAACGGGAAGATATTATGAAATATTTGAAGAATTTCTATAAATACAGATATCTGCTTTACGAAATAGTCCGTAAAAATATCAAGCTGCAATACAGAAACTCCGTTCTCGGAATTTTCTGGACCTTCCTGCAGCCGCTTTTAACAACAATAATCCTTGTTGTTGTTTTCGGCGGAGTTTTCGGCGGCCAACGCTCAGGAGTGGTTAATTACCCGATTTACCTCCTCTGCGGACGCCTGATTTTTGAATTTTTTACACAGTCCACAAAAAGAGCCATGCGTTCAATCAGAAACAGCGCATCGGTTATTAAGAAGGTTTATGTTCCGAAATATATTTATCCCCTTTCGAACATAATTGCTAATTTCGTTACCTTCCTTATTTCTCTTACGGTGCTCGTTTGCTTCATGTTCTATTTCTATTTCTTCTCAAACGAGCCGCCGCATATAACGCCTTATATTCTGCTCTCGCCCATCCCGATTCTGATTCTTCTTCTTGTCAGCATCGGTGTAGGTCTTATTCTTTCAACACTTGAGGTTTTCTTCAAGGATGTTGAATATCTCTACGAAGTTTTCTGCACGCTTCTTTTCTATCTCACCCCGATTTTCTATCAGGTTGAACAGCTTGGCATTCAGAGCGAGATATTCAAAATGGCACTCATGGCAAATCCTCTTTATTCAATAACACAGATGTTCCGAAGCTGCGTTCTTTTCGGAGAGATGTTTAACATTAACCATCTTCTTTATTCGCTTGCTTTCGGAATTGTGACTGTAACCATCGGCCTTGTTGCCTTCTATAAAAAGCAGGACAAATTTATTCTTCACATCTGATGAAAGGAAAAGCTTATGAGCAAACCCGCAATTGTTGTTGAAAACATGAGTATGCTGTTCAACCTCAACAAAGAAAAGGTTGATAATCTAAAAGAATATTTTATAAAGCTTGTCACAAGAAAGCTCCATTTCACCGAATTCTGGGCACTCAAGGATATCAGCTTCACGGTTGAAAAGGGCGAAAGAGTCGGTGTGCTCGGCTTTAACGGCGCAGGCAAATCAACCCTGCTCAAGGTTATCGCAGGCGTTCTCAAGCCCACAAAAGGCAGCGTTAAGGTTAACGGAATCATCGCTCCGATGCTTGAACTCGGTGCAGGCTTTGACATGAACTATTCCGGCAAAGAGAATATTTTCCTCTACGGCGCAACAATGGGATATTCCCGCAAGTTCATTGAAGAAAAATATGATGAAATCGTTGAATTTTCGGAGCTTAAGGATTTTATCGAGGTTCCCGTCAAAAACTATTCTTCGGGAATGCGCGCAAGGCTCGGCTTTGCCATTGCAACCGCCGTTGAGCCCGAAATTCTTATTCTTGACGAGGTTTTGTCTGTCGGCGATGCAAAATTCAGAAAAAAGAGCGAAGCCAAAGTTCGCTCAATGTTTGATAAAGGAACAACCGTTTTGTTTGTTTCCCACAGCACCCAGCAGGTGCTCAATATATGCAATAAAGCAATTATTCTTGACCACGGCAAGCTGATTGCAAGCGGCGATGCAAAAGAAATCTGCGCTCAGTATGATGAAATGGTCAAGGGCGGTAAATAAAGCGAAAGGAAGATTAATATGGTTTTCGCAGCAGTATTCGCAGGCGGCATAGGCAGCCGCATGGGCAATTCAGACACTCCCAAGCAGTATCTTGAGCTTGGCACAAAGCCTGTTATCATTCACACAATCGAAAAATTCTTTGTTAACGATAAAATTGACGAAATAATCGTTCTCTGCCCCAAAGCATGGGTTGCCCATACTCAGGACTTGGTTAAAAAGCACCTGCCCGAAGGCAAAAAAATAACCGTTATCGCAGGCGGTGCATCAAGAAACGGCACTCTTGAAAACGCAATTGACTTCATCGAAAAAAACTATGAAACCAATGAGGAAACAATCATTGTTACACACGATGCGGTAAGGCCTTTCCTCACCCACAGAATCATTGAAGAAAATGTTGAAGCAGCGCTCAAATACGGCGCATGCGACACGGTTATCCCCGCAACGGACACAATCGTTGAAAGCCGTGACGGCAGCATGATTTCATCCATACCCGACCGTTCAATGATGTATCAGGGCCAAACACCGCAGTCATTCCGTCTTAAAGAGCTTGCAAGAGTTCTTTCAAGTCTCACAGAAGAAGAAAAATCAATCCTCACCGATGCATGCAAAATATTCTCTATCAAAAACAAGGATGTTTTCATGGTGAACGGCGAGGTATTCAATATTAAAATCACCTATCCGTATGACCTCAAGGTTGCTCACACTCTTTTGGGAACTGCCGATTAAAATTTCTTAGCATGAAAGGCAAGGATTAAGATGATTAATTCAGTATACAGGCTCATTGCGCCGGGCATGATTGAAGTTGCCTGCACAGAGCCGAATATAAAAAGCAGCGTTATCCTGCGTCCGCTTTATCTTTCAATCTGCAAGGCTGACCAGCGTTATTATCTTGGCAAAAGAAGCCGCGAAGCGCTCAAAGCCAAGCTCCCCATGGCGCTCATTCACGAATGCGTGGCAAAAGTTGTTTTTGACCCGACAGGCAATTTTAAGCCGGGCGAAATCGTTGTTCCCGTGCCGAACACCCCCATGGAGGAAGATGACATTATTGCGGAGAATTACCGCACCACCAGCCGCTTCTGCTCCAGCGGATATGACGGATTTTTGAGGGATTATATTGACATCACTCCCGACCGTCTTGTTAAAGTGCCCGACGGAGTTGACCTGCGCATTGCCTCCTTTGCGGAGCTTATCAGCGTTGCGGTGCATGCCGTTACACGCTTTGAAAAGTTCTCCCACGCAAGAAAGAATTCAATCGGCATCTGGGGCGACGGCAACGTAGGCTTCATAACCGCCCTTGTTCTTAAAGCACTCTATCCCGACACAAAGCTTTATATTTTCGGAACAGTCTACGAAAAGCTTGCATACTTTGCTTTTGCAGACGGTGCATATCACGTTGACCATGTTCCCGAGGACCTTAAAATCGACCATGCCTTTGAATGCGTCGGCGGTGAAGGCTCAAGATTTGCTATAGCCCAGATAATTGATATGATTAATCCCGAAGGCTCCGTAGGCCTTATGGGCGTAAGCGAAAGATTTGTTGATATCAACACAAGAATGGTGCTTGAAAGAGGCCTTAATCTTTTCGGTTCAAGCCGCAGCGGCGTTGACGATTTTCAGCGCACAATGGATTTGCTTGAGAACAACCCTAAAATCTCAGCTTATCTTGAAAATCTTATCGGCGCGGTTATCAATATCAGAAGCATACCCGATATTCACTCGGCCTTTGCTCAGGATATCAGCCGCAATTTCGGCAAAACCGTTCTTAAGTGGGACAAGTAATATATAAGGATTATATATATGAAAATATCGGTTATTATCCCTGCATATAACAGCGAAAAATTTCTTGCTGAAACGCTTGACTGCATGCTGGGTCAAACTCTCAAAGATATTCAAATCATTGTTGTGAATGACGGCTCAACTGACGGCACGGCAAGCATCATCGCCGAATATGCAGAAAAAAATGATAACATCGTGTCTGTTTATCAGCCAAACTCGGGAGTTTCCGCCGCAAGAAACAACGGCATAAATCATGCTGAGGGTAAGTACACCCTCTTTCTTGACAGCGACGATTTGATGACTCCCGATGCGCTTGAAGCAATATATAACCGCCTTGAAGAAACGCAGGCAGACATGGCGGTTTGCCGCAGCATGCGTTTCGGCTACGGCGGCAAGGAATATAATCCGATTGTTGATTCTTTGGCAAGGGACACCGTTGTTGATATTTTTGACAAGCGCCTGCTTTGGAACTTCATTCTCGGCAACAAATGCTTCAAAACAGAAGCAGTAAGAAACAGCAAGGTGCTTTTTCCTCCCCTGCGTTACAGCGAGGACGGCGCATTCACCATGCAGTTTATATATGCGGCAAAGCCCGTAATAACAGGAGTTTACGGCGCAACATTCATGTATCGCCGCCACACTCCCAAGGAGGGCTTTTCCGTCAGCCAGAGCATAAGCAGCGAGCTTGTCAGCCACTTTTTGCAATCGCTTGACATTGTTTATAAATCAGCGGAAATGGTTACAGATTCGGAAGAATATCTTCAGGAGATAATCTACAAGACCTATTTCGCTTTGATTAACGAATTCTACCGAATTCTTTGGAGAGCGGATAACGAAACCTTAAAGCTCATGGGTAAAAGCTGTTCAGAACTTAAAACGCGGATGACCGCCGAAACACTCAAAAAATGCTCTGCTGCGCAAAAGGATATCGGCGAACCGATTTTTGATAAAAACGAAATTGCCGAAAAACCGTTTGTCAGCATCATTGCGAAAAACTGCTCGGCAGAATTTGTTGACTCGCTCTATGCGCAGTCCATGCCCGTTTTTGAGCTTATAACAACAAAAAATCCGAGCCTTCCCGATTGCAGGAACATCACCGTTCTTAATCAGAACGGTTTCGGAAAAGCAGCCAAGAAAACAGCAAAAGGTAAAATTGCCGTGGTTCTAAGCGGCAGCAAGCCCCTTGATTCACGTTTTCTCAAGGTCATTTCTCTGCTAAAAAGATCCCCGAAATTCAGAATTTTCCCGAATTTTATAATAAAAATCGGCGCAATGCTGTTCTTGAAAATCAAAAAATAACCGTTGGTGTTGGTTTTGAAAAAATTTTTCTATTCTCTTTATGCGCTTTTTTTCAATATTTGCCGTGTTTTCCCTGTCAAGAAAAACAGAATTGCTTTTGTTGCCCCTCATAACGGCGGTGAAAACGATTCTCTCGGAACTCTGCGTGCTTATGTTGAAAAACATGGCGAATACGACATCGTAACAATATCCGCAAGGGATTTGAAGCTCAACACATCGGGCCTGAAATCCTTTGTTTTATCCTGCCTCAAAGCGGCGGGATTTTTCACTTTGAAGGCAAAGGCTCTTGCCACATCAAAATTCGTTTTTCTCAACGATAACTTTATGCCCATGGCATCGCTCAGATTCAGCCGCGAAGCTGTAATTACTCAGCTTTGGCATGCCGAGGGAGCCTTCAAAAAGTTCGGTCTTTCGGCGCCTTTGACCGAAGATGTTGCCGAACGGGAGAAAAAATGCTCTGAAAAGCTCACCTGTGTTATTTGTTCTTCAAAAAACATTATTCCGATTTATGCCGAGGCCTTCGGTGTTGCCGAAAACACAGTTCTCCCTCTCGGCGCTCCGAGGATTGATTCCCTTCTTTCTCAAAAAGATGTTTCCGCTCTGCGAAAAGAATTTGATTCAAAGCATCCCGAATGCAAAAACAAAAAGCTCATCCTTTATGCCCCCACCTTCCGCGATGCACCCGAAGCCAATGAAAATTTGCTGAATAACATTGATATGAATGCATTCAGCAAAGAATTGGGCGAAGAATACAGCCTGCTGATAAAGCTGCATCCGCAAATCAACTCGGGCATCATATTGAACGGCACCGTGGATGTTACAAACGGCCATGATATAAGCGATTTGACTCTCATTTGTGACATGCTCATAACCGACTATTCCTCGGCTTGCATGGATTTTGCCCTGCTTTCAAAGCCCTGCATTTTCTTTGCATTTGACCTTGAGCAATACGAAAAAGAACGCTCTTTCTATTTTGATTATGAAAGCTACGTTCCCGGTGCGGTTGCAAGGGATTTCGGTGAAGTAATTCAGGCAATAAAAAATCCCCGAAACGACGAAGAAAAGCTTCGCCGCTTCAGAGATTTTAACTTTGATTATATCGACTGTGAAAACACCAAAAGAATTTTTGAACAGATTATTTCAGCCAACTCTTAATGAGTTCAACTGCTCTTTGGGTTGAATTTCCGTCACAGGCACTCATCTGCTCGCTTCTGAATTTTTTGATTCGGTCAGCGGGCGGATTTTCTTTTGCGTTGCGAATAGCCTCAAGCAGGTTTTGACCGTCTGTAACCATTTCACCGGGCAAATCATCGGGGAAATTCAGGTAAAAACCGCGTTCATATTCCTTATAATCGGGGCAATAGAAAACCGTGGGAACATCCAGCAGGCAGGCGTCATATATAACCGAGGAATAATCGGTTATCATAACATCGCAAACCGCTGTCAGCTCCAAAGTGGATTCATCCGACATATCAACTATATTTTTAAATTCGCCCTTAACAAGCGGATAATTCATCAGCGGATGTCGGCGGACAATCAGCATTTCGTCCGCCTGCATGGCAGCGCTCATCGCCGCCCAGTCAATCGACGCATCAAATTCAATTCTTTTGCCGTCAATTTCACGGAAGGTGGGGCAATAAAGATATATGCGCCTGCTTTCAAACTCTGGATGCTTTTTCAGAATGCTTTCGCGCATTTTCGGCGCATCCTTAAGGAGCTTATCCGTTCGCGGCAAACCGATTGGCAGGCAAACCTCCTTTTTAATTCCGAACGCGCTTGCATAGCTCTCCTTGCATTTATCAGCAGTTACAGCAACTGCGGAATACTGCGAATGAGTTAATATTTCCTCTTCCTTGGTTATCTGAGACGGTGCATCAAGGCCGAATTTTTTGAATGCACCGCAGGCATGCCAGATTTGAAAAAGCTTTTGCCCCTCACGAAGCTTGATTGCCCGCATATAACGAACATAATCATCGGTAACTATAACCTTGCTTGTTAGCAAATAATAATACGCAAGCGGTTTAATTTTGACAGAATGGGGCAACATATAGGCAAAGACAACCTTCTTTGCATCAAGCGCATCAAACACGGCTTTTGCGTTGTCAAGAAGCTTGCCATCCGCCCTGATTGTGTAAAACAAAACAACATTGCGAAGCGGCAGTAATCGACAAAAAGCGCACCAGCTTTTATTTAAAAAAACAAGAATTTTTCGCCTGTTTTCGGGGCTGAGGATTTTTTTAAGCAAGCTTTTCATTGAAAATTCCTCCGAATTTCACATTATATACATTTTAGTATAACGCAAATTATTTTACAAGAGAAAAACAACAAATATAGCAATAATAAGGTCAAATTTTTTGAAAAAATTTCAAAAAATCTTTTAAAATTATGTTGACTTTTCAAATAAAGTGTGTATAATATATATCCGTAGCCCACACGCGAGTTACATTGGGGAATAGTGTAACGGTAGCACGACAGACTCTGACTCTGTTTGTTGGGGTTCGAATCCCTATTCCCCAGCCAAAGAAAAAGCCTTGAGAAATCTCAAGGCTTTTTTCTTTTTTATCAAAAACAACCGATAAAAACTTTAGATTTTTTCGGCTTTCGGATTGTGTTTCCGATATATAAATGATATAATACAAAATCATTAAAGCGTTTGAAAGGAAAGTTGCTGAATGCTGACAGAAAAACAAATTGGCCGCATGCTCGGAAAGCTTAAAAGATTTGAAAAAATTCTTGACCCGATGCTTTTCACTAAGGTCGCAAAAATAAACAGCGTAATGGCTTATGAAACCACAGACAGGCTTTATAAAATCCCCGATGATTCCCTTTGCTCTCTCCTCAGAAGCGGCGAAACATGGGGCAGCGAAGAATCCTTCTGCTGGATGAAAACGGAGTTTGTTGTTCCCGAAGAGCTTGACGGCAAAGATATTTTTGTTATGCCCCACACAGAAGGCTATGAAACTCTTCTTTGGGTTAACGGCAAGCCCTTTGGCACGTTTGCAACAAAAATTGTTTTCACCGGCCACGGCAACCACTATTGCGATTTGCTTAAGATGAACGCAAAGGCCGGCGAAAAAATAGAGATTGCCCTTGAGGTTTATTCCGGCCACACTCATCTGGGCTGCATGCCTCTCGAAAGCAACAGACTGTTAAAGGACTACACATATCATTTTGACGGCATAGATATCTGTCTTAAGGATAAGTTTATTCAGGAATTCTATTTTGATTTGAAGGTTATCAACGAGCTTGTTGACACTCTCCCTGACACCTCATTCAGAAAGGGCGAATTAATCAATGCCCTTTATGAGGTGCACAAGAGATTATATTATTCTTACGAAGATACAGATGAAGAAACCTTCAGGGATGCAATGAAGGCGGCGCATCCTTTCCTCAAGGAGATGCTTGCGGTTAAAAACGGACCCGAGGCGCCGAGTGTCGGCATCATCGGCCATTCTCATCTGGACACCGCATGGCTCTGGAAAGCAACGGAAACCATCAAAAAGTGCGCCAGAACATATTCCAACCAGATTTCCCTCATGCAGCAGTATCCTGACCACAAGTTTGTTCAAAGCTCCGCATGCCATTCCAATATGGTTCTCGAGCATTATCCGGAGCTGTTTGAAGATATCAAAAAAATGGTTGCAGCCGGCAGATATGAGCCGAACGGCGGCGTTTGGGTTGAATGCGACTGCAATATCACATCAGGCGAATCAATGATAAGGCAGTTCCTTTGGGGGCAAAGATTCACAAGGAAGCATTTCGGCTACACCTCAGACTGCTTCTGGCTGCCGGATACATTCGGCTACAGCGCCGCAATCCCTCAGATTATGAAGGGATGCGCCGTTGATTACTTCCTCACAACAAAGATTGACTGGAATGACGTCAACCACTTCCCCTATGATACCTTCTATTGGCAGGGAATTGACGGAACAAAGGTGTTCACCCACTTCAACAAAACAGTCAGTTGGCCCTCCCCTGCCGTGCTTCACACAAGCGTTTCGGGAAGCGCCAAGGAATATATGACCATTAATGAAAGAAGCGTAACAAACAAGCGCTTTACCGCCTTTGGTCACGGAGACGGCGGCGGCGGACCGCAGTATGAAATGATTGAAACTGCCCGCAGAATAAAAGACCTCAACGGCTGCGCCAAGGCTGAATACATGACCGTCAGCGAATTTATGAAGGGCTTGGAAGCAGACGCCAAGCATCCGAGCACCTACTCGGGCGAGCTTTATCTTGAGCTTCACAGAGGCACGCTCACAAACCAGCACAACATAAAGCATAACAACAGAAAAGCAGAGCTTGCGCTGCGCGACCTTGAATATCTCACAGTAAGCAATGCCGTAAAGAACAGAGAAATTGCAAGCGATGAGCATATTCATCCGCTTTACGAAAAGCTTTTGCTCAATCAGTTCCATGATATTCTGCCCGGCACCTGCATACCCTCCGCACACAAGCTTTCGCTTAAAGAAACAGGCGAAATACTTGAAACCTCAGGCAAGCTTATTGCACAAGCCGTTACGGGCGAGGGTGACGGCATCAGCATAACCAACACCCTTTCTTTTGACAGAAACGACCCCATATTCCTTGAATGCAAAGAAGGCCTTGTTGCGGATATTCCGTGCAAGCAGCAGTCATATAAAAACCTTGACGGCAAAAATATTCTTATTATCAGCGGCATTACCGTCCCCGCTTTTTCAACCGTCAAGATTAACCTTGTTAAAGGAACTGCAGATGCAAAAAGCGAAATTTCAGTTTCGGAAAACAGCATTTCAACTCCGTTTGCTGATATAAAGTTTGATGAAAAAGGCTATATCTCCTCCTTTGTTGATAAAAGAGCCAACAGAGAAATCAGAGGGAACGGCTATCCGCTCAACACATTCATTATCGCCGAGGATCTTCCTTCCGAATGGGATAACTGGGATATCGATGCCGACCTTGAATGCAAGTTTGCGGACGATTCGGTTCTCATAAGCCGAGAAGTTGTTTCACGCGGCGCCGCTGCTGTTATAATCAGAAGCAAATACAGCATTTCAAAAAAATCAACAATCACTCAGGATGCAATCTATTTTGCCGATACGCCGGAAATCAGATTTGATACCGCCATGGATTGGCAGGATAATCACCGCTTCCTTAAAACAGCCTTTGACACCTCTATCCAAAGCAATATTGCCCGTTTCGAAATACAATACGGCAATGTTATGCGCCCCACCACAAGAAACAATTCCGTAGAAAAGGCAAAATTCGAGGTTGTTAACCATAAATACACCGACCTTTCCGAAACAAGATTCGGTGCTGCAATTCTCAACGACAGCAAATACGGCATCAGCGTTGAGGGCGGCAACATGCGTCTTTCACTCCACAAGGGCGGCACAAGGCCCGACTTTGAGGGCGACAGAGGGCTTCACAGAACGGTTTATTCCTTCCTGCCCCATAATTGCGGCTTCTGCGCAGAAGCGGTTGTAAGGCCCGCTTATGAGCTGAACATTCCCGTTGTTGCGGGCAAGGGCGATTTTGAGGCTGTTGCGCTTGTTCTTCCCAAAGCAGATAACATTGTTGTTGAATCAATAAAACCCTGCGAGGATAATGAAAAAGCATTCATTGCAAGACTGTATGAGGCAGAGGGAACCTACACCAACTGCCCTGTTGAATTCTTTGACGGCGCAAAACAGGTTGAAATCACAAATATGCTTGAAGAGGTTGAGCAATCTTTCAAAGGAGATACGCTCGTTTTCCGTCCGTTTGAAATCAAAACGCTCAAAATCAGTTATTAATTCAAAAACCTGCGGCATAAAAACCGCAGGTTTTTTAGCATATTATTAATATTTGAAATCCGTGTATTTAACCGTTGTTTCAAGGCTTGCCGTTGCTTCATTAACTCTTGCAATTAAATACTTAACGTTATTGAGCCTTGCATCCATCTTTATGTTATGGGTAACGGAAACAAAGCGATTGTCGGAAGCGTTTATTTTTGCGGTAATTGTTACTTTTGTTGTTTTAACGGTCATAGAGCCGACGCTTGCGCCTGCTTCCGAAAGACCTTCCTTGATTTCGTCAACATCCTTATAGTCCTTTGTGAATCTGCCGAGAGCGCTGCTGCCCTTGAGCGGATTTTCTTCGTTTTTAACGGTAATTGTAAGCTCATAGTATTTACCGTCGCTCGAAAGCTTGCATGCAGCTGAGGTTACATCCGATGCCTTCAAAGAGCTTTTAACAAGCGACTTGCCGTCAAACTTGCCCTTGCTGACTGTTGTTGAAGTGCTGCCTTCTCCCAAAAAGCTGCCGATTGTTTCTCTGACTGCGCCGATTTTGGCAAGCGCACCCATTTCAAGCTTGCTGAGAACTGTTTCGGTTGATTTTTTATAACCCGGCTTTGAGCTTGACGCAGCAGCTGCTGCTTTGTTATAAAGCGCAACTATATCCGCCTTGCTTGAAGGCGCAACAAGCTTTTTCTTGGTTGTTGTCACCTTTTTCTTGGTTGTTGTTACCTTTTTCTTGGTGGTAGTAACCTTTTGGGTTGTTGTAACCTTTTTTGTGGTTGTTGCTTTTGCCGTTGTGGTCGGTTTCTCGGTTGTTGTTTCCTGCTCGGTTGTGGGAGCAAGTGTTGTTTCCTCTGCGGTAGCAGCTTCAACCGTTTCGGCAACGGTTGTTGAAGCCTGCGTTGTTTGAGCAACTGTTATATTATTTGATTTCGATGGCAGCGTTGTTGTAACCTGCGCATTATTTTCGTCAACACATGCGGAAAGCGAAAACAATATTGAAGATGCCGCAAGAACAGCTAATATTTTTTTGAAAATATTCATAAATATTTACCTCCTGTTTTCTGTAATTTAATTATATCACACAGTATATGTTTTTTCTACATTTTCACTCAAACTCTGCAAAAAATATCATTTTGTGTCCGTTTTGCTTGAAAATTACCGTCTGTTTTGTTATATTATTTCTGAGGTGATGAAATGAAACTCAAAAAAATAATATTGCGGGTAGGCACGGTTCTTCTTATTATCGCAATTGCTGCAGGCGCTTTCAAAATATATTCTGATAAAATGCCCACAATCAAATCGCAATTATCAATTTCTTCAAAAACGGATTCCGAGCTGTTTTTGACGGCCCACCGAGGCCTTTCAAGCATTGCGCCGGAAAACACGGATGCGGCATTGATTGAAGCAGGCAAGGCGGGCTACTATGCCGCAGAATTTGATATCGCTCCCACAAAAGACGGTGTTTGGATTCTTATGCATGACAGTGATATTGACCGCATGACAAACGGAACGGGAGAAGTCAGCTCATACACATTTGAGGAACTTCTTGATTTCAGAATCGACAGCGGCAACGGCATAGAGAATTATCCTGACTTGCAGATAATAACACTTGAAGAAGCGCTCGATATCTGCGAAGAATATTCCATGCGCGCCATGATTGAGATAAAAGGCGGAGAACCGTCAGACATGGCAGGAGTGCTCGAAATCATAAAGGCCAAAAAATTAAAAACCGAACCGCTGATAATAGATTTTAGCAGCGAACGTCTTGAAGCACTCCGAGCATCAGACAGCGAAACCGAGCTTTGGTATCTTGTATCATCTATTGGGGATGAGAGCATTGAATTCGCAAAAAAACATAACACAGCCATTGCATTTAATTTCAGCAAAACCCGAAATTACACAATGCTTGACGATGTAAAAGCAGCAGGCATTAAGCTTGCAGCATGGACGGTTGACTACCTGCCGTTTATGGATATACTCACCGCATTTGATGTTAAGTATATAACAACCAACAGGATATTACCGTAAAAAAGTGAACCACCCTCACGGGTGGTTCCTTTATTTATTCAATTCCTGCAATTTCAAGATTTTTTAAATGCTCCTCATAGGTTTCCGCATAGTAATAATTTGCATTTTCATCGTGGCAAAAATAGAGGTAGTCAACATCCGCAGGATAAAGCGCGGCGTTAATCGTTCTCATGCCGGGGTTTGATATCGGGCCTGCGGGCAGCGCAGAGCATTTATATGTGTTGTAATAGCTGTTGTAGCGATTGATATCGCCCGAAAGATAAGGCTTCACGTTGCGTTCGATATAATAAATTGTTGAATCCATCTGAAGCTTCATTCCTGCTTCAAGCCGGTTATAAATTACGGCAGCGATTTTGGCAACCTCGCTTGATTTTGCACCCTCTTTTTCAATAATCGAAGCCACGGTCAGCACTTCATCCATGCTGTAGCCGAGAGACGAAGCCTGCGAAATCATTGAATCCGTTATTCTTGCCTTGCCGTTACGAAGGAATTTACCGATTGCATCCTGCGGCTTTTGGTTGGTATAAAACTCATACGTGTCAGGGAATAAATACCCCTCCAGCTTAAAGCATCTCTTTTCGCTTGAGGGAATTTTTTCAACAAGCGGATAATAGCTGTAGTCATAGTTCTGCGCAGTCTGCATAAGCTCATCAAAATCGGCAACCCCGTTTTCATCAAGCTTCTTAAAAATCTGAGTGAGCGAATCGCCCTCATTAATTGTAACCTTAACTGTCTGTTTTACTGTTTGTGTTGTCGGGGCGGCTGTCGTTATAATTGTTGTGATGATTGATTCTGTTGCTCCGTTTGTTGTTTCCTTAACACTCGGGCGAACAGCCGACTGCTCAATCTGCACATGAGCCTCAGTGCTGTTTTCGGTTAGATATCCAAAAGCCTCAACGGCCTGCGAAAGGTCATATTCTCCTGTCGCTGCAAGCGTGCTTGTCTGCGTTTCATCGGACTTATCAATTTTCGAACATGCAGTACACAGAATCATCAAAGTAAGCAGTAAAATCGCGCAAATCCTGCTTTTTCCCATTTTTTCTTTCCTCTTTTCGCTTTTTATTCTATCATTATAGCATTCAAAAAAGCTTTTTTCAACACAAGTATATATTGACAACAAATAAAAGAATGTTATAATTTATTTGTATATTTATAAAGGAGCGATACCATGAAAAAGTTTATTTCCGCTATTCTCGTTTTTGTTCTTGCGTTTGGCATGCTTCTCCCAGCTTCTGCCGAAAACACAGATACAAAGCTTCAGTTCAACGATGACGGCAGCTTCCGCATTATGCAGATTGCCGACATTCAGGACGGCACCATTCTTACCCCCGCAACAAAAAAATTCCTTGAAGAAGCTGTTATTGCCGCCGAGCCTGACCTTATCGTTCTCACAGGCGACAATATTTCCGCAGGCTCAGCAACAATGCTGATTAAACCCATCGACAAGCTTCTTGTTAAAACCGCAATCAACAACTATATGTCGGTGTTTGAAGAAATCGGCGTTCCCGTTGCGATTGTTTTCGGCAACCACGATGCAGAGGAGCTTATCACCAAAGAAGAGCAGATGGCAATGTATATGGAATATGACTGCTGCGTTGCAATTGATGAGGGCGATGCTATCTACGGCTGCGGCACATATAACCTGCCCATTTATTCATCAGCAGATGCAAACAAAGTTGCATATAACATCTGGATGATTGACTCCAATATGTATGATGACACCAACGGCGGCTATGATTATGTTCATCAGAATCAGCTCGACTGGTATGTTAAAACATCAAACGCTCTCAAAGAGCAAAACGGCGGCAAGGCCGTTCCCTCAATGATGTTCCAGCATATCATCGTTAACGAAATTTATGACGTTATCGTCGAAGTTCCCGAAAGCGAAAAGGGCAACTATGAATATGTTGAGGTTGAAGAAGAGGACGGCACCAAGAAATATCATGCCATCAAGCCCGAAAATTTAAGAACAGGCGAGCTCAACGAAATGCCCTGCCCCGGCACGGTTGACGGTGAACAGTTCGAAACCGTTCTCAATCAGGGTGACGTTGTTGCCATATTCTTCGGCCATGACCATAAAAACAGCTTTGAGGTTGAATACAATGGCGTTGACCTTGTTAACACCCCCGGTGCGGGCTTCGGCTCATACGGCGACCACGGCAGAGGTGTCAGAATAATTGACATAGAAGAAAACACAACCGATTACAAAACATCAATCATCAAGTATCTTGATTTCTATGCCGATGATAAAGCAATGCTCGAGCAGTTTGTTCTCTACGGCAACGAATTCGATGCAGGTGAAAAGATTCTGGCTTTCTTCAACACCATTTGGTACAGCATAATTTCCGTTTTCTCATTTTAACAAATCGGGCGCAGCAGTTTAAAGCTGCGCCTTTTTTAAAAGGTTGGGTGACACAGGTAATCCTGAGCTTATGGCACTTTCACATTCATCAAAAAACAAAATAACAGCTGTAGCCGTCGGCGCAGGCATTAATCTGCTACTATTTGTTGTGAAGCTTTATATCGGCCTTTCAACAAACAGCATTGCCATTTATGCAGACGCATTGGGCAGCATCGCTGACAGCGCCGTTTGCGTTGCTTCAATCATCGGATTCGCCCTGCTCAATACGCAGCAAAGCGAGAGCTTCCCGTTCGGGCTTGGAAAAATTGAGGATTTGCTGAATCTGATAATTTCAGCAGTTATACTGATAACCGGCGGATCATTTGTTTATATTTCGCTTGAACGGCTGCTTTATCCTATGCCGGTTTGGTATTCGCAGCTTTATTCCGTTTTGATTGCAGCCACGGCTGCCGTTAAGCTTTCCCTTGCATTTTTCTTCAGGTTAATGTTCAAAAAAACAGGGGCGCAAACCCTGAAAAACTTTCAAACAGACAGCATTCTTGATTTCTTTATTACCCTTTGCACCCTTGTTTCCTTTACGCTCAGCGCAAAAACAGAATTTTCCGTTGACGGCCTGGCGGGCATAATAATCGGAATAATCCTTACTGTGCAAGGAATTAAAACGGTCTCTGCCTCTGCAACACAGATTCTCGGCAAAAACGAGGCGGCAGAATGCAAAAAAATCAAAGAAATGATTGAAGCCGATGAGGCGGTTGATGCGGTTCATTCGGTTCAATGCCATAAATACGGCGAAATTTCAGTTTTCACCGCGGATATTTCCGCTTCATTCAACAACGCAGAAGAACTTGAAGCTCTTTCACAAAGGCTCAATGAAAATACATTAATTTATTTAAGGATAAGTGGGAAAGATGATTAAAAAAAGCAGAAAGAAAAAAGTATTAAAGGCTCTTGCCGTCATCATGGCGGTTATAACAGCCTTTGTCGGCATAACAACAGTTATAACCGTTGTCGGATTAACGGCCAACATCAACAAAGCCCGCTCTTTTTCAAATGCGGAATGTGAACAGATAAAGGTTGAAGAAGCTTATGACGGATATTGGAATATATATTCCGACAACGGACTCAAGGTTATGCAGTTAACTGATACTCACTTGGGCGGCGGATGGCTGTCGCTGAAAAAAGACTCGATGTCAATGAACGCAATCGCCGCAATGATAACCGCTGAAAAGCCCGATTTTGTTATTGTTACAGGCGATATCGCATATCCCGTTCCGTTCCAGGCAGGCACATTTAACAACAAATCGGGCGCAAAGCTTTTTGCGGAGCTTATGGAATCTCTCGGAGTTTATTGGACTGCATCCTTCGGCAACCATGACACCGAGGCATACAGCTATTATGACCGCGAGGAAATAGTTGAATTCTATGAGCAATATCCGCATTGCCTTGTGCGCGAGGGGGCGGCAGAAGTTGACGGCAGCGCAAATCAGGTATTCAACATCGTCAATTCTGACGGCATTATCACCCGCTCGCTGTTTACTGTTGATTCGCATTCCTATGTTGACGGCGACTATTTCGGAATATGGTGGAAATATGATAACATTCACGAAAACCAGATTAATTGGTATTCGGAAATAATAGAAGAAAACAACAATCATAACAGAATGAAGCTTCTGACTTCAAGCAGGGTTGATTTCGGCGGTCAAAATATGCCATCCCTGAATGTTCCTTCGTCGGTTTTCCTTCATGTTCCCCTTACGGAATACAAGGACGCATGGAATGAATATGTTGACAGCGGCTATTCAAACACCGAAAACGTTCAATATAACTACGGCGCGGCGGGCGAATCAGGCAAAGTTGTTTATCCCGGAATTTACGAAGATAATTTCTTTGAAACCATGCAGGAGCTTCACAGCACGGATACCGTTTTCTGCGGCCATGACCATCTGAACAATTTCTCGCTCAACTACAAAGGAATTGACCTTACATATTCATTCAGCGTGGATTATCTTGCATACGTGGGAATATATAAGCTCGGCTCGCAGCGCGGCTGCACCGTTATTGAGATTGACGAAAAGGGCGATATTGAATACAGCGCGCAGAATTATTATCAGGATAAATACACCTCTCAGTATTCAAAAGAAGCAGTAACCATGCAGGAGTTAGGAAAATGAAAACAGGATTAATTTTGGAAGGCGGCGCAATGCGCGGAATGTTCACCGCCGGCATCATTGATATTTTTATGGAAAACGGCGTTGAATTTGACGGCGCAATAGGTGTTTCTGCGGGTGCGGCATTCGGCTGCAACTATAAATCGAGGCAAATCGGCAGAGTTATCCGATATAATAAGCAATACTGCAAAGATCCCCGTTTTTGCAGCTTCCGTTCTCTTATTAAAACAGGGGACCTTTTCGGCGCTGAATTCTGTTATCACACAATTCCTGACAAGCTTGACCTGTTTGATACAGAAGCTTATCTGGCAAATCCCATGGACTTCTATGTTGTATGCACCGATGTTGAAACAGGCAAAGCCGTCTATATTAATTCAGACGAAGCCGGCGACGATTCACTTGAATATTTCAGAGCTTCGGCTTCAATGCCGCTTGTTTCTAACGTTGTTAAAATAAAGGACAGGCATCTGCTTGACGGAGGAATTGCCGATTCCGTTCCGATACAGTATTTTGAAAGCATCGGCTATGACCGCAATGTTATAATCTTAACCCGCCCCAAAGGCTTTATCAAAAAGCCAAGCTCCGCAGCAAAGGTTATGAAATTTGCGCTCAAAAAATATCCCATGGTTGTCAAAACCATGGAAAACAGACATATTGAATATAACACTACTTTGGAATACATAGAAAAGAAAGAAAAAGCAGGCGAGGTTCTTGTTATCCGCCCCGAAGCTCCCCTTGAAATCGGCAGGATTGAGCACAATCCTGACCGTCTGCAGGCAGTTTATGAGCTTGGAAGAAAGGCCGGAGAAAAACATTTACAGGCAGTAAAGGATTTTATAAAAAAAGTGTAGCCTTCATAAGCTGTGTAAAAAGATATAACCAAGAAAGCGGTGGTGTTTTGAAACACAAAAGAATAATTTCTTTGATTTTAACAATGGTTGTGCTGTTTTCGAGCTTTACAGCAGCCTCCGCCTCGGACAGAGGCTATATTGTTGTAACCGACACCGTTGCTGCCGGCACGGGTGAAGACGTTTCGGAAGAAATTCAGGCAATTATCAACAACAATCCCAACCGCACAATCTATTTTCCTGACGGAGAATATCTTTTAAGCAAGCCGTTGTATACTCCGGCTGACCCGCGCAAAAGCATTTCTCTTGAGCTTTCCGATTTTGCGGTTTTAAAAGCAATCGGTGACTGGCAAAAGGGCGAAGCGATAATTCAGCTCGGCGGCATTCATCCCGCAAATGATACGGGAACAAACGGCAGCAATTATTCGCTCGAAGGCGGAATAATCGACGGAAACGGCGTTGCAAACGGAGTTTCAATAAACAGCGGCAGAGAAACCGCAATCCGCAATTCATCAATAAAACACACCGTTGTTGGCATTCACATCAAACACGGCGCAAACAGCGGCTCCTCCGATGCCGATATAACCGGCGTAAATATAATCGGCACAGGCGGCACAGATTCAATCGGTATACTGATAGAAGGCTTTGACAACACTCTCACTAACATTCGCATCGGCAATGTTTTCACGGGTGTTCATGTTAAATCATCAGGCAACATGCTCAGAAATATTCATCCGCTTTACTATTCGGATTATACAGACTACGGCAACAGCTGCGGATTTATTGATGAAAACGGCAACAACTGGTTCGATTATTGTTACAGCGACCAATTCGGCATCGGTTTCAGAACAACGGGCTACGGCTCAAGCGTTTTCCACAACTGCTTCTGCTTCTGGTATTCCGCAAACGGCGGCACACACACGGCTTTCAAAGCCGACAAGGCATTTAACGCCACCGTCACCAACTTCAGAATAGGATTTAATGACAGAAACAACGAAAACATTGTTCTTTCGGTCGGAACAATTGACGGCTCGGGAACAATCGAGAATCTTTTTGTTGATTCGGACATGACATCCTCAAACACATATATGGCATATCAGAAGGACGCAACGTTTTTTGAAAGAATTGTCGGAACGGTTTCGCTCATTATTGAGCTGCTTTCAAATCTGCTTTGATTACTTTTTATAAAAGACTTGACAAGCCATGTTAATTCTGTTAAAATAATAAACCGCTGCGGATAACGCAGCAGGATTAAAACGAATTTTATCCTTGCCACGGATGCACCGTGGCCAAAGACCAGAAGGAGGTGCTTTAAGAATGTCAGCAAACATCAGCTATGAGACAATGATGGTTTTTTCAGTTGCCAACGGTGAAGAAGCTGTTCAGCCTCTCATGGAGAAATTCAAGGCTATGATTGAAGCTAACGGCACTCTTGAGAGCGTTGATGAATGGGGCAAGCGCAAGCTCGCTTATCTTATCAACGACGAAGCAGAGGGCTACTACGTTCTCTTCAATTATCAGGCAACACCTGAATTTCCCGCAGAGCTTGACCGTGTTGTAAAGATTACAGACGGCGTGCTTCGCTCACTCATTGTCAAAAAGAACTAAGGAGGTCGCAAAATGGTTAACTGTGCCGTAATAATGGGCAGACTCGTTGCCGACCCCGAGCTCCGCACTACCGGAAGCGGAATTTCCGTAACTTCGTTTACCGTAGCCGTTGACAGACGCTTCAACCGCCAGGGTGAAGAACGTCAGGCAGATTTCATTGACATCATTGCATGGAGACAGACTGCAGAGTTCGTTTGCAAATATTTCCGCAAGGGTTCAATGATTGCGATTCAGGGCTACATCCAAACAAGAACTTATGAGGACAAGAACGGCAACAAGAGAAAGGCTGTTGAGATTGTTGCAGATAACGTAAGTTTCTGCGGCTCAAAGAACGAATCAGGCAGCGGTTCATCCTATGCAAGGGATGACAGCTTCATGAGCGCTCAGCCCGCTCCCTCATATTCAACTGCAGACGCAGGCGATTTCAAGGAAATTCCCGAAGACGATCTCCCGTTCTGAGATCGCAAAACTGAAACTGAAAAGGAGGTTTAATCCATGGCTTACGAAAAGAACGACAGAAGACCCAACAAGAAGGGCCGCAGAAAGGTTTGCGCTTTCTGTGTTGATAAAGTTGAATGCATCGATTACAAGGATGTAAACAAGCTCAACAAGTTCACTTCGGACAGAGCAAAGATTCTTCCCCGCCGTGTTACCGGCACTTGCGCTAAGCATCAGCGTGAGCTGACAACCGCTATCAAGCGTGCTCGTCAGATTGCTCTTCTCCCCTACACAAGTGACTGATAAATAAATCACGGTCTGCCTCGTGAAGAAAGACCGAGAGAAACTTAATAATAAGAAATGGCTTGCATCGGATTTTCCTTTGCAAGCCACTTTTTTATGTTTTTTTCAGTTGTGTGATACATTCTTTTCAGCCTTCAATAAAGTCAAGAGTGACTTTGCAAAGCTCTTCTGCCCTGTTTTCAATGCACTGGTGTCCGCCGCCCTCAACGGTGTATGTTTTGGCATCGGGGAAAGCGGAGTTCATCTGCTCCTTCATGGCATCGTTGAGGATAATATCCTCGCTTGCCTGACACAGAAGCACGGGGCATGCGATTTTCGAAGCGTTTTCAAGATCAGTTGCTTTAACATTATACATCATTTCGCACATTCCCGCGCCGAAACCGTCATACTGAACGGCATCCGTAACGCCGGAAACATCATAATCCATGGCAAAATCCCAGTCCATGGTGGCAAAATAGATGATGAGCTTAACAACAAAATCAATTTCCGTTCCGTATTTAAGGAAGGTGTTCATAATAAATTTCATGGGCTTTGAGGTGATTAAGCCTTCCATTGCGGACGGAAATTCGCTCTGCGCTGCCGGGCAGTAAAGAAGCAGGCTTTCAACGGGGTTTTCAATCGCTATGTTAACCGCAACTCCGCCGCCCATTGAGTGACCCGCGATTATCCATTCATTCATAGGGGCAATGCTTTTCATAAGCTCTGTTATGAGGATTTCGCGGTCAACAACCGTCATATCTTCTGTTTCTCTTGTGCTGAAGCCGAAATTCGGCAGATCCGCAAGCACGCATTCATAGCCCTCTGCCGAAAGAATGCTTGCCATGTTGCGCCACGCATAAGTGGAGCAAAGGAAGCCGTGAAGCATCATGATTCTGCCCTTGAATTTGCCCTCGGCAGGAATAACTCTGTAGTGAATGTCATAATCTCCGTATTCAAAATATCGGCTGTCATCATAGGGCTTGTATCCTGTATCTGCCGCAAATGCAAACACGGAAAGAGAAGTTAAAATAATTGCAAAAGCACAAAAAATACTTAATGTTTTTTTCATGTTAATTTCCTTTTTTATCTATTATAGAGTATAGCAGAGGCAATCACCCTCTAAAATCACGCCTTGCCCGTTGAACCGAAACCGCCTTCTCCTCTTTCGGTTTCATCAAGCTCTTCGGCTTCAACCGGAGTTATGAGGGAAACGGGCATGATAACAAGCTGAGCAATGCGCTCGTCGGGATTGATTGTGTAGGCTTCTTTGAGTTGATTGATAACTCCGACGCAGATTTCGCCTCTGTAGTCGCTGTCAATAACTCCGACGGAATTCAGCAAACCGATGCCGTGCTTTATCGCAAGGCCGCTTCTCGCAAAAACAAACGCACCCAACTCGGCGCTCGGCAGTTCAATGGCGATTCCTGTGGGGATAACCGCTTTTTCGCCGCCTTCAAGAGTAATCGGCGCATCAATGCAAGCATATAAATCCATTCCCGCGCTTCCGGGAGTTGCCCTAAACGGTATTTTAGCGTTTTCACGCAGCTTCTTAATTTTGAAAGTGTCCATTATTGCTTTGCCTTTCTCTCTTTATATCTTTCTTCGGGAGAAATCTTTTTGTGGGGGCAGGGAGTCGGCTCTCTGACGGGCATAACGGGATTTGCCCAACGGACTGCATTGATTATGATTCTCTGAACATATTCGTTATGGAAAGTGGGATTGCTTTCATGGCCGGGCTGGAAATAGAATATTTTGCCCAGGCCTCTCTGCCAGCAACAGCCCGAGCGGAAAACCTCACCGCCCGCAAACCAGCCAAGGAAAACAAGCTCTTCAGGTTCGGGGATATCAAAACGCTCGCCATACATCTCCTCAACATCTATGCTGAAATGAGGCGGAACACCCTTTGCAATGGGATGCGCGGGGTTAACAGTCCAGATTCTTTCTCTGTCGCCGTCTCTCCAGCGAAGGTTGCATGTTGTTCCCATAAGAGCTTTAAAAATCTTGGAATGATGGCCCGAATGCAAAACAATCAAGCCCATGCCCGCAAGCACGCGCTTATGTATTTTTTCAACAAGCTTGTCAGGAACTCTATCATGTGCCATGTGACCCCACCAGATGAGAACATCGGTGTTTTCAAGCACTTCGTCAGAAAGACCGCACTTGCGCTGAGCAAGAGTGGCTGTTTTGACCTTTATATCTTCCTGTGAGGAAAGGAAGTTTTTGATGCAGCCGTGAATTCCTGCGGGATAAACACCCGCAACCTCATTGCTTAACTTCTCGTGAACGCCTTCGTTCCAAACGGTAACATTAATCATGGCAAACTCTCCTTATATTTATCTTAATTTTTTCATTATTTCCTGTGAAACCGCAACAATTTTTGCGGCTGCGGGCTTGATTATCAAATCCATTTCGCCCATAAATTCCACATAATCGCCGTCAAAGCGGTGCTTAAAACGGTAAAGTCCGAAAAGCGGATTGCTTTCGTCAATAACTCCCGCAACTCCTCTGAAATCATAAATGCGGCAATTGTTTTCTATCGCCCATTTTATCATTTCCCACTGAAGAAGATAGTTCGGCATTACTTTTCTGTTGGAATTTGACGATGCGCCGTAAAAATACCAAACCTTGTCGCCCCAAAGCACGGAAATTGCACCCGCAATAGGCTCGCCTTCATAATATGCCATATAGAGCCTTGCTTTATCGCCGAAGCAATCAAGAATTTTGGCAAAATATGCGGCGGAACGAAGCTCAAAACCGTCTCTTTCGCAGGTTTCTTTCATGAGCGAATAGAAAACATCCGCCTTTTCGCTTCCGTGAATTTTTATTTCAACATTGTTTTTCAGCGCAATTCTGATTTTTCTGCGATGGTCGGAATGGAAGGCTGCAAAAACCTCGTCCTCACTCCTGCCGTTGAGATGTATGCGGATAACATAACGGCATTGAAAATCTTCAAAATTTATGGTGCGTTCCTTGAAATTAAAGCCCTGAGATAGTGCAATGGCTCTGTATTCTTCATTTTCAACGGGAACATCTTTATCCATTTTAAGCTGATATGCATTATATTTTTTGCCCTCGGCTTTTGCCGCTTCAACGAGAGCTTCAAAAGTTTCTTTATCGTCAAACGCGCAAACGGGGCCTCTCGGGGCATACATCATGTGATAAGGCATCTTGGAAATTTTGCGAAGCAAAACGGCCAGAGTGCCCGTGATTTCGCCACAGCCGTTTCTGCATATAACGCCAAACCATTTCCAATCGTCTTTCACCCTGCCCCAAAGCGAAGTTTGAAGAAAATGACCGTTCTCATTTGAGGCAACAAAAGAATCGAACTCAGACGCATTATTTAAACTGACTATTTCTGTTTTCACCTATAATCTCGCATTCTATTAATATTTTTATATATTATACCCCAAGATTTCCCGAATTGCAATAGCGGTTACATATTGTCCTTTATGCTTCTTGCCGCTTTTTTGAGTTCCTCAACCGAATTTATTTCAACACCAGATTCGATTATACTGTTTTTTACAGCTAAAGGAAGCTTTTCAAACTCGTCTTTAACTGCCTGATTTTCAGTGAAAAATTTTGCCATAATATCACCTCCCGTTATTATTGTTCTTCTTGAATCCACATAAATACGGCAGGCAAAAATTGCGAAAAGCAAAAATCGCTTGACTTAAGATATCGCAAATTTTATAATAAAGTAAGTGATGTTTCCGAGGAGTGGAATTATGAGCAAATGTGCAATATTCAAAGCATGCAGCTATAACGATGACGAGCTTTACACGGTTATCAAAAAGCATTTTGAAGCTCACAACATAAAAGACGATATCCCTGAAAACGCAAAAGTTCTTATAAAGCCGAATCTCGTTTCCGATAAGGAAGCCGCTTTTTCGGTGACCACCAACCCGAGGTTTGTTTATGCAATTATCAGATACCTTAAGGATATCGGGGTTAATGACATAACCGTTGCCGACTGCCCCGGCGGATCCGTGCTGCTGTTTTCTCAAATGCAGGATGTATTCAAAAAAACAGGCTATGAATTTATATCTGAACATGCAAAACTTAATCTTGAATTTGAAAGTTCGGATATTTATACGTCATCTGAATTTATCAATAAAAAATTCAATATAATAAATACAATTGCCGATGCAGACTATATTATAAATGTTCCTAAGCTCAAAACTCATAACATAACCTGTATGACTGCCGGCGTTAAAAATCTTTTCGGATGCATTCCGGGGTTGCAAAAGCCCGCATTCCATGCCAAATATCCCGATGCCAAGGATTTTTCAAACATGCTTGTTGAACTTGCGGCAACGGTTAATCCCGATTTTACGATTGTTGATGCAATAGATATTATGGAGGGGAACGGCCCCGCAAACGGCAAAAGGCGACATCTGGGCATAACTTTTTCATCAAAGGATGTGTTTAGCCTTGATTGCTTTATTGCAGAAGCACTAGCAATCCCATTCGAAACAATAAAAACCATTGCTGCTGCCAAGCAAAAAGGGCTGGTAAGCGAAAGCATTGAGTCCGAGGGAGACACCGATTTTAAAATTGAGTCACCGATTCTTTTGCCAAGCTCCGTTAATGCTCAGACAGCCAAAAATAAGCTTGCGGCAAATATCGAAATGCTCCGTTTGAAAGTCATTGAATATTTCTTTGCTACCTATCCTGAAATGAACCAAAAATGTGTTCTCTGCCGAAAATGCATTCTGACCTGTCCCAAACAAGCTCTTACAATCCAAAACGACAAAATTGTTTTGGATAAAAAAGCCTGTATTGGCTGCTTATGCTGCGACGAAGTTTGCCCTAATGCGGCTGTTGATATTAAAAAAAGTTTCAAAGTGAAAAACTAAGAGGTATTTATGAAAATATTGTTTGTTCAACCTGCAGCCGGTTTCCTTATGAGAGGAACAACCTACCCTGTGTGCCGCAGCATCATGACTACTGCATCTTATATGAAGTCACTCGGGCATGAAGTTTTGGTTCATGACAGATGCATCGATTTCAGAAAGTTTGAAAAGGTTTTTTCTTCATTCAATCCCGACCTTATGATGGTCCATGTTCCGCCGACTGCATCTTTAGCTGATGCAATTAAAGTATCCTCCGTTGCCAAAAGCAAAAGCATCCCTGTGGCTTGGGGTGAAGTTGTTGCTTCGGCTCTTGCGGAGCATATTGTTGAAAACGGCTTGGCGGATTTTGTTATTACGGGAGAAACCGAAGTTAAGCTTGAAATGCTTATCAATGCACTTTTTCATAACGAAAGTTTTCAAAACATTCCGGGATTAACATATAAAAATAATGAGGGAATATTCACAAATAAAAATCAAAACAACACTCCCCTTGCCGAAATCCCTGAAATCGACTGGGAAATGATTGATGTTGAAAAATGCTTCCGCCAATTCCCGCATTGCAAAAAAATGCTTTACTTATATACATCAAGAGGGTGCCCCAATAAGTGCGCATATTGCTATAACACGATGTTTTACAGCTCTGAACACCGAAAAAGGCCGATTCACTTTGTTCTCAATGAAATCAAGCACCTTGAGAAAAATCACGGCCTTGATGGAGTTAATTTTTCTGACGAATTTCTTTGGCTTGATGATGATGAAATAGCAGAAATTGCCGAGTTCAGAAAAAACAACGGCTTAAAATTTGTATGGGGCGCTCAAACAAGAGCTGACGCATATAACAGCATTGATACACTTGAAAAAATGTATGATGCCGGATGCCGCTGGCTCTTGCTCGGAATAGAAACCGGCAGTGAAACAACAAGAAAACAGATAAACAAACCCATGGACAAAAAATTAATAAGGGAGTTCATTGACAAATGCACAAAGGTTGGCATCTCCACCTTCGGCTCTTTTATCATCGGTTTCCCCGACGAAACTCCCGAACAGTTAAAAGAAACAGCCGAGTTTGCACAGTCATTGAATCTGGATGCGTTTTTGCTTAACTATTATACGGTTATACCAAAAACTCCTTTGTGTAACAAGCTTGAAGAAAAAGGTCTGATTGATATTGCAGAAATAATTGACGGACCGAGAACAGAGCAACAAATTCAAAATTTGAGCAAGAATTATTCAAAAATCCCCGACAAGGATTTGCTTGTTGTAAAAAGCTGGTTTGACTGGATGACTTTCACGCGCAAAAAACCTGAATCCGTTCAGAAAAACGCAATTATGGAAAAAGCTCTGGATACCTTGAAGCACTTCGCCGAAGGCAATCTGAAAAACATGTTCAACAACGTGTTCAGCGCAGGAAAAACTTTTGTAACAATTCTTGTTTATGCCCATTGCTTCCCCAAAATAAAAAAGAAATACGGACTTAAAAATATCAATAAAAATAAATAAGTTTTAGATTTTTTAAAATCCCTCTTGCTTTTTTTGTCGATAACAGCGATAATATAAAAAAAACAGAAAGGATGATATTTTTGGAAGCGATACTTAATT
>JAZRIG010000073.1:0-6558 GCA_045645145.1 Acutalibacteraceae bacterium
TGTGTTTGCGTTAGGTATGTAAGTTGAAAATAATTCTGAAATCGCATAAAGAAAGAGGTTGTCTTATGAAACCGATTACCCCAATTCAGCAGAAAATTTATGAGTTTCTTCTTGAAATGGCAAAGGATAACATGACCCCCAGCGTGCGCGAAATCGGCGCGGCTGTCGGCCTGCGTTCAACATCATCTGTGCAGGCAAACCTTGATGCACTCGAAGCCGCAGGCTATATTCAGCGCCCGCCCATGCTCAAAAGATGCATCAAAATAGTCGGCCAGGCAGATAATGTGACCCATGTTCCCGTGCTCGGAACCGTTACTGCAGGTTCACCGATACTGGCTGTTGAAGAAATTGAAGGATATCTTCCGTTTTCTGCAGTCGGAGCGCAAGATAAGGAGCTTTTTGCTCTCAAGGTTAAGGGCGAAAGCATGATTCAGGCCGGAATTCTTGACGGTGACATCGTTATTGTTGAAAGAACTCCGACTGCGCGCAACGGCGAAATGGTTGTTGCCCTTATTGACGACTCCGCAACCGTTAAAACATTTTATAAAGAAAACGGTCATTTCAGGCTTCAGCCGGAAAACGACACTTATGAACCCATTATTGTTAATGAGGTTATTATCCTGGGCAAGGTTATCGCAAGCTACAGATATTATTAATCATCATCAAAAAAACCTGAAGAGTTAAATGCTCTTCAGGTTTTTTGTTTTTCAGAATATTTGCAAAGCCTGTGTAACGGTTCTGTTGATTCTGAACAAATCTTTAAAAAATGAAACTATTTTCTGCCAAATGCCTGTGTTAACGGTGACTTTTTGAGAATCGGAAATCTCGTTGCCATTTTTATCCTTAAGCACGTTTCCGTTTTTGTCAACCGCTTTAACGGTTACAGTCACGCTTTCGCTCTTCGGTGACACAATAAACTCGTTTCCCTCGCCTGCTTTTTTTTCGTCAACAAACCAAACCGTTTTAACATCACCGGACACTATTGCAACAAGCTTTAATCTGTCGCCATAGTTGATTTTTGCCTCGCCGTTGTTATTGCGGATTTCAACGGTGGGAGCAGGCTTTTCTTTGAGATTTTCAATCGCCGCATTAATCTGTCTTATATATTCATCAATCTGCGCCTGATTTGTTATGTCCACATTGCGGTCAATGCTGCTGATAACCGCCTGCAGAGCTTGAACACTTTCATCAGTATATGCGGACAAATCATTCGGGATATCCGCAATAGCTGCATCAAGAGCGGAATAATCCGCTTTTTTAAGCTCCAGAGCCGCTATTGCCGACAAAACAGCCTGTGTCTGAGCATCAACCTGTGCCTGCTGCCCCAAAGTTTTGCCCGAAACATCGGCATCAAGCGCTGCCTGAAGAACAGCAACACTCTCATCAGTATATAGTGACAAATCTTTCGGAGCTGATTCAACCGCCTTGTTATAAGCCTCATAATCGGCAGGTGAATTCGGATTCAATGCGATGCGCGAAACAACCGATTCCGCCTCTCCGTTGTCATTACTTGTTACTACGCAGTAATATCCTTTATATTTATCTGCACCGTCTAATTCAAGCACTTTGTCGGTTGCGCCTTCAATTGCAACCGCATTCTCCGTTGTGCCGTCAATGCTTGCATACCATTGATATGAAAGCTTGAAGCCGAATGCATCAATGCTCAGTTTATTTCCGTCGGCAACGGTAGGCAAATCGTTAACAATCGCGGGAATCGCAATAAATTCACTTGTGCAATAGCTGTGGCTGCCCGTTGCCCACGCTTCGGCATAGCTGCCCTTTGTGCCGTAAATCACCTGATGCGCTCTGCTTGCGCATTCATCAATAACCGTTGCGGTCGAAGGAACAAACATCATTGAATCTTCAACAGGAAGAGAATGAATTTCCTCCACTGATTCAAAATAAATCCTTTTAACTCCCGAATTGTTGAAAACATTGCTGCCAACGGTCCTTGCATTCGGGAGATGGAGCTTTTCAAGGCTTTTGCAGCCTGCAAAAGCAAAATTATCTATAATTTCTACCGCATCAATAACAATATTTTCAAGCGACTTGCAGTTATAAAAAGCATAAATTCCGATTTTTTTAAGCTTCGGTGCATAAAAAGTCTTAAGAGCAGTCAGCTCATTGAAGCCGCCTGTTGCGCTCGTTGTGCCGAGCGTTGTTACCTCAGGCACACGAATTTCCTCCAGCATATCACAGCTGCTGAATGCGTCTGCCGCTCTTCCAGCCATTGAGCTTTCAAAGGACTTCAAGCTTGCGAATTCCGCATACCTGACCGCCGTGTTAGAAAAAGCTCTCGTACCCACCGACTGAAGCTTTGGAAGCTTGAGTTCGCTCAAGGATTTGTTGCCGAGAAGTGCATAGCTGCTCACACGTTCAACATTTTCAAAACTTATTTCGCTTAGCAGCGGGCAATTTTTGAAAGCATTCATATAAATTTCTTTAAGCAAGGGTGCATCCAAGCTTTTAAGCGAAGCGCAACCGTTAAATGCCTCGGCATAAACAGTCTGCACTCCCTTTGCAACAACATATTCAATGCTTGTGTTGCCCAAAAATGCGCTGTCTGAAATTGCGGTCACGGTTTGCGGAAGAGTTATTCCGCGAAGGTCAGGGCAATTTTCTGCGCTGAAAATGTTTTTCTCAAGCGCAGCAACCGTTATTCCGTTAATTTTATCGGGAACAACAATATCAGTTTGGCTTCCGTTATAGGCCGTCAGCGTTCCGTCCTCGGCTATTTCAAACTCGGATTCGCTTTCTTTGCAGACAACTCTGAAATCCGCAATTTGAACCCTGCTTCTGAAAACAGAGCTTTCCTCAACTCGAACAGAAATCCAGCTGAGTTTGCAGGATTCATCAACAGTTACGGGTGCAGTATAGAGAGTGCCGTTACTCTCGCTCGGCAGCGAGCCGTCCAGAGTATAATAAACCTTTGTGCCTGCTGCAGGGGTAAGAGTTACCGTGATTGGTTCATAATAAGTTCCGCTGCTGACATTTGCCGTTGCCTGCGCTGCTCTTTCGGTCTCCAGCGCTTCCGAAATGCTCAGCATTCCGCTGCCCACAAGGACTTGAGGCGAATTCATGGAGATTGCATTATCCTTCAGCGCCTGCTCAACCTGACTTGGAGTGAGTTCAGAGTCCGCAGCAAGCAAAATCGCTGCCCCTGCCGCAACAAAAGGCGCCGCCATCGAAGTACCGGACATCGTTCCGTATTCGCTATTATTATATGTGCTGTAAATATCAACACCGGGGGCGGCTATATCAATGCTGTCGCCGTAGTCCGAAAAATTTGCATGGCTTCCGTCCTTGTTTGTTGCCGCAACAACAATCGCTTCATCAAGGCACGACGGCATGGATTCGCCTATATACGCGCCCGCATTGCCTGCCGCCGCAACCAAAACAACACCTGAGTCATAAGCATTGAGGAAGCTCTCCTCAACCGCCTTTGAAGTATTGCCGCCAAAGCTGAGGTTAAGAATATCCATTCCGTCGGCAACCGCCCTGTCAACCGCCACGGAAATCAACAAATCGGTTGTTTCTCCCTTGTAATCAAAAATCTTATATCCTCTGAGCTTTACCGAATCCGGGGTGTTATCCGCAAGGATTCCCGCAATGTGAGTTCCGTGAGATGAGGGGTCGTCGCTCATGGCGGTGTCATCACCCGACATGCTGAAATTAAGGCCTTTATCAACAAGCTTTCCGTCAAAGAATTCATGAGTGTGGTCAACGCCTGAATCAAGAATTCCAACATTAACCTGAGAAAGAGAATATTCCGTTTCTTCCAAATAATCAAGAACCTCGTCAGAGCCGACTGCCTCGGAACCCCAGGATAAATGCCCGTTTTCAAGAACTGTCGGAGCAGCTTTTGCTCCGGACATTTTTACCCTTGCGTCAGGTTCAACATATTCAACGCAGGCAAGCGAAGAATAATATTCATAAGCCGCAGCTGCATCATATTCCGATTCAAACTGCAAAACCCATAAATCTCTGTAGCCCGAAATAACCGAAACCGCATTTAAAGTGTCGATTTCGCTTTCAGATTTAACAATTAGTCTGCAAGTTTCAAACTCGCCTGAAGCTTCCGAATAGGTTTGTATTTCGCCGTTTCCGCCATATTCATCAAGCATTTCTTTAACCTGCATTGAGAAATCATCGATGCTCAACTGCCCGTTATCCGAACCTGCAGCCGAATAAGTCCCGACCTCCGCAGAAACAATTATTATCATTAAAGACAGAAGCAAGCATATCAGCTTTTTCATCTCAATACCTCCGCTATTATAGAAGTATTCTTATAATATCATAATTTTTGTGCTTTGGCTATATTTTTTATATAAAAACCAATAGCGGCAGGTCATATAACCTACCGCTGCCATTTAAGGTGAGTATTCACGGATTCTGATTAATTCTTGTTGACGCTTTCTTCTTTGCTGTCCTTTTTTCTGTATCGGTAAAGCGCAATCAGCGAAGAACATATTCCCGCCAGCTGAGCAAAAACTGCCGTTGAACCGATTGCCAAGTGATAAACAGTCCAAGTTGACATGTTGCCGAGCAAAAGCAGCCTGATATACTGTTCTCTTTTTTGAAACATAGCCAGCATATATAAAACCGCCGCAACAACAGAAAGAACATCTATTCCTTTTTCAAATCCTAAAATTCCGCCGAACACATAGAGCGCCAGAAATGTTATTTTTTCAACCAAACTGACCTCAGTTCCGCGTTTTTCATGCACCAGAGCAACTATTATTTGAAAAACCGCAACAAAATTGATTATAACTCCTGAGCTGATTTGGTCCAGCAAAAGAATATTCAATGCCGACATAACATTGTTAATTACCGAAACTATAAGCATCTGTTTCTTGTTTTTGAGCTGAAGCGCCAGAATCGCCCCCGCAGTTACGATTATTCCTATGATTTGCGCAATATAATAAGTCATATCAGCACCGAGTCCTTTTTTAAACTTCTGTAAAACTATATCATATATGAGATAAAAAAACAAACATATTTATAAAAAACTTTACTTAACTTTTTCTTTATTGTATAATGAATTCATAAAATTGTTGAAAGGAATTTCACTATGCTTATTATTCAAAAAATTGCCTGTGTTATCGCTACATTTTTTATGATGCTTTACGGCATGATTGCAGGCACAAATTGGAATGACACCACTTCTTCATATAAAGAGAATGTTGATTCAGTCAAAGCATATTCAAACACTCTCGAAACAGCTGTTCCTCAAACCCAGCTTTATAATATCATTAAAAACCATTTCGACGCTCCCCTTGCCGAGGGTAAAACCGAAAAAAAGGTTATTGTTATCGGTTATGATGGCTGCCGCGCAGACGCACTCTCTCTTTTGGATGAAAACGGTAAAGGCGGAATAAGCTATCTGCTTGCCAACGGCGCAACCGCTGAAATCTCATATTGCGGCGGCGTTAACTATCCCGCAATCAACACTCAGGCAACCTCAACCGCCCCCGGCTGGTGTTCAATCCTTACCGGTACTTGGGCCGATGTTCACGGAATCACGGATAACGGCATTGAAAAATCCAATGAACACCTGACCCTGCTCACCACTCTTGTTGAAGATGAAACTATCGACAGTTCGGCATTCTATGTTTCATGGAACGGCCATTTCGGCGGCAGCGAAACAACATATATTCAGGAGAAAAACTACGTTGAAGAAAAAAATCTCAATGTAACCTTCCTTGATGCAGATGACGATAAAGGAACATTAACCAACACTCTTGCCGATGTGTCCGACACCGACTGCTCAGATTTTATTTTCACAATTCTTGAACATACTGACCACAGCGGACACGACACGGGCTTCTCGCTCAACAATCCCGATTATTCAAAGAGCTTTGCTGATGCAGAAACTGACGGCAGAGCAATCATCAACGCCGTTGAATCCAGAGAAACTTACGAAACTGAAGACTGGCTTATCATTATCACTTCCGACCACGGCGGCTATAATACAGGCCACGGCAGCGTAACTCTCCAGGAAAGAATGACTTTTATCATAAAAAAATAACTAAACCTTGTAAACACCCTCCGAAGCTCAAAATCGGAGGGTGTTTATTAATATCAAGCTGCATCAATAATCGGATTGAATAATAAATATTATGATGTCAAAAATCAAAACCGTTCACAAAAAACAAAAAGAACCATCCGAAAGGATAGTTCTTGATGTTGGCGCCCCAAACAGGACTCGAACCTGTGACACCGCGGTTAACAGCCGCGTGCTCTACCGACTGAGCTATTAGGGCAAAATTAAAAAAGTGTCGGCGTCGACCTATCTTCCCGGGCCGCTTCCAGCCAAGTATTTTCGGCACTGTTGAGCTTAACTACCGTGTTCGGGATGGGAACGGGTGGACCCTCAACGTCATCAACACCGACTAATATATCGATATGCGTTATCAGCGCATTATCTTCTCTTTTTGGTGACCCGTAGGGGATTCGAACCCCTGTTGCCGGCGTGAGAGGCCGGAGTCTTAGGCCACTTGACCAACGGGCCATAAAGTGGTACACCTTCAGGGACTCGAACCCTGGACACCCTGATTA
>JAZRIG010000074.1:0-35440 GCA_045645145.1 Acutalibacteraceae bacterium
CTTGTCGAAGGCAATCTGCATATTCAGAAAGATGATTATTGGGGCAACCGAAGCATTCTCGGTCAGGTTGATGTTGGAGAAATGTTCGGCGAAGCCTATGTTGCACCCGAAAGCGGAGCATTATTAAACGATGTTGTTGCAACGGAAAACAGCACGGTTATTTTCTTTGATGTCAGAAAGATTATTACAACCTGTTCTTCGGGATGCCGTTTCCATTCTGTGATTGTGCAGAATATGTTTTTTGCAATATCCGATAAAAACAGAAAACTCGTGCAGAAGCTTGGGCACATGTCCAAGCGAACTACGCGAGAAAAGTTGATTTCTTATTTATCCGAAGAATCCAAAAAGCAAAACAGCTCAAATTTCACAATACCGTTCAACCGTCAGCAGCTTGCGGATTTTCTGTCCGTTGACCGCAGCGCAATGTCAAATGAACTGTGCAAAATGCGTGACGAAGGTCTGATTGAATTTGATAAAAACTATTTTAAGCTGTTATGATTCGTTAACGATTTTTCCTGTGATGTGTTCAGGCTTCAATTCATAACAGACAGTATCTTTTGCAAACTTCTGTATTTCAGAATCAATATATTCAATGTCGGAAGTGTATTTAAGGCTCATACGGCGGTATATTTCAACAGCTTTTTCAAACTCTTCAACAATATGCATCATGCCGAAAACAATTGCACTGCTGATATTCAATGACCATTCTCCGTCTTTTCTGTAGCCTTCATCATATACGCAAAATGAATGCAAGCAAAAGAAGTTTAATGATTGGCAGAAGACCGAGAACTACCGTATGGGGTAATATCAAGGCTTTATGATTCCTAAATAATTACATCCGATCGCGTATAGTTTTTCTTTATTTATCAGCCCGGATGTGATATAATTGAAAAAAACACAAAGGAATGAGTTTATGCATAACATTGATTTCGGTAAAAGCGGAATGCAGGTGCCTGAGGTTGCTGTTGGCTGCATGCGCATCAGCGACATGAGCGAAAAGGAAGTGTCTGCGTTTGTTGATACGGCGCTGAACTTCGGTGCAAACTTCTTTGACCATGCTGATATTTACGGCGGCGGTAAAAGCGAAGAGGTTTTCGGCAAGGCTGTTTCTCCGTCGATGAGAGAAAATATTTTTATCCAGACAAAATGCGGTATACGCAAAGGGATGTTTGACTTTTCGTATGACCATATTGTGAACTCCGTTGACGGCAGCCTGAAAAGACTCGGCACGGACTATATCGATGTTCTGCTCCTTCACAGGCCCGACGCTCTCATGGAACCCGACGAAGTTGCAAAGGCATTTGATTATTTGAAAACTTCGGGCAAGGTGCGCCATTTCGGCGTTTCAAACCAGAATCCGTATCAGATGCAGCTGCTCCTGAATTCACTCCCGATGCCGATTTGCGCAAATCAGCTTCAGTTCGGAGTTATGCACACTCCGATGATTCAGTCGGGCATTAACGTCAATATGTATAACGAATCGGGCGTCAACCGTGACGGCGGCGTGCTTGATTACTGCCGCCTGAATAAGATTACGATTCAGCCCTGGTCACCGATGCAGTACGGATTTTTTAAAGGATGTTTTATCGACAATGAGAAGTTCCCCGAAGTGAACGAAACTCTTCAGCGAATCGGCAACAAATACGGCGTTTCCAAAACGACGATGGCTTTTGCGTGGATTTTGCGACATCCCTCAAAAATGCAGCCTGTTACGGGCACAACAAACCTCACCCGCCTTGCAGACTGCCTGAAAGCAAGCGATATACAAATTACCCGTGAGGAATGGTATGAAATCTACCGCGCGGCAGGGAATATTTTGCCCTAAAATAAACGGATGTTGAGCAAAGCCGCCCGAACATGTTGAACCATAACAAAATAACAACAGTTAAGTTTTGAGAGGTATTTATGAAAATAAACAAATTGGGTGATACACAAATCATTATGAGTAATCCGAAAAGCCGCCATAATTATTTCGCATGGCCAACAGCAGTAAGGCTGCAGAACGGAAAAATAGCGGTAACTGCTTCGGGGTTCAGATGCCGGCATGTCTGCCCTTTCGGAAAAACCGTAATTTCATTCAGCGATAATAACGGCGAAACCTACACCGCGCCCGCGCCGGTTATTGACACAGTTCTGGACGACCGTGACGGCGGTATTCTGCCGTTCGGAGCAAGCAACGTAATCGTAACATCATTTAATAATTTAACAGAGTTTCAAAGAGAAAATCCCGAATTGACTGCGTATGACGCAGCTTATCTTGACACGGTGACTCCCGAAGAGGAAGCAGACGCTTTGGGCGTGCTTTTCCGAATCAGTAACGATTACGGTGTCACCTTCGGAAAAATATTCAAAAGCCCTGTATCCTCTCCTCACGGGCCGGTTGAGCTTCATGACGGCACTTTGCTGTGGATCGGAAGAATTTTCTTCCCCAAAGACGAGCAAAGGCTTGGCAAAGACTGCATTCAGGCTCACAAAATAAACCCTGACGGAACAATGGAATATGTGGGAAGGATTGATAATGTTAAATTCGGCGACATCGAGCTTCTTTCCTGCGAACCCCACGCTGTTGTTCTTGATGACGGAACCATACTTGTTCATATCCGCGTTGAAAACGACGATGAAGGAATATTCACCGTATATCAGTCAGAATCCCATGACAACGGAAAAAGTTGGACCGAACCCAAACGGCTTCTTCCTCTTTCAGGCGGTTCGCCTCCGCATATATTAAAGCATTCTTCAGGCACGTTAATCTGCACATACGGGCACCGCGAAATCCCTTACGGCATTAAGGCGATGTTCAGCGATGACGCAGGCAAAACATGGGATTACGGTTATGACATTTATTTAAGCGACGTAAACGACACCGACATCGGATATCCTTCGTCTGTTGAGCTTGAGGACGGCAGCATTCTGACGGTGTTTTACGCACTCAACGGCGAAAACGGACCTGCTGTTATTATGCAGCAGAAATGGAGTTTTGAAAAAGATAAGAATTAATGGCATTATATAAAACCAAGGAGTGGTTTGTTTGAAAAAAGCAAATAAACTTTTGTGCATATTGATTGCATTTTCGGTTGTTCTCGGCAGCATGGGTCTTTTCGCTTATGCCTCAGAAAACGAAAAAAACTATTATTACATTGATTCTGTGAACGGCGACGATTCAAACAGCGGAACCGACATCAACAGCCCCGTCAAAACCATTGCAGGCCTTAAAAATCTTGATGTCAAAGCAGGAACGCATTTCTTGTTTAAAAACGGCGGCCAATACGAATGCACCGCAACCCTGACCTGCAGCGGCACTAAGGAGAATCCCGTTGTTGTTTCCTCTTATGGTGACGGCGAAAAGGCTGTTCTTTATACCAACGAGAAAAAAGAGGTTCTTTGTCTTTTTGACTGCTCTTATGTAACCGTATCCAACCTGCATATCAAAGCTCCGAACGGCGGAGGTATATGGATTGATACATACAAACAAACCTCAGAGGGCATAACAATCGATAATGTTTATTTTACCGATATTCAGAACTATAAAGTAAGCTCCAGAGATGATAATTCCCGCGGCGCCGCATACGCAAGAGCGGCAGTTATGGTTAAGGGACTGCCCGCAAAATCCAGATATGCGGTTAACAACCTTACAATCAGCAATTGCGAGGTTTATAACTGCGCAAACGGCTTTATGATTTGGGGTTCATGGAATGAATCACAGACCCCTTGGTGCAGCGAAGACGAAATCGACCCCGTTTATAATAAAGGCCTGCTTATCAAAGGCTGTTATTTCCACGAAATGGACGCAGAGGCCGTTATCGTTGGCATGTGCGACGGTGCGTTGGTCACAAATTGCCGCGCAATAAACTGCTGCCAGGGCGACGGCCTTAAAGAAAACGGCGAAATCGGATATTTCACGGCGGCTATGTGGTTCTGGGGCAGCGAAAACAGCACAATTCAGTATTGCGAAATCGCAGGCCAGAAAAACGTCGGCGACGGCATGGCGGTTGATTTTGATTCTCACTCAAACAACTGCACCTATCAGTATATTTATTCCCATGACAACATGCGTTTCATGTGCAACTGCCCCAATCACAGCGGCCATAGCGGCAACACCGTTCGTTACTGCCTTTCCGTCAACGATAACGGCGGGCGCTCCACAACTGCCGTTGGTGACTGCGGCGAGCATAACTTCAGTTTTTATAACAACACAATAGTCAACTGCGGCGAATTCCAGTTTAAAAATCTTTATAATTCATATATTGCAAACAACATTATCGTCCCTGCCGAGGGAGCAACCTTTGCCTATGATATTGACCCTGAAAGAGGCAATGTGTTTGAGAACAACTGCTATTATGATGTTATGACTCCTCTTGTTGACTTGGGTTCAATGAACACCGTGCCGGGCTTTGCAGGCACCGATTATTCGGATATAAACAGCTTCAGGCTTTCAAAAAATTCGCCGCTTATCGGCGCGGGAGCCAAGGTTAACGGCGAAACAGCATCAGATTTCTTCGGCAACAAAATAACAAGCGCAAACATCGGCTGCTACGGCGGCTCGGGCGTTGACGCAGAGTATAGCGGCGAAAACATAATTGAGAAAATCATTCGCACAATCCGTGACATTATCGAAACCCTTACGCACGAAATAATGGTTATTTTTGATTAAAAGATTTTTGTAACGGCTTTGTATATATAATGCTTATATCGGTTTATTGAAAGGGGAAAGCGCTTTGACGCAAGCTAAAAACAAAAGGCTGTCAAAAAAGGATATATTTATTTTTATCCTCATGGGCTTCACGGCGGTGTTTATCACCGTTGCAGGCATTTATTTTCATCAGAGTTTTTTGCGGATACTGCCGCTGTATATCTCATTGGCAGTCGGGCTGCTTCAGTCCCGCATAAACCGCTACGCAAACCTGCTGGGCAGCATGAATTCATTGCTTTACGGCGTTGTTTATATCTATTATAATCTCTATGGCTCGGCATTTTCGGCAATTCTTTTTTCTTTCCCGATTCAGCTGTTAACCTTTATCCGTTGGAACAAAAACAAATGGGAGCATTCAACGAAACTTCGTAAATTGAGCGCGAAACAACGGTTGCTGATTTTTGCGGGATCTGTTGTTGCGTTGGTCGCAATGTGGATTGTCCTTCCGCTCATCGGCTCGCAATATGTTTTTCTTGACAGCGTCACCAACCTGATCGGAATACTTATTTATTTCCTGACGATGTTTGCCTATGTTGAATACACATTCCTGATGATTATCAACGGCATAATCGGAACGGTCTTGTATATAACAATGCTCGCTGAAACTCCCGAAATAACAACCTATCTTATCTATTCGGTTTATTCCTTTATATGTATTGTTTTTGCCTTCTTTCAGGCAAAAAAACTTTACAACAGTCAGCAGCAAAGCACGGATTGATATATAATCCTGTTTTCTATAAAACATTATTTTAATTCAAACAACAGCTTGAAAGGAGCAAGTGCATGAATAAAAACAAATTGAACATAGCCGTTATCGGCTGCAGCGGAATGGGCGAAAACCACATGGACGGCATTGTTGCCAAAGAGGGCGCAACGATTTATGCCGTTTGCGACACCGCAACCGACGGACGTCTTGAAGCCTGCAAGAAGAAATACAATGCAGAGAGAGCGGTTTCCGACTACAGGGAATTGGTTAATGACCCGAATGTGGACGCAGCCGTTATCGTAACTCCTGACCAATATCATTTGGAAATGACTGCCGCATTTTTGCGTGCAGGCAAGGATGTTCTTTGCGAAAAGCCCATGGCTTTAACCGTTGAAGAATGCACCGAAATGATGCGCATTGAAAAAGAAACAGGCAGAAAGCTGATGATAGGCCAGGTTTGCCGCTGCACCCCCGCTTTTATTATGGCAAAAAATCTGGTGGACGAAGGCAGAATCGGCGAGCTTTTCTTTGTTGAAAGCGAATATGCTCATGACTATGCCGTTGCCCGCGGATATGATGACTGGCGTGTAACTCCTCAGCGCCACGGCGTAATAGGCGGCGGCTGCCACGCAATCGACCTGCTTCGCTGGATTGCAGGCGACCCCACCGAGGTCCATGCCTATTCAAACCACAAGTGCCTCACAGATTGGCCCGTTCAGGATGCAACCATCGCCATTTATCAGTTCCCCAACGATGTGGCAGGCAAGGTTTTTGTTTCCATCGGCTGCAAACGAAACTACACCATGCGCACCGTTCTTTACGGCACAAAAGGCACCATTATCTGCGATAACACCAGCCCCGAACTCACTCTTTTTGAATGCGGCGAACCAATCAACGGCGAGAGGGCATACACCGTGCCCCAGCTTCTGCCGGTAGAAATCAACAACCATAACACTACCGCCGAGATTGATATGTTTGTGGATGCTCTTTTACAGAACAAGCAGATGCCCGTTTCCTCCAAGGACGGTGCTTTCACAGTGGCCGTTTGCTGCGCCACCGTTGAGGCTGCCGCAAACCGCAAACCCGTTAACATTCAATATCCCGAAGTTTAATACGGCGAAAAAGCGCAAAACCAAACCCTCTGTCACGGCGGCAGAGGGTTTTAGCTTTTGAGCGCACGGATTAATGAATGTTGAACTTTACGAAACAATGTGATATATTTAAAATATAATCACATCAAAGAGGTAATCCGAATGAAAGTTTTATTGATTTTAGCCGACGGCATGCGCCCCGACTCGCTGACAAACATCACAAAAGCTCAAAAGGTTATAAGCGAATCCGCATACACAATGGATGCCGAAACGGTTTATCCCTCAGTTACTCTGCCCTGCCACATTTCACTTTTCCACAGCGTTACTCCCCAAAGGCACGGCACAACAACCAACACCTATATGCCTCAGGTGCGTCCTATTAACGGCCTGTGCGAGGTTTTGAAACAGGCGGATAAAAAATGCGCAATCTTCTATAACTGGGAGGAAATCCGCGATGTTTCCCGCCCCAACTCCCTTGCTCACTCCTGCTTTTATGCAGGCCGCAGGATAGGCTATAAGGAAGCAGGCGAAATTCTGACTGATTCGGCGATCGCTTATTTAAAAAACTTTGATAACGATTTCACTTTCATTTATTTCGGCTATCCCGATATGGCGGGCCATAACCACGGCTGGATGACAGAAGAATATATGGAGGCCATACACAGCAGTTGGGACAACATCGAAAAGCTTATGTCAGAGCTTGGCGAGGAATACACCTACATAATTACCGCTGACCACGGCGGCCATGACAGAACTCACGGCAGCGATATGCCCGAGGATATGCTCATTCCGATAATTATTAACGGCAAGGATTTTGAAAAAGGAAAAGCTTTGCCGAATGCAAATATTATGGATATTGCTCCCACCGTTGCAAAGCTGCTGGGTGTTGAGCCCGACGCGGAATGGGAAGGCAAATCTCTGATTTAACAGAAACAACATCTGTCTGACAAATAAATTGCAAACATAAGATTTTAAATGATATTCTCCCCTGTCATTTCGGCGGGGGATTTTTCCTTTTTATCTTGAGTAAAAATATATAATATGTTAGAATAAAAAAAGAGGTAGGTTTTATGTTCACAATGCTCGTTTCCATATTTACATATATTTCTTTTCTCTTTGTATGGTTTGCATGCGCAGCGGCAATCGGGGTATATTTATATTTCAACTCAAAAAAATTCAGAATGAACACTGTTTTTTGGGTAATTATCGGTTTGGTGTTCAATGTTTTCGGCCTTTGCGCTTATTTTATAGCAAGAAATAAGTTTTGCAGGGAGCATTGCCCCGTCTGCTTTGCAAAAACGGAGGAATGGGCCGCATTCTGCCCCGTGTGCGATGCAAAGCTTGAAAATGCAAGGCCGAAAATGAAGCTTGTCACAAAGCTTTTTATCGGAATTTGCTCAGCGATTGCTGTTTTTTCAATTATTGATTATATATTCACGGCCCTTTACAGCGCGTAGGAGGCTTTTTATGGGTGCAATGCTTATAGGCATGATAACAGGCTTTGCGGCAATGGCTTTTCTCTGTTTATTCATATTTGTTGAAAGAATCATTATTACCGTTGCCCTCTTTTTTATTGCGCGCCGTCAGGGCATGAAGGCTGTTAAATGGGCTGTCGGCGGATTTTTCTTCGGTTTTCTCGCTGTTGCCGACTACATATATGTCATATATAAAATGTCACGCAGAAAATGCCCCTCATGCGGCGCAAAAGCAGGCAGGGCGGCAGATTTTTGCATAAATTGCGGCGCAGCCGTTGAAAAAGCAAGCGAAGGCGCACTTGTTAAAAAATCTGTTAAATATATGCTTATTGTCTGGGCAGCTTTTGAAATTCTTGCAATGGCATATATGATATTTGTTGAAACATTAATTCCGCATTAACTTATAATTCGGTTACAGAATCCCTGGGAGGAGGTCATAAGCGTGCAAATAATTCAAAAAGCAAAGGATGCCGTTAATCTGGCAAAGGAATATTGGTCTGTTCCGCCTAAAGGGAACTATATTCCTTATAAAGAGGTTGCGTCTTTAAGCGGTGCGGGGTTCGGTGTTTACTGGACAACGCTGCTTGCCTCAACCATCGGTCTTAATGCATCAAACTTCCTCGTTGGTGCAAGCATCGGCCTGAGACCCATGGATTTGCAGGTTATGCTCACCGTTGCAAACCTTATCGGCATCCCGATCGGCATTTTCCGCAGCTGGTATTATGACAATCATCATCTTTCGGGCGGCAAGTTCCTTCCGTTCATAAAAAGAACAGGCTTTCCGATAGTTTTGATTTCGCTCATTTTTGTTTGGCTGCCTTATGAAAACTGGGAATATATCACCAAAGCAGTTGTGGTCTGGGTTATGTATTTTCTGCTGAATATATTCCTTTCGTTCTATAATGAAAGCTACACATATTTTCAGCAGATTATAACGCCCGATGCTCAGGAAAGAGCAACCGTAATGAGCATCTCTCAGGTTATCTATTCCCTTGCTCCGACAATAACCAACCTTTTTATCCCCATGATAGCCGGTTGGACATGGGGACTCAACAACATTTGGACCTACAGAATAATCTATCCTGTTTTCACGGTTATCGGTCTGATAATCAGCACGGTATTTTTCAACAAGGTCAAGGAAAGGCTTATTCTTCCGAAAAAGAAGCCCGAACCTGTCAGAATGCTTGATGCAATCCGCGAGGTTGCCAAAAACAAATATTACTGGATTATTCAGTCCGCAAACTGGGTTGTTTTTCTTGAATCAGGCTACGGAGTTGTTCTCGGCTGGTCTTTTGTTTATGCGTTTAACGGAGAATATCAGTCCTATCTCGGCCTTGCGAACACCGTTATCGGCAACGCCGCCCTCTGGTCAATGCTCCTGGCCCCCGTTGCAATCAAAACAATGGGCAAAAGAAATCTTCTGATAACCGCAAATTCAATCAACATTCTGGTTCTTACAGTTCTTTACTTTACATACAAAAATCTTATTCTGATTTGCGTTCTTTGGTATTTCAACTCCTTCATCAACACCTTCTGGAACATTGTTCAGCATAATATCAGCGCCGATATGAGGGACTATCATCAGTGGAAAACCGGAGTCAGAGTTGACGGCCTTTTCGGCCCTCTCGGAATGATCGGAACGGTTATCAGCTTTTTCACCGGCATGGTTTACCCTGTCGTTTATGAAAAAATGGGGCTGCTTGAGGATTATAACGTTCTCTATGATGACACAATCAGAAACAATCTTTTTGAGGTTCTGATTATTTTTTCCGCCTTCGGTGCGCTGCTTAATCTTATCCCCTTCTGCTTCTATGACCTGACGGAAAACAAGCATAAAGCCTATGTCGGCGTGTTGAAAATACGCGCAATGTTTGAAAATTATTCGCTGGGTGTTCTTGAAGACAGTGAGCTTGCGGAGGGCATGGAAATAATTCTGGAAGCAAAAAAGTTTTTCAAAAAAGAAAAATTGCCTGTTGATAAAAAAGCTCCCAAATCCGTCAGAAAAGAAATAAAAGAAACCAACCTTGCCATTGAAAGAGCAGAAATCATTATGGAAGATTTGAACAAATTCTCAGGCGAGGCGGGCAGAGCAAAACTGGCTCAGGCAAGAATCACCTTTGCTGACGGACCCGAGTATTTTTATGAAAATGCATCCAAAGAGCTGAGAGAGGCAAAGAAACTCTGCAAAAACACAAAAGAAGAGAAAAAAATCCGCACCGATGCCGTAAAGCTTGCAAAAATCAAAAAAGAATCTGCTTCGCTGATTCGAAAATACGGCCGCGAAAACATAAAAGCTCCCAATGAAGCTGTAAAGGAAGAAATCATGAACAGAGAAACAACAAGCTTTGCGGAGAGCATGAAACAGAGACGCGATTTGAAAGCATATCTTAAGGCTGAATCGGTTTATGCAAGAATCATCAAGCCCTACAGCGATTCAAAAAATCTTATCGAGCAGGCAGAAAACTATATGCACTTCGAAGAGCTTGAAGAAAAATACCGCTCTTTGACTGAAGACGAAAACCTTATATAACACAACAAAAGCGGCTTGCAAACTGAAAATTGCAAACCGCTTTCTTTTATTTCTCCGATTGGCAGGCTTGTTTCGGCTTTTTATATAATCCGAAAAATATCATCGCTCCCCATGATAATCCTGCAAATTTTTAATCATGACCAGTTAAACGGACGGTCCATAAAATCTACTTCGCTCTTATCCTCGGGTATTAAACCGAATGACGAAACGCGGTCAAGCCCGTGCGCCTTAAAATCGTCATAGAGCTTTTCGTTTTCCTGCATTCTGAACGGATTCAGGAATATATATTCGCCCATGAAAAGATTGGCTTTATAGTATCTCCAGCTAAGCTCGGCAACCTCGATATTGAATTTCTGCTCCTCGGTTACATCGGAATTCAGCGCTTTCCTCCAAAGAATGTCGCTCTTTGCAACAGCGTATGGCGAGCAGAAGGCTGCCTGATAGTGCCAGTCAAAGTCAAAGGCATGAGCCGTTGCTTTTGTCATGGCCGTCTGCAGGTCGATGTATTCTTTGATATAAGGCGCGGCTGCCTCGCCGTAATATGCCTTCAAAAAGTCATTTATATGGTATTCCACATCGCAGTCAACATCCCATTGCAGCTTGCAGAGAAGATAGTTTCTCAGCTCGTTGAACGCGGCATAGTGTCCGTCGCCGCAGTTATAAACATAGCCCGTGATGCCGATATCATGCATATATTTCATTGTGGACTGCATTGTTTCAAAATTCGAGAAAAACTGCGCTGTGTTGAGGAAGTTTATCGTGTAGTCATAAATATATGTTCTGTCGGCAATTTTGACCCAGTTTGCAAAATCCTGCGCTATTGTGGGTTCGGGGTCGCCGTAAAGCGTTTCAAAAGTTTCGTATTCAATGCCGTCCTTCGCGCCGCATTCGGTCAGCGGATGGCTGCGGCATGCCTTATGAAGCCCGCAAAGAACAGGCACAACGTTTTTGTTGCACTTAAGGCTCAAATCCGTTGGCGGTCTGTCGGTTTCATTGTAGGCATAAAACGTGAATGTGAAATCGGGGAATTCATCGTCCAGCGCGTCGGCAAAAGCATTGGTAAAAATAATTGTGGGGGCGGAAACGCTGCCGTATTTTTCATAAAGAGCCTCGCAGGCCTCGCAATGGCAATAGTTGATGTTATCCTTCTGGCCGATATGGATATGCTTTGCGGTTTCTTTGTCGCACTCAAGAATTGCTTTTCTTGCATTTTCAACTGCAACAGGCAGCACCTCGGGATGAGAAAGGCAAACATGGTCGGTGGTGCGCGTGCCGTCGGGATTCATGGCGAAATATTCGGGATGCTCCGAAAAAAGAGCATCGGGCACAAGCCTGTCAAGCGTGACGTCCCACAAAACATAGGTCAGCGCGCCGCCGTATTCAGGCACATCATAGTGGAATGAAACATTCATTTTTGTTCTTGCCCTGTGCGCGGCATTTGTTCCGCCGCAGTCGTTTCGGCGAATGGCAAACGATGGCTGAACAACCCTGTTTATGCCTGCATCAATCACAATATCCTTGTTTTCCGGCACAACCTCAAGAGTCGGCGTAAACCAGCGCACTCCGAGATATTCTTCAAGGAAAGTGTAAACGCCGTAAAGTGTGCCTCTGCTGTCGCCGCCCGCAATGAGCAGATATGTGCCGTTTGAATAAAGCAGGAAGCCGTCCGCACCGATTGCTTCGCGGTCAACAGCCGTTATGCTCTTTTCAAGCTTGGTTTCACCCAGAACAATCGCCTTTTTGCCCGCATCAAGCTCGGATTCGGCAACATGCGAAAGCTCCGCACCGCTGATTTTTCTGATATATGTCTGCAATTCTTCAACGGCGGTGAGAATGCATTCGTCGGGATTTTCTTGGGTAACGATTACAAAATCAGTTTTGCCGCCCTCAACAAGTGCCATCGGGGTTGAAACCGCAGTCGCTTCGTACGGAGTGCCGCCGTAATCAATATTGCTGTTTACGGGAATCAGACCCACGCAAAAAAGAATAACCTGAATAAGAGACAATACCGCTTTAAATGTTGCCATTTTAATCCCTCCGCAGAAAATACTTCCAAAGATATATTATCATACACTTAATTTGATTTCAAGAAAAACCCATACAACAAGCGCCTCGCATACTTAAAGTACACGAAGCGCCTTTTTTAGAAATCAAACCATTGAAAACAGGGTGCGGAATATTGAAACAACCGCGCCGAAAATGCCTGCGGCGGAATCGGTTGAATTATCCTTAACCTCAAAGGAATCAATAACCGCATCGGTATCCGTGCGGCAGGTTGCGCCGATAATCGCATCATCGGTGAAGGTTAAGGCGGTGTAGGTCGGCACTCTCTCGCCGAATGCAGCGTCTATGAAGGACGCCGTATCCTCGCGAAGCGGGTCATAGTTGCTGCCCGATGCCGATGTGGACTGAAGATAGACCGTGCCCTCACCGTCCGCTATTTTTCCGCCGTGCATAGCCTTTGTCCGCGAATATAAATGGTCGTGGCCGCTGAGAACAAGGTCGATATCATAGCAGTCATAAAGCGATGAAAAAACAAGCCTTTCTTCCGAAAAATCCTCATCGCTCAGAGAAACGGAATAGGGGTTGTGATGCATGGTCACCACGCGCCATTTCGCATCGGGATAAGCCCTCACGGCCTTGCGAAGCACTCTTGCCGTATCTGTCAAAGACGAGTTGTTTGAATTAACGGTGATAAAAAGAACGTCGCCGTAGCTGTAATAATATCCCGTGCCGGCATCGCTTGCAAAAAGCTCAAAAACTTCATTGGGGTTGTTGAAAATTTCGCCGTAGAGGGTTGAATCGTCATCGTGATTGCCGATGGTGTTCGCAATGGGAAGCGAACGGAGCTTCTCGGGCGCAAGATAGGCCTTCATCTGAGTGAGGCTGTCGGGCGACTGGAACTGGTCACCGCCCGAAATCGCAAAAGCGGCATCAGGATATTTTGCAAGCATTTTTTCAACCGTATAATTCCAACCGCAGGTGTCGCGGATAAGAACCTCTTCAAGAGTTTCTTCGCCCGAACGCCCGATTTGAGCATCGGAAACATAAAGAACGGTGAATTCCTCATCAGGCTGAACGGTGAATGAAGCAGGCTTGCTCCAAACGCCGTTTTCGGTGTAGGAATAATAATAGGTTTTGCCTTCTTCCAGCCCTGTGACCGTGACTTTGTTGGAATTATAATCCGAAATTGCGTCGCTTACCGCAACATCAATCTCTTTTGCATCGCTCATATCGCTTTTTTCGGAGATTTTGAAGGCTGCGTTTGTGTCATTTTCGGGCGAAAGCCAGGCGAAGCGCATTTCACCGATTTCGCTGCCCGGGGTGAGAGAAATAACGGTTTCATCCGCCTGAATTTCATTCCATTTGGGGGCAAATGCAGACAGAACATCCTCCTTGTAGGCATAGCCGCTTTCAGCATAAGCCGTAACGCTCAGAAGAATCGCCGCCGCGAGAATAACAGAAACCGTTGCAAGCATTTTTTTCATTTTCGTAACCTCCTGAAGTCTTTTACAGTTATATTTAATACCAAAAATCAAGGTTTGTCAACGAGTTTCAAAAAACTCTTTCCTTTATTTCTTTTTTAAGCTATAATATAAAAAAACAAGCATTAAGGAGAATCTGCCATGACATTTATGTCCTTCACGCGAATAATTACGGCATTTCTGATGATTCCGTATTTCCTTTTTAACTATGTATTCAACGATTACGCATACCCTGCCGTCAGCACGCAGGGCGCATATCTTTTCTGCTATTTCGTGGGCAACGAGGTTGAAGAGCAAACAATTCACCTTGCCGTGAGTACGGACGGCTATAACTTCAAGGCGCTGAGCAACAACGAGGCTGTTATTGACCAGACCAAGGGCACGGGCTGCGTGCGCGACCCTTATATTCTCAAGGGCATTGACGAAAACGGCAAGGACTGCTATTTCATCATCGCAACCGATATGAATGCCCTTGACGGCTGGACATCAAACCACAGCCTCATCACCTGGCGTTCGTATGACCTGATAAACTGGACGGACGAAACCGTTATTGATATCCGCCAATTCGAGGGCTTTGAAACAACAAACAGAGCATGGGCACCGCAGGCAATCTGGGACGATTCCGTTGATATGTATATGGTCTATTGGGCAACCTCAACCCTTGAAAACGACTGCGCAGGCCACTATTACGCATACACGAAGGATTTCAAAACCTTTGAAACCGAACCGAAGGTGCTTTTCGGCAGATGGAACGAGCCTGACCCCGCAACAGGCGGAACACGCAACGTTCAGTGCATTGACGGCGATATAATATATAATGAAAAAGACGGTTATTACTATCTCTATTTCAAAGAGGATTTGACTCAGAAGATAGCCTATGTCAAATCAAAAAATCTGACGGGTCCCTATAACACGGATTACACAATATGCTCTCTCAACTGGTGGGGCGTTGAAGGCAGCACAATGTATCGCATAACGGGCACGGATGCTTGGATGATGATAATGGATGAATACAGCGAAGGCTCATTTTTCGCTCAGATGACAAGGGATTTTGAAAACTTCAGGCAGGTTCAAAGGTCAACATATTCGGTCAACCACCTCAAACCCCGCCACGGCTCTGTTGTTGCCATTTCCGAGGAAGAATATTTTGCCCTTGTTGATGCATGGGGAATCGAGGAACCGGACAGAGCATCATCAAAAATCTTCTGAAGCTATCACAAAAAAACAGCCAACTCGGGCTGAATAAAAACCAACCGCCGAAGCCTTTAATTGCAAAGACTTCGGCGGATTTTTATTTGTCATTGGTTGCGTTGCCGTTGCCCTGAACGGGTATCGCTTCGCCCAGATAAGTCGGCTGCGGCTGAATTATTGTGTAAACAAAATCCTTGTTTCTGGCAAGAAGCTCTCGTATATCCCTGAAATCCTGTCCGCCGTAGTCGCGAAGGTCGCTTGTTACTCCGTAAGCATCAAGGCCAAGCTTTCTCGCATCGTAAATCGCCCTGTAGAGATGATATTCCTGCGTAACAATCAAAACCTTTTCAGCTTTGAAAATATCCCTTGCGCGATACATGCTTTCATAGGTTGAAAAGCCTGCGTGGTCCATAAAAACATCCTCGGATTCAAGTCCGCGCTCCGTTGCAAAATTTTTCATGACGTTAACCTCGTCATATTCCTCGCTCCCGTGATCGCCGCTCATAAGCAGCTTTTCGCTTGCGCCCCTTTTGCAAAGCTCAATTCCGACAAGCAGCCTGTCCTCCAGCATGTGGCTCGGCTTTTCGCCCCACACTCCGCAGCCGAGAACAAGCACGCAGTCATAGCCGCTGCCTGCGGAATCCATGTCAAGAACATATTTCTTTGCGCTCTGCTTAACATAAATGCTTATTCCGAAAACCGCCGCCGTGCAGATAAGGCCGACGCACACAACGGCAATAACCAATTTTTTTATTATTTTCATTATTATTTCTCCTCTAAATCACAAACAACAATTTCGGGTCTGTTAAATATTCTCAACGGAAAAAGGCTGTTGCCAAGGCCTCTTGAAACAATCATTTGTGTTTTGCCGCTTTCATAAATTCCCTGTGTATATTCGGGGAAGAAGCCCTGAGCAGGGGCAAACAATCCGCCGACAAACGGCAGACGCACCTGACCGCCGTGGGCATGGCCGCTGAAAACCAAATCGAAGCCGCATTCCGCATAAGCATCCAGCTTTTCGGGCCTGTGAGAAAGCAGTATGCCGACCCTTCCCCCCGCCTGTTTCTGCAAGGTAGCAAGCGTTTGGTTAAACAAAATTTCATTTTCGCCAAGAATCTCCGAGCCAAAAAAATTCGGGTCATCAATGCCTGCAAGGCAGATTTCCGCGCCGTTTTTTTCAAGCACAACTGTTTTTCCGTCAAGCACGGTAACGCCTGCTTCTTCCATAACAGCACGCAGGGATTCATATTCCTCGGGCAGACGGCTTTCATGATTGCCTGTCACATAATAAATCGGCGCAATGCTCTGAATGCTTTCAATGAATTCGGCAGCAATGCTCACGTTGGTTGAATAAAAGTCGATGATATCTCCCGTAACAACGATTATATCGGGAGAAAGCGCTTCTATTTTGCCGCAAAGCCTTGAACCGAAATTTTTATTGTGAAAATCCGAAACATGCACTATACGGTAGCCGCCAAACTCGGGCGGCAGATTTTGCAGCTCAACGGAATGTTCGCTGACCGTAATGCTGTTGTTTCCCCAAATCAAATAAATTGCCGCAATCAAAAAAACACATAAAAATACAATAAGTTTTTTGATTTTCATTGTTAAACCTCAAAATATAAAAGAATGATAAAAGACGGAGAACAGACACACCGTTCTCCGTCTTTTATCGGATGGCTCTGACATTGTTGCTCACAAATGCAGAATATATGATATAAGTATCATACATCAACAGTATATCTCAAATTTTGAATAACGTCAACCTTTTTTTGAAAATATTTTCCAAAAAAGTTCAAAATTATACAGTTGCACCATGTTTTTTATTTGTAGTATTCAACAGCTGATTCGAACAGCTTAAGGTCAAATTCGCCCGGAACGTTCTTATAAAGGCCCGATGCGGTTCTTTCGGAGTGACCCATCTTGCCGAGAACGCGTCCGTCAGGCGAAACAATGCCTTCGATAGCGAAATCGGAGTTGTTGGGGTTGAACGCAATGTCGTTTGTTGCGTTGCCGTCAAAATCAACATACTGGGTGATAATCTGGCCGTTTGACGCAAGCTTTCTGATAAGAGCCTCGTCAGCAATGAAGCGGCCTTCGCCGTGAGAGATGGGAACGGTGTAGATTTCGCCCTGCTTGGCCTTTGAAAGCCAGGGAGAATTGTTGGAAACAAGCTTTGTACGAACAAGCTTGGACTGATGCCTGCCGATGGTGTTATAAGTGAGGGTCGGGCAGGTTTCATCAGTATCAATAATCTTGCCGTAGGGAACAAGACCGAGCTTGATAAGAGCCTGGAAGCCGTTGCAGATGCCGAGCATCAGCCCGTCACGCTTTTCAAGAAGCTCTGTAACCGCCTGCTTGATTTCGGCATTGCGGAAGAAAGCTGTGATGAACTTTCCGGAGCCGTCGGGCCCGTCGCCGCCTGAGAAGCCGCCGGGAACAAAGATAATCTGGCTTTCCGAAACCTTCTTTGCAAAATCCTCAACCGACTTTGCAATGCTTGCGGCTGAGAGGTTGTTGATAACAAAGATTTCGGCTTCTGCGCCCGCTCTTTCGGCATATTTTGCGGAATCATATTCGCAGTTGGTGCCGGGGAATACGGGGATGAGAACCTTGGGCTTAGCGGTTCTGATTGCAGGCTTTGCAAAGGTTGTTGCTTTATAATCAAAGGTTTCAATCTTCTTTTCGGGCATTGCGATGTTGCAGGAATAGATATCCTCCAGCTTATCCTCATAAACGGGAAGAATATTTGCAAAATCAACGCTCTCTGCGCCGAGAGTGATTGCTGTTTTGTCTGTTGTGTAGCCGAGAAGTGTGCCGCAATCGGTGTCATCAGTCAGTTCAACGATGAATGAGCCGTAGGAATAACCGAAGATATCTGCAAGTGAAACGTCGGCAAAATCAAATCCGATGCCGTTACCCATTGCCATCTTGAGCACTGCTTCTGCTGCGCCGCCCATGCCGGGAGTGTAAACTGCAGCCGCTTTTCCGGAGGTTACAAGAGAATAAACCTCATCATAAACCTTGAGAAGCGATGCGGTATCGGGCAGATTGTCAGCTGTATATTCGGGCTTGAGCATAACAACCTTGCGGCCTGCTGCCTTGAATTCGGGAGAAACGATGTTCTTGATGTTTTCGGTTGTAACAGCAAAAGAAACAAGGGTGGGAGGAACGTCGATATCCTCGAACGAACCGCTCATTGAGTCCTTGCCGCCGATGGCAGCAATTTTGAGATCCATCTGTGCCTTGAATGCGCCGAGGAGGGCTGCGAGGGGCTTGCCCCAGCGTTTGCCGTCCTTCATGGGCTTCTCAAAGTATTCCTGGAATGTGAGATATACTTCGTTGAAATCCGCACCTGCTGCGATGAGCTTTGAAACCGATTCAACAACCGCAAGATATGCGCCGTGATAGGGGCTCTTTTCGGTGATGAAGGGGTTATAGCCCCATGCCATGAGGGAGCAGGTTTCGGTTTCTGCCTTTTCAACGGAAACCTTGTGAACCATTGCCTGAATGGGAGTGAGCTGATTCTTGCCGCCGAAGGGCATAAGAACGGTATTTGCGCCGATTGTTGAGTCAAAGCGCTCGGAAAGACCTCTCTTTGAGCAGATATTCAAATCGCCTGCCAGAGCGGTATACATATCGGTAAATGAACCGTCAATTTTCTTGCTGTAGTCCTCAAGCTTTGCGGGAGCAATGTCAATATGCTTCTCTGCACCGTTTGAGTTAAGGAATTCGCGGCTGATGTTGCAGATTGCCTTGCCGTTCCAGTTCATAACAAGATAGGGCTTTTCCTTAACGGTTGCAACGATTGTTGCCTCAAGGTTTTCGCCTGTTGCAAGCTCGATGAATCTTTCGGCATCCTTTGCTTCAACAACAACTGCCATTCTTTCCTGGCTTTCGGAGATTGCAAGCTCTGTGCCGTCAAGGCCTTCGTATTTCTTGGGAACAGCGTTAAGATTTATTTCAAGGCCGTCTGCAAGCTCGCCGATGGCAACGGAAACACCGCCTGCGCCAAAGTCGTTGCAGCGCTTGATGAGCTGAGAAGCCTCTTTATTTCTGAACAGACGCTGAAGCTTTCTTTCTTCGGGTGCATTACCCTTCTGAACCTCTGCGCCGCAGCTTTCAAGTGACTTAAGGTTATGGGATTTTGATGAGCCTGTTGCGCCGCCGCAGCCGTCACGGCCTGTTCTGCCGCCAAGAAGGATAACAACGTCTCCGTCCTCAGGGCGTTCACGGCGAACATTCTCTTCGGGAGCGGCAGCAATAACCGCGCCGATTTCCATTCTCTTTGCAACATAGCCGGGGTGATAAAGCTCATCAACAATGCCTGTTGCAAGGCCTATCTGGTTGCCGTATGAGCTGTAGCCCGCTGCGGCAGTCTGAACAATTTTTCTCTGGGGAAGCTTGCCCTCGATTGTTGCGCTGACGGGAACGGTGGGGTCGCCTGCGCCTGTTACGCGCATTGCAGCGTAAACATAGCTTCTGCCTGAAAGCGGGTCACGGATTGCGCCGCCGATGCAGGTTGCAGCTCCGCCGAAAGGCTCAATTTCTGTGGGATGGTGGTGAGTTTCGTTCTTAAAGAGAAGAAGCCATTTTTCTGTTTTGCCGCCGATTTCAACATCAATCTTAACTGTGCAGGCATTGATTTCCTCGCTCTCGTCAAGCTTGGGAAGAAGGCCCTGCTGCTTAAGATATCTTGCAGCGATTGTGCCGATATCCATAAGATTAACGGGCTTTGTTCTGTTGCAAGCCTTTCTTGCGGCAATATATTCGTCATAAGCCTTCTGAAGAAGCTCATCTTCAAATTTAACGGAATCAATATTGGTCAGGAAGGTGGTGTGGCGGCAATGGTCTGACCAATATGTATCAATCATTCTGATTTCGGTGATGGTGGGGTCTCTCTGCTCGCTGATAAAATATTTCTGGCAGAACTTTATATCGTCAAGGTCCATTGCAAGGCCGTAATCCGCAACAAAAGCCTTAAGACCTGCTTCGTCAAGAGCGATGAATCCGTCAAGGGTTTTAACCGTTTCGGGGACAACATAGTCCATTGCAAGAGTTTCATATTCTTCAAGTGAAGCTTCTCTTGATTCAACGGGGTTGATAACATATTTCTTTATCTGAGCAAGCTCATCATCGCTGATGTTGCCATAAAGGCAATAAACCTTTGCTGTTCTGACAAGGGGTCTTTCGCCCTTTGAGATAATCTGAATGCATTCAGCGCAGGAATTTGCTCTCTGGTCAAACTGGCCGGGGAGGAATTCAACGGCAAAAAGTCTGTCGCATTCAAGGTTGGGATTTTCGGAAATATCATCAAGCTGAGGCTCGGAAAGAACCGTGCCTTTTGAATAATCAAAAAGCTCTTTTTCGATTTTTTCAACATCGTAGCGGTTGAGAATGCGTACATTCTCAAGGCTGTTTATGCCCAAAAGGGAAACAAGCTCGTTTTTGAGGGAGCGGGCTTCATTATCAAGCCCTTTTTTCTTTTCAACATAAGCTCTGTATACCATAATATATCAAACCTCCAATGCTTTTTTGCCGATATCGTTTCTGTAATAGGCGTTTTCAAAATTAACGGTTTTAACCGTTTCATAAGCCTTTGCAATTGCATCTGCAAGAGTGTCTGCGGTTTCGGTAACGCCGAGAACTCTGCCGCCTGCGGTGAGCAGCTTGCCGTCGGCAAGCTTTGCACCTGCAACATAAATATTTTTATCCTGCGGCATTGTGATTTCAAATCCGCTCTGATATTTAACGGGATATCCGTCGGATGCCATAACAACGCAGCAAGCGCTTTTTTCGCTGAACTTTACCTGCTCTTCGGAGAGAGTGCCTGCGGCAACATTCTTCATGATTTCAAACAGGTCGCTTTCAAGAAGAGGAAGAACAACCTGGGTTTCAGGGTCGCCGAAACGGCAGTTATATTCGATAACCTTCGGGCCGTTCTTTGTTATCATGAGGCCGAAGTAGAGGCAGCCCTTGAAGGTTCTGCCCTCGGCATTCATTGCGTTGACTGTGGGAAGGAAGATTTCCTTCATGCATCTCTCGGCAACGTCAGCCGTATAGTAGGGGTTGGGAGCGATTGTGCCCATGCCGCCGGTGTTGAGACCTTCGTCGTTATCCTTTGCTCTCTTGTGGTCCATTGAAGAAATCATGGGAACAACGGTTTTGCCGTCCGTGAAAGAAAGAACGGAAACCTCGGGGCCCTCAAGGAACTCCTCAATAACAATCTGATTGCCGCTTTCGCCGAACTGCTTGTCCTGCATGATGGATTTAACGGCTTCCTTTGCCTCGTCGCGTGTCATGGCGATTATAACGCCCTTGCCGAGTGCAAGTCCGTCCGCCTTAATAACGGTGGGAATCGGAGCGGTTTCAATATATTCAAGAGCTTTATCGGCATCATCAAAAACTTCGTAAGCAGCGGTGGGAATGCCGTATTTTTTCATCAGGTTTTTGGAGAAAACCTTGCTGCCTTCAATAATTGCCGCCTTTGCTTCGGGGCCGAAGCAGGGAATGCCGAGCTTCTGCAGCTCGTCAACCGCGCCGAGAACAAGGGGGTCATCGGGCGCAACAACCGCAAAGCCGATGTCATTGTTCTTTGCAAACTCAGCAATTGCCGGAATATCCTTTGCGCCGATTGCAACGCACTCCGCATCGTTTGCCATGCCGCCGTTGCCGGGGAGCGCATATATTTTTTCGATTTCTTTGTTTTCTTTAAGCTTTTTTATGATGGCGTGCTCTCGTCCGCCGCCGCCGACTACCATAACTTTCATTATTTAGCCTCCAAAATTTCCTTGCATACTTTCTCCGCCGACTGCGGAAGAATTATCCATTCCGCCTGCTCCATAACCCGCTTTTGAAGCGTTTCGGGAGTGTCGTCAGGCTCAATATCAACGGCTTTCTGCATAATAATTTTGCCGCCGTCGGGTATTTCGTTAACGAAATGAACCGTTGCACCCGTCACCTTAACGCCGTAGCCGAGCGCCGCTTCGTGAACACGCAGGCCGTAGAAGCCTTCGCCGCAGAATGACGGAATCAGCGAGGGATGAACGTTTATTATTCTGTCTTTATAGTGATTTGTAAAACGCTCGGAGAGAATGCTCATAAAGCCTGCAAGAACAATCAAATCAATTCCGTCGCCGTCAAGAATTTCGATGAGTCTGCCCTCAAAATCGGGAGTTTCCTTTTTGAGCACGGTTTCGGTTCTGATGCCTGCCTTTGCGGCTCTTTCAAGGGCATAAGCTCCTGCCTTATTAGAAACAACAAGGGTGATTTCGCCGCTTTTGATGATTCCTGCATTCTGCGCATCAATAAGCGCCTGCAAATTTGTTCCGCCGCCTGAAACAAGAACGGCAATGCGGGCTTTATTCATAGTTTTCACTCCGTTTAAAACACTGTAGTTAATAGGATGGGGATGACTGATGAGAAATGATGACGGATGGCGTTTTTATCGCATGAAGGTGTATCTGTGTATACATCGAATGCAAAAAAACGTCAAGTAAACATCATGCTGATGTTTACGTTCCGTCGTATTTATCACAGTCAGGCAATAACAACCTTATCCTCGGACTTAATGATTTCGCCGATGATATAAGCATCTTCGCAGTTAGCCTTGAGAACTTCGATTGCCTTTTCTGCATCTTCCTTGGCAACAACGATGCTCATGCCAACGCCCATGTTGAAGGTGTTGAACATATCTCTTTCAGGAATGTTGCCTGTTTTGGCAATAAGGTCAAAGATGGGAAGAATCTTGAGAGAAGCCTTGTCAATCTTTGCGCCGAAGCCGTCGGGAATGCTTCTGGGAATATTCTCATAGAAGCCGCCGCCTGTGATGTGAGAAACAGCCTTAACGGTTACTTCTTCAAACAGAGCAAGCATGGGCTTAACATAAATCTTGGTGGGTGTGAGGAGTGTTTCGCCAACGGATTTGCCGCCGAGCTCCGCAACGGGAGTTTTGATATCGGCATTATCAACGTCAAAAACTTTTCTTACAAGAGAGAAGCCGTTTGAGTGAACGCCGCTTGAGGGAAGAGCGATAACAACGTCGCCTTCAGTCATCTTTGTGTTATCAAGAACCTTATCCTTATCAACAACACCTACGCAGAAGCCTGCAAGGTCATATTCGTCGATGGGATAGAAGCCGGGCATTTCTGCTGTTTCGCCGCCGATAAGAGCAGCGTTTGACTGAACGCAGCCCTCAGCGATGCCGGAAACGATTTCGGCAATTCTTTCGGGAACGTTTTTGCCGCATGCGATATAGTCAAGGAAAAGCAGGGGCTTTGCGCCGCAGCAGATAATATCGTTTGCGCACATTGCAACGCAGTCAATGCCGACTGTGTCATGCTTGTCCATAATAAAAGCAAGCTTGAGCTTTGTGCCGACACCGTCTGTGCCGCTGACAAGAACAGGCTTTGAAATGCCTGTCAAATCCATTTCAAAAAGGCCGCCGAATCCGCCGATGTCGGACATTGCGCCTGCTGTAAGAGTTCTTTTGATGTGGGTTTTCATGAGTTCAACTGCTTTGTAGCCGGCGGTAATGTCAACGCCTGCTGCTGCGTAGCTTTCGCTGAAGCTTTTTTCCATAATTTATTCCTCCTGTGAAAATCACATATTTATTATTTGCTTCTTATTCTTTTATCCTTTGCCGTTCCAGCAATAGGTGCAGATGCAGTCTTCCGGAATGCCGATCGCCTCGATAAGACCTGCTATGCTTTGGTAGCCGAGAGTTGTGAGCTTAAGCTCCTCGCAGATGATTTCGCGAAGCTTCTTGCCTCTTTCCGTTGAAGCGTCGCAGTATTCATCAATGTATTTATCGCCCTCTTTGCCCTCAAGGTCATGAATAACACGGCGGGCAATCAGGTCATCGTCGGAAGTGTTGCGTGAGAAGTTGAGATATTTGCAGCCATACATAATCGGCGGGCATGCAGAACGCATGTGAACCTCTTTTGCTCCGTGGCTGTAAAGAAAATCTATTGTTTCACGCATCTGCGTGCCTCTTACAATGCTGTCATCAACAAAGAGAAGGCTCTTATTCTGAATAAGGTCATGAACGGGAATCATCTTCATCTTTGCAACCCTGTTGCGCTCACTCTGGCTGGTGGGCATGAAGCTTCTCGGCCATGTGGGAGTATATTTGATAAAAGGTCTTGCAAAGGGGATTCCGCTTTCATTTGCATAGCCGATAGCATGAGGTGTTCCCGAATCGGGCACGCCGCTTACATAGTCGATGCCGTTGCAAAGACCGTTTGCCTTATCCTCCCTTGCCATTACGGCACCGTTTCTTGTTCTCATTGATTCAACGCCGATGCCCTCATACCTTGCGGTAGGATAGCCGTAGTAGCTCCAAAGAAAAGCGCAGATTTTCAGCTTTTTGCCCGGCTCTGCAAGAGTATGAACTCTGTCCGGATAAATTCTGACTATTTCACCGGGGCCAAGCTCTTTTTCGAAAATATAATCGAGTTTTTCAAAAGCGAACGATTCAAACGAAACGCATCTGCCGTCGGTATCCTTGCCGATAAGTATCGGCAGCCTGCCGACCTTATCTCTTGCAGCTATGATGCTTCCGTCCTCAAGAAGAATGAGAATCGAGAGCGAACCGTCGATTTTCTCCTGGGCAAAGCGTATGCCGTCAACAAAGTTATCCTTCTGATTGATAAGAGCGGCAACAAGCTCTGTTGAATTGATTTTGCCCGAGGTCATTGTTGTGAAATGGCCGCCGCCCGAAGAAAGGAACTCATCTATAAGCTCATCGGCATTGTTGATGCAGCCGATTGTTGTTATTGCATAAACGCCTAAATTTGAGCGAATCAGAATCGGCTGGGGGTCGCTGTCGCTTATGCAGCCGATGCAGGCGTTGCCGTGCATCTCATCGCCGATTCCCGCAAATTTTGTTCTGAAAGGCGAATTCTCTATGTTGTGAATGTCGCGCTGAAAGCCTTTTTCTTCATTGACCGCCGCCATGCCTCCCCTGCGGGTGCCGAGGTGGGAATGGTAGTCAACTCCGAAAAACACATCCAGAACAACATCTCTTCTTGATGTTGCGCCGAAAAATCCTCCCATAAAATTTACCTCCGGTAAAAGAAATTCGTAATAAAGGGACTGCGCCGCTTTGAATTATGCACAGCGAAGTTTATTATTTATTGAATTTTTCTTCAATTTTTGCATTTGCAGCAAGCACCTTTTCGGTTGCTGCAGCTCTTGCCGCGGCAAGCTTTTCTGCAAGCTCATCATCGGAAACTGCGAGTATTTGTATAGACAACAAGGCGGCATTAACAGCTCCGTCAATTGCAACTGTGGCCACAGGAATGCCGGCAGGCATCTGAACAGTTGAAAGAAGAGCGTCCATGCCGTCAAGAGTTGATGATTTTACGGGTATACCGATAACAGGAAGAGTAGTGTTGGCTGCAACAGCCCCTGCAAGATGAGCTGCCTTGCCTGCGGCTGCAATTATTGCGCCAAAGCCGTTTGCCTTTGCTCCCTGAGCAAAATCCTTTGACTGCTCGGGAGTTCTGTGAGCCGAATAGACGTGAACCTCGTAGGGAACGCCGTATTCCGCAAGTGTGTTTATTGCTTTTTCAACAACAGGCAGGTCGCTGTCGCTGCCCATGATAATTCCGACTTTTTTCATGGTTATCCTCCTTAAAACATGCTAAAAAGATTATACTATATATACAGGTTCTTTTTCAAGGGTTTGACAAGTAAAATTTATCGAATTATTATATAAATATTTTGTAACTACCTCCAAAAGCCCGCACCAGCATTGACAAACCTTTAAAACACATGATAAAATAGTCTGAAATATATCAAGAGTGTGAGGATAACACAATGACTTTAACCGAATTATTTATAATCGCCGTCGGCCTTTCAATGGATGCCTTTGCGGTTGCAATCTGCAAGGGCCTTTCGGTAAAAAAAGCAGGCATAAAAGAAATGGCAAAAGCCGGCTTATGGTTCGGCGGCTTTCAGGCGCTCATGCCGGCAATCGGCTATTTCCTCGGCTCAACCTTTGAGGAATACATAACAAAAATCGACCATTGGGTTGCTTTCGTTCTGCTCGGCATCATCGGCGCAAACATGATTAAGGAGTCGCTTTCCAAAGAGGAAGAATGTGACTGCAAAAAATCGGAAAATCCCATGAGCTTCAAAGAAATGCTCACCCTTGCCGTTGCCACAAGCATTGATGCGCTCGCAGTCGGCATCACCTTTGCGCTTCTCCCTGATGTCAACATCGGCGCCGCTGTCGGCTTCATTGGCGTTATAACCTTTGTTCTTTCCGCCGTCGGCATCAAAATCGGCAACATTTTCGGCATAAAATTCAAAGCCAAGGCGGAATTCACAGGCGGTCTTATTCTAATCCTCATGGGTCTGAAAATTCTGCTTGAACACCTCGGAGTTATTAATTTTTAATCGGGAAGTGATACCGTGCCCAGAAAAGATTCACGCAACACAAAAATGAAAATAGTCAATGCCGCATGGGAGCTGTTTTATGAAAATGGCTATGAAAACACAACCATCGAGGATATCGTTGAGCGTTCCGAAACCTCAAAAGGCTCGTTTTACCATCATTTCAGCGGCAAAGATGCTCTCCTTTCAACGCTCTCTTATCTTTTTGATGACAAATATGAGGCTCTTGAAGGCGGAATCAATTTTGACGGTGATGCATTTCAGACTCTTATTGACCTTAACAAAGAGCTGTTTTTTATGATTGAAAACCGCGTTTCTCTTGACCTGCTTGCAAGAATGTATTCCACCCAGCTTGTTACAACAGGTGAAAAGCATCTGATGGATAACAACAGAACCTACTTTAAACTTCTGCGTAAAATCATATCACACGGCCAGCAAAACGGTGTTCTCCGTTCCGACGTTTCAACAAACGAAATTCTCAAAGCTTATGCACTTTTTGAGCGCGCGCTTCTTTATGATTGGTGCCTTTGCAACGGAAACTATTCGCTTTGCAACTATTCCCAAAATCTTCTTCCGATGTTTCTCAACGGCTTCAAATGCAGATAAAGTCTTTTTTTGATAAAAAATGCAGTCCGAACAATCGTTTAGTTTAAATGCCTTGCTTTTCAAGGCATTTTTTCTTTTTATCTAAAATAAGTATGAACTAAATTCTATAATGTAGTCTGTATTGCATATAAATTTGTTTTCTGTTAATATATGCCTATATTTTTTTCAGGAGGGATTTTAAATGGAGAGTAATACCATTCAAATTCTTATTGCCATGGTTATCTACATGGCAGCAGTTATAGGCATCGGCATTGCTTTTTCAAAGAAAGCAAACAAAAACTCCGAAAACTATTTCCTCGGCGGCAGAAGCCTCGGCCCGTGGGTAACGGCAATGAGCGCTGAAGCTTCCCACATGAGCGGCTGGCTCCTCATGGGTCTGCCCGGCGTTGCATATTGGTGCGGCCTTGCGGACGCCGCATGGACTGCAATCGGCCTTGCAATCGGAACATATTTCAACTGGCTTATCGTTTCAAAAAGACTTCGCCGCTACAGCATCAGAGCCAACAACTCAATCACTCTTCCCGAATTCTTCTCAAACAGATTCCGTGAAGACAAAAAGGTTATCATGACTCTCGCAGCTCTTTTCATTCTTGTTTTCTTCACCGTTTATGCTTCAAGCTGCCTTGTAACCTGCGGTAAGCTGTTCTCAACACTTTTCGGCACATCATATCAGAGCATGCTGATTCTCGGCGCGGTATTTGTTCTTCTTTACACAATTCTCGGCGGTTTCCTTGCAGAAAGCGCATCCGACTTCATGCAGGCAATCGTTATGATTATTGCTCTTACCGTTATTGTTATTCTCAGCACAATTAAGGCAGGCGGCCTTGATGCCGTTATCGCAAACGCTCAGTCAATCCCCGGTTTCCTTGAGTTCTTCGGAATTGCACAGCCCACCGTTGACGAAGCTGGCACTCAGCTTGTTGAAGCAGGCGCTCCCGTATTCGGAGCCGCAGGCGAATACAGCCTCCTTTCCGTTTTCTCAATGCTTGCATGGGGTCTCGGCTACTTCGGCATGCCTCAGGTTCTTCTTCGCTTTATGGCTATCCGCAAGGAATCAGAGCTTAAAATGTCCAGAAGAATCGCTATGATTTGGGTTGTTATCTCCCTTGCAGTTGCAGTTTTCATCGGCATCGCAGGCAGAGCCCTTTATCCCACAGAGCTTCTCACAAAGGCAACCGCTGAAAACATTTTCATCACCCTTTCAACATCGCTTCTTCCCCCGCTGCTTGCAGGCTTTATTATGGCAGGCATTCTTGCAGCAACAATCAGCTCATCCGACTCTTATCTCCTCATTGCCGCTTCGGCATTCTCAAAGAATATCTATCAGGGCATCTTCAAGAAGAATGCTTCGGACAAGCAGGTTATGACTGTTTCCCGCCTTACTCTTCTTGTTATCGCTCTTATTGCGATTGTTATTGCTCTTGACGAAAACAGCGTTATCTTCTCCATCGTTTCGTTCGCATGGGCAGGCTTCGGCGCAACCTTCGGCCCGCTGATTCTCTTCTCACTTTTCTGGAAGAGAACAAGCCGTGCAGGCGCAATCGCAGGCATGGTTTCCGGCGCAGCAATGGTATTCATCTGGAAACTCGCCATCAGCAAGCTCGGCGGTGCATTCGGCATCTATGAGCTTCTCCCCGCATTCATCTTCTCAAGCATCTGCATCGTTGTTGTTTCACTTCTTACCGCACGTCCCTCAAAGGAGATTGAAGAAGATTTCGAAGCAGTCAAAGCAGGCAAATAAAAAAAGCGATGAGCTGTCTCACAAAAAAGTGAGGCAGCTCATTTTTTATTTATACACTATTATCTGCGGGTCATCCTCGTTCCATGAGCCGTAAGCTTCGCTGAATTCACTGTTCAGGAACATCGGCAAATATTTTTCAAAATTCTCCGAAAGCCGCATCTCCTTAAGCTTTTCGGGTTCGGCCCAGAACACCTTGCCCTCATCCGTTTCCGGCAGCAATTCTCCGCTGAAATCCGACGTTTTATAAAGAAAGACTATGTATCTGTTAAAGTTGCGGTTATGCGCCCAATGAATAACTCCGCAGGATTTCAGATTTCTGATATCAAGCCCTGTTTCCTCTTTAACCTCGCGGACTGCCGAATCAACAAAGCTCTCGCCCGGCTCAACATGGCCGCCCGGGAAAGTGATGCCGCGCCAGCTTTTAATGCGCTCCTGCACAAGCACCCTGCCCGTTGATTTATCCTCAATCATAACCATGTTGGTCAGTTCAACCGTGCCTTTTTCCATCGTTTCCTCCCGTGAGCTTCAAAAGCCTTTCCTTGAGATTTCCGTTTTCAAAATTGCGCTCGTCAATAAATCCGATTCCCATGGCCTTTGCCCGCTCATAAATCGGGGTCTGTGTGCCCACATATTTTGTTGTTGCCATGATTGCAACCGCCATTTCGCCGCCGAAATGCTCCTTGATGGCATAAAGCTCGTTCAAGTCCTCATTCATGGGCTCACGTGTTTTGCAGGAAATGAAAACGGGCTTGACTCCCATTGAAAGCACAACGTCAACCTCGTTGCGCGGCACGTTGTCGGCAAGTATTTCGCCGACGGAAACCGATATATCGGGCACATCCCAAACAAATTTGACTCCGACCTGAGCATCAAAAAACTCCGGCATTTCCTTTGCCGCCAGATAAACCGCCATTTCAAGCCAGATTCCCTCATTGACAATCAGAATTGCAAAATCCGCGCTTCTGTATTTAAAGCTGATTCTGTCGCCGTTTATTCTCAGCGAATTTATTGCGCCCGCCTGCTCAAGCTTTTGCATGATTTCCCTGTTTGCGGAATAATTCCTGCCGCCCTCGGTCAGCGAAAGCGGAGCATCAACAAACAGCCTGTCGCCGATTTTCTCGCCCTCTTTTTTTGAAACGCGCTGAAGATATTTCACAAAGCCGTTCCATGCTCCGCGGTTTTCAAAGAAAACACGGACAAGATTGCGGATAATGCCCCATTCCTCCTGCGTGAAATCAATGTTGCGCGCATTTTCATACACCGTGCCGCCTGCAGCGGTTATGAATGCCTCACAGGGCACACCGATTTTAACCTCACGCACCTCTCCGCTTGAAAGCAACCGGAATGCATTGACGTTCTTATCATAAAAAACAATTTCTTCACACTCGTTCATCAGAGTGCCCGACGCAACCAAAGCAAGGTCCCTGCCGCCCGTAACGTCAACGATGCAGGAATTGCCGTTCGTCTTCTCATTTTCGACAATTTTCTTTATTTCAAACTGAATTTGCTTAAAATCACTTGAGCGCGCATTGCGGTAAATAAACTCCGCTTCGATGCCCATTATGCGTGCAAGCTTTGATGTTTTGTTTTTGCATCTGTCACCGAGCATTGACGGATCGCCCACAAAATAAACCCTGTCGGGGCGGAACACCATCGTTGCAAGGTAGTTATATATCGGTTCGCTGTCATAAAGCTCAATTAATACTTTCATGCAATCATTCTTTCAATGTTTTATGTTTATATTATATCTCTTTTTCTGATATTTTCAAGTGCAGGCTTACAGGCGGCGTTTTTAACTTGAAGAGACAATTCAAATATGATATAATCCCTTCAAAGAGGTGCTTTTATGGAAAGATTTAATTTTATAAAAAGCGAAAAGCTGAAAAATCAGGTTAAATTCGCCGTAACCATCGACGAAATGAAAAATATCCTGCGCCGCAACCTTCTTGTTGACGGCTCAAGGCGCGAAAATGACGCCGAGCATTCATGGCATCTTGCAATGCTTGCCATGCTGTTTGAAGAATACAGCGCAGAAAAGGTATGCATGGAAAAAGTGCTGAAAATCGCCCTGGTGCATGACCTTGTTGAGGTTTATGCCGGCGACACCTTTGCTTATGATTCAAAAGGCAACGAGGATAAGCTTGACCGTGAAATCGAAGCGGCAAACAGGCTTTTCGGCATGCTTGACCCTGTTCAGGGCGCCGAAATCCGCGCCCTTTGGGATGAATTTGAAGCAAAAGAAACTCCCGAATCAAAATATGCAAACGCAATGGACAGAATTCAGCCGCTTATGCTCAATTATCTGACAAACGGCCACACCTGGAAGCTCGGCGATGTTCATGCCCCGCAAATTCTCAAAAGAATGGATATCATCCGCACCGCCGCGCCCGAGCTTTGGCCCATTGTTGAGGGAATTATTGCCGATTCGATAGAAAAGGGTATATTAAAGCCATGACAAATTCAGACGACAAGCTTTTGCTTGCAAAAATTCAGGACAGAGCAAGGCAATGCAGCGAAAATTCAATGATAACAAACAGCGTTTTTCTTGACATGCATGAGCGCTCGCTTGCGGCAGGAGCAAGGCTGCAATACGGCGACGTTAAAATGCTGTTTTACGGCGGCTTTGACGAAGCGGAGCGCACGGTTGCGCTGATGCTGCCCGAATATGTTGACGCGAGGGATTTGGCGGAGCTTTTCGCCTATTTTGAGCAATGCCCCGAAGCTGACCCGATAGCAATTATAGAGATTGAAAAAGATAAATTTTCCCCTGCCCTGAGCCACAGAGATTATCTCGGCGCGCTGATGGCCCTTGGCATAAAACGCGAAATGACGGGTGACATCATCGTGAGCGAAACGGGCTGCAAGATGGCGGTTCTTGAAAAAATCGCTCCGTTTATCGTTGAAAATCTCGGCAAAGCGGGCAGAGGAACTCTCAAGGCAAAAATAATTCCTCCCTCGCAGGCGAGAGAGGGAACAAAGGCTGCGGGGACACCCGACAGCTTCACCGTTTCTTCCATGCGGCTTGACAGCGTTGTTAAAAATGCATTCTGCATTTCAAGGGGCGATGCCTGCGCTGCAATTGAAGGCGGCCTTGTTTTTGTCAATGACCTTGAATGCGAAAAACCCGATAAAAAAATTGCGGCAGGCGACAAAATCGTTTTCAGGCGCAAGGGAAGAATAATAATTGAGGATTGCTCGGCCGTTTCAAAACGCGGGCGAACAATCGTTAAGGTTAAAAAATTTGTTTAAATTAAATGCGGCTTGCAAAGGCAAAAACCTCTGCAGGCCGCATTTTTTGTTATTCTTTAGGAAGCGCAATAGTAACCTTGAAAAGGTCGCCGTCAACATCAACTCTGAACTTGCCTTTTTGAAGCTCACAAAGATTCTGCGCTATTGAAAGGCCGAGTCCGCTGCCCTCACCCGAACGCGAGGAATCGCCCCTGACAAATCTCTGCGTCAGCTCTTCTGCCGAAACATCGAGCGGATATTTTGAAATGTTTTTGAAAACGATTGTGCCGTAGTCATTTCCTCCGAAAACCTCAACATAAACCCTTGTGCCCTCCATTGCATATTTTCTGATGTTGGAGAAAAGGTTTTCAACGATTCTGGAGGTCTTTTGCGGATCGGCGGTAACCGTTACGGGAGCTTCGGGGGATTTGAGCACAATTCCGATGTTATACTTTTTAAGCTCATCCTCATGCTCACCGACCGCCTGCGCGGCAAATTCGCAAAGATTGATTTTGACGGGGTGGATTTCTATTGCGCCCGACGAAGCCTTTGAAGCCTCAACCAAATCCTCAATCAGCTTTTTCATCTTTGCTGCTTTTTCGTCAAGAACGGAAATATATTTTTGCGCCGTTTCATCCTGAACTTCACATTTTTTAAGCAAATCAACATAGTTAACGATTGAGGTGAGCGGAGTTTTAAGGTCATGCGAAACGTTGGTGATAAGCTCCGCTTTCATCCGCTGGTCTTTAACCGCGCTTTCAACCGCATTTTGCAAGCCGTCCTGCACGGAGAGGATATCCTCGGCAAATCGGCGCATAAAGCCTGGCATGAAACGCATGTCTATTTTGCTGCTCAGATTGCCGCTTCTCATATCCGAAACGCCCTGCATGATTCTGTCAAGCGAAACGATAAGAAGCAGGCAGAAAAGGAAAATGGAGGTGTAAAGAATAAATACTATAAATGAAATGATGAAATAATCGTCGCCCCAATGTGTTGCCGCACCCGACCACATGGCAAGAAGCCCCAAAACAAGGAAGCCGACCGCAACCGCAACGGCTGCAATTATCTTGAATTTTGTGCCCTGACCCTTTGAATAGTCGCAGGCGAGAACATATTTTATTTTATTAATCTGCTTTTTGAAGAAGCCGCCGATTTTTTTGAATATTTTTCCGAGCGGTTTGAGAATGAAAATCAAAGCCTTGCCAAGCTTTTTGAGAATCCAGCCCAAAAGCCTGATAATCTGATAACAAAGCGTATGCTTCCAGAATGTTTTGTTTCTCACATTGCCTGCAAACGCAACGCTCAGCCAGGTCCACGCCATGAAGAAAACGGAAACAAATGCGCCGTTAATCTCGTCGGTTTTTCCGCTGATGTGATAGATGAGCGCAGCCCAAAAGTCATGCCTGAAAATATCGCCGAAGCTCATCGGGTCCCTTTCGGCAGCAACAACACAGGCAGCCGCAAGCCCCGCAAGGAACATTGAACCGATGCAAAGCACAAGATAAATTTCATAGGGAACTTTATAGAAAAAGTTAATCTTTCTTCCGTCAGGGGTTTTGCCCGCAACACAGACAAGATAAATGCATGCCGCGCAGGCAACAAGGAAAGAATAGATAAAGAAGGCAAAGCAGGTGTTGGGCGAAAACATACCCCCGCCGATGAAATCGTGATATGCACTCAGCGAAGCCTTGAACGGGTCAAGCTCCGTCATGCTTTCATCAAACGAAAAATATGCCGCGGCAACATGGTCTTTAACGCTGCTGTAGTCCATTTGCAGCATGCTTTTGAAAGCAGAGCTGCCGCACAGCCATTCGTTGAACTTATAATAAAGGCTCTGTGATTTTTCAATCGGCTTGCCTTTCAGAAGAACATATTCGCCGTCCTTTATTCCCTCAACAAAATCGCCGCCGAGCTTCTGAAGAATCTGTTCATTGGTGTCGGTTAACTCAACTCCGCAGTTGCTCACAACTCTGTCCGCGCCTTTATAAAAAATAGCATAATTAACATTTTTTATGTTTTCGGTTTGCCAATTATAATTGCTCATCATGGAATCCCAGCTGTTGAGCAGATATTGGTCAACGCCCTTTTTATATTCCTCAATAAAGCGTTCCTTTGAGGATTCGCCGTAGGAGGTGTAGTCGGTTATGGAAGCGATTGATTGCAGAGCATTTGCAATATCCTGCACTTCAAGCGGAGGCTTCACATTATAATGAGGCGAAAAATAAACCCTGCCGTCTGCATGGTATTTGCCGTTCGTATAATAATTGCCCTCATCAGCTTCGCCGTTATAAACAACCTGAACTGTCGTTGATTCAACGGCGTTGCCGTTTGCATCGGTCAGCTGCAAAGCGGTTGTCGGAGCATTATCGCCCGAAACTCTGAAATACTCTTCAAAAGAAAAATCATTTCTGTCGATGAATTCGCCTGCATAGTTCATGCAGTAGGTCAGATTTTTATAGGTATAAAGATAAATATAGCTGTTATACTCCGAGTTATAAACCTCAATGCCCGAGTCGGCAAGCAAATCATAAGCCGCCGAAAGCTCGGGAATCCTGTTGTCAAACTCCGCTTTAAGCTGAATAGCTTCGGCAGAAGCCATGTAGTCATCAAAGCTTGCATAAACGGCGGACCTGCCCTCGTTAATCAGCCTGCGCTCCGCAATGTTGAAAGCTTCTCTGAAAGCGATTGTCTGAGTGTAGCTGCTGCCGTTTTTCTCCTTGCCATCATAGCTGTTGTAATCCGCAAAGCTTCTTATAAAAAGATTTGCAAACCAGCCCGCAGAGAAGAACATCGCAACGGCAACAATTGCCGCGGCAAGCTTTAACCATTTGTTATACTTAATATTTCTCGATTTTATAGCCAATTCCCCACACCACCTTTAAATATTTGGGCTCCTTGGGATTGATTTCGATTTTTTCGCGGATTCTTCTGATATGCACCGTAACCGTTTTTTCCGTGTTGTATGCGGGTTCATCCCACACCGCCTCATAAATCTGATTTGTTGAAAGCACTCTGCCCAGATTCTCCATCAAAACGGACATGATTCCGTATTCCGTGGCGGTCAGCTTCACCGCCTCGCCGTCAAGCGTCAGCTCTTTTGCAAGGGTATCCAAAGAAAGCCCCCCCGTTGTTATAACGCCCTCTTTAACCTCCATCGAGCCGAGAGAGGTGAAGCGCCTTATCTGGGATTTGACCCTTGCCATAAGCTCCAGCGGGTTAAACGGCTTTGTGACATAATCGTCCGCGCCGAAGGAAAGACCCGTTATTTTGTCGGTGTCCTCGCTTTTTGCCGAGAGC
>JAZRIG010000075.1:0-10242 GCA_045645145.1 Acutalibacteraceae bacterium
TTCTCAAAGCCGCAATGTTCGGTGCTGACGCTAACTGGGGTCGTGTGCTCTGTGCAATCGGCTACTCAGGTGCCGACCTCAACATCAACGGCGTTGACGTTGACTTCAAGAGCTGTAAGGGTACAATCGCTGTATGCCGCAACGGTGCAGGCATCGAGTTTGACGAGGACATCGCAAAAACAATCCTTCTCGAAAACGAAATCATTATCGATATCACACTCTCCGACGACAGTGCTGAGGCTACTGCATGGGGCTGTGACCTTACATACGACTATGTAAAAATCAACGGTGACTACCGTTCATAAGAGGTAACAAATGGAAGTTTCAAATTTTGACCGTTCACAGATTCTGGTGCAGGCTCTCCCCTACATCCAGAAGTATTACAACAAAATCGTCGTTATCAAATACGGCGGCAACGCAATGATTAACGAAGACCTCAAAAATGCCGTTATGGGCGATATCGCCCTTCTCTCACTTATCGGCGTTAAGGTTGTTCTTGTTCACGGCGGCGGCCCCGAAATCAACGAAATGCTCGGCAAAATCGGCAAAAAAAGCGAATGGCTTGACGGACTGCGCGTTACCGATAAGGAAACCGTTGACGTCGTTCAGATGGTGCTTGCAGGCAAGGTTAACAAAAGCCTCGTTGCCCTTCTTGGCAGACTCGGCTGCAAGGCTGTGGGTCTTTGCGGCGCTGACGGCCACCTCATTTCAGCGAAAGTTAAAGATGAAAGACTCGGCTATGTCGGCGAAATCACCGATATCAATCCCGAACCCATTCTTGACCTTCTTGAGAAGGGTTATGTTCCCGTTGTTTCAACAACAGGCTGCGATGCCGACGGCAACGTTTATAACATAAATGCCGACACCGCTGCCGCAAAAATCGCAGGCGTTCTTAAAGCTGAGAGCTTCATTTCAATGACGGATATTGCGGGAATTCTTCGCGACAAGGATGACCCTTCAACACTCATCCCCAAAATTTATGTAAGCGATATTCCCCAGCTTATCAATGAAGGAATTATTTCGGGCGGCATGATTCCCAAAATCGACTGCTGCGGCGAAGCTATCCGCAGAGGCGTTAAGAAAGTGTTTGTTCTTGACGGCAGAGTGCCTCACTCTCTGCTCATTGAAATTCTGACGGATGAAGGCCTCGGAACAATGTTTGTTCAGGGCTGAGAAAGGATAAATCATGGCTATTTTTGAGAAAGATAAAAAATATATCGCCGGCACTTATGCCCGCTTCCCCCTCGAGCTTTCAGAGGGAAACGGCGCTCTGCTTTATGATGCCGACGAAAAAGAATATATAGACCTCGGCAGCGGAATCGCCGTCAACACCTTTGGTACGGCTGATGATGAATGGCTCGAAGCAATCACCGTTCAGGCTTCTCTGCTCGGTCACACCTCAAATCTTTACTACACAAAGCCCTGTGCCGACTTGGCAGAAATGCTCTGCGAAAAAACCGGCATGAAAAAGGTTTTCTTTTCAAACTCCGGAGCGGAAGCCAACGAATGCGCAATCAAAACCGCAAGACTTTGGGCGCTTAAAAACAAGGGTGAGGGCAGTTCAACAATCATCACCCTTAAAAACAGCTTCCACGGCAGAACAATCACAACTCTTGCCGCAACAGGTCAGGATTCATTCCACACAGATTTCGGCCCGTTCACCGAAGGCTTTGTTTATGCCGAGGCAAACAACCTTGAAAGCGTAAAAGAGCTTGCGGAAAACAACAACTGCGCCGCAATCATGATGGAAACAATTCAGGGTGAAGGTGGAGTTTGCCCCTTAACTGAAGAATTTGTTAAAGGCGTTTGCGAAATCGCAGAAGAAAAAAATATGCTTGTTATCATTGACGAGGTTCAGACCGGTAACGGCAGAACCGGCAAGCTTTACGGCTATATGAACTACGGCATCACTCCCGATATCGTTTCAACTGCAAAGGGTCTTGCGGGCGGTCTGCCCCTCGGCTGCACAATGCTCGGCGAAAAGGTTAAGGATACGCTCGCTCCCGGCTCTCACGGCTCAACATTCGGCGGAAACCCGATATGCTGTGCAGGCGCAATCAGCATCCTTTCAAGAATTGATGACGAGCTTCTCAGCGAGGTTAACAAAAAGAGCGAATATATTATTTCCAGACTTTCGGAATGCAAAAAGGTTAAGAGTGTAACAGGCAAAGGTCTGATGCTCGGCATTGAATGCGAAAAACCTGCAAAAGAGGTTATCGCATCGGCAATGGAAAAGGGAGTTCTTGTTCTCAGCGCAAAAACCAAGGTGCGCCTTCTCCCGCCGCTTAACATTCCGTTCTGCCTGCTTGAAATGGCGATGGATAAGCTCATTGAGGCAATTGAAGAATAAAAAAATAACGGCAGGAGTAAAATCCTGCCGTTTTGTTATTATTCAGCGTCGTCAGCGTTTTCCCAGTTATGCCAAACAGCCTGAACGTCATCGTTATCTTCAAACATTTCAAGCATCTTTGCCATGTTTTTGATATCATCGGGGTTGGTAAGTGCGGTGTATGTTGAGGGAACATATTCAACCTCTGCCGAAACAAAGGCATAACCCTTTGCTTCAAGGTCTTCTCTGACTGCACCGCAGTCATTGGGTTCTGTTCTGATTTCAAAAACGCCTTCATCGTCTGTGATGAAATCGGTTGCGCCTGCTTCAAGAGCATCTTCCATGAGCTTGTCCTCATCAACACCTTCTGCCTCAACAACAAGAACACCCTGCTTTGAAAACATAAAGGAAACGCAGCCGCTCTGACCCATGTTTCCGCCGTATTTATCGAAATAGTGGCGAACATCACCCGCTGTTCTGTTGCGGTTATCTGTAAGAGCTTCAACTATAACAGCAACGCCTGAAGGGCCATAGCCCTCATAAACGATTTCTTCATAGTCTGCGCCGCCTGTTTCGCCTGCAGCCTTTTTGATAATTCTGTCAATGTTATCGTTGGGAACATTGTTTGCCTTTGCCTTTGCGATAACGTCCTTGAGCTTTGAGTTTGAAGCAGGGTCGGGGCCGCCCTCACGAACGACAACTGCGATTTCTCTGCCAATCTTTGTGAAAATTTTAGCTCTTTGGTTATCGGTTTTTTCTTTTTTTCTCTTAATTGTGCTCCATTTTGAATGGCCTGACATTTAAAAAACCTCACTTTAGTTATTATTCAACCTTAATATTATATAACAACAGCTGTTTGCTGTCAAGATGACTATATTGATTTGTTAAAGCCCTCGCCGAGTATTTCGTTGGCTTCGCTGACTATGATAAATGTTTTGCTGTCAATTGATCTAACGGTTTTCAGTATGCCTGAAATTTCATGCTTCCTTGCAACGCAAATTAAAATATTCTTGTCTTTGCCCGTATAGGCACCTATAGCAGGAACAATTGAAACTCCTCTGGGCGATGAATGAACAATCGCTCTTGAAACCTCTTCCGCATTTTCCGTAACAATCATCAGCATTTTTCCGTTGCCCGTGCCGTAAATCAGGGCATCAATAACCTTTGTGCTGACAAAAATCATTATTATTGCGTAAAGACCGCTCTCGACGCTTCTGAAAACAAGCATTCCTGAACCGACAACCAAGGCATCGGCAATCATAACAATCGTGCCAACGGTTATGTGAGGCCATCTTTTGTGAACAAGCCTGCCGACAATGTCGGTGCCTCCGCTTGTTGCTCCCGTTATCATAATAAGGCCCAGGCCTGCGCCCTGCAACAGGCCGCAGAAAAGAGCCGCAAGGATTTTGTCGCCTGTGTAAGCAGGAGCAAAAATAGCGGTAACGTCAAGCGCCGTTGAAAGCAGAACCGTTACCCACAGCGTGCTTGCAACAAGCTTTTTGCCAAGAAAAATCCACATCAGAATAAGCAAAGGAATATTCAAAATAAGGTTAACCGTACCTACAGGCCAATCAAACAGGTGGTTAAAAATAACTGCAACGCCTGTTATTCCGCTCTGAGCAATGGAGTTCGGAATTGAAAAGCTGTTGACGCCAAACGAATAAAGCGTACAGCCCAAAATCCACACAAGATTCTTTCTGAGCAGTTCGAATGCTTTCTGTTTGTTCATAAATTCACTCTCAATCGTTTTTACTGATTTCGGAATAAAGATATTTGATTCTTTCGGTATCGCCTTTCAGATAAAGCCAGCCGAACAGGCTTTCAAGCCCGGTTGCATAGTGATAATCCGCACTTGAAGCGTTTTTGGGGATTCCGCCCGTGTGAGCATTCCTGCCGCGTTTAAAGACTGAAGTTTCATCCTCGGTCAGAAGCGGCATGATTTTTTTGATTCCCTCTGCCTGTGCAGCGGCACAAACTCGCTTGCTTGCCATTTTGTGAAGGTCGTTAACCGGTCTGTTTGCCTCACAAACAAGCTCGCTTCTTATAAGCAAATCAAAAACCGTGTCGCCGATAAAAGCAAGGGCAAGCGGACTGACAGCGGAAGCGTTTGCAGCCTTGTCAAGTAAAGTGTTCAAATCAATCCCCCGCAATCAGTTAACAAAATCAAATTCAAGGTCATAGATGGAAACCGTGTCGCCCTCGTTAATTCCTCTTTCGCGAAGAGCTTCTATGATGCCGCTTGAAATAAGAATTCTCTGGAAATATTGCAGGGACTCGTAATCGTCAAGGTCGGTGCGCTGAAGAATTTTGAGAAGCCACGGAGCTTCAACAAAATAAATATCGTCCTCAACGCGGATTGTGAAGCCCTTGTCTGTCTGTTTTTCAAACATTTCAACAGGAATATCTTCAGCCTCATATTTTTTGATGGGAGGCAAGGTCTGAAGTTTGTTCCAGACCGCGCTGATCAATGCATCCGTGCCTTCAGTAATGGGGGCACACATTGTATGGTATTCGTAACCGTTTTCCGTGAAGTATTTTTCAAGCCTTTCAAGCTGTTCATCGGTTGCAAGGTCAATTTTGTTTGCCGCAACAATCTGGGGGCGCTTTGCAAGCTCGGGGTCAAATTTCTCAAGCTCTTTATTGATTATTTCAAAATCCTCAATCGGGTCTCTGCCCTCGCTGCCCGCAGCATCAACAATGTGAACAAGCAAACGGCAGCGGTCAACATGGCGCAGGAATTCATGGCCAAGACCAACGCCGTCACCCGCGCCTTCAATAAGGCCGGGGATATCTGCCATAACGAACGAGCTGCCTTCACCAAGAGAAACAACGCCCAAAACAGGTGTGATAGTTGTGAAGTGATAGTTTGCAATTATTGGCTTTGCCTGACTGACAACGGAAACAAGCGTTGATTTGCCGACATTCGGGAAGCCGAGAAGTCCGACATCTGCAAGAAGCTTGAGCTCAAGGCTGACCTCCCATTCCTCACCGGGAGTGCCGTTTTTTGCAAATCTCGGCACCTGCCTTGTGGGAGTTGCAAAATGAGGGTTGCCCCAGCCACCTCTTCCGCCTTTTGCGGCAATGAATTCATCATTATCGGACATATCGGCCATGATTGCGCCGCTTTCAACCTCTCTGATTATTGTGCCTCTGGGCACTTTAATTATGAGGTCTTCGCCTCCCCTGCCGTTTTTGCGTCCGCCCGAGCCGTTTTCGCCGCTTGAGGCTGTGTATTTTCTTTTGTATCTGAAGTCAGCAAGGGTTGCAAGGTTGTCATCAACCTTAAAAACAATGTTTCCGCCTTTGCCTCCGTCGCCGCCGTCGGGGCCGCCCGCAGCAACGTATTTTTCTCTGCGGAAGCTGACGGCTCCGTTGCCGCCGCTGCCCGCTTTTATTTTAATTTTCGCAATATCAACAAACATATACTCAACCTTTTCCTTTGCGCAAATTTATACAGTATAAATTATACCCCATAATTTACCGTTTTACAATAGCTTTTAGTATTAAAAAAATTATATGTTTACAAATATTTTACTATTATTTTTTATAAAAGTATGTTATACTGTACTGTAGCATTAAAATTGGCATAGTATCGGCAGGTGAAAGCATGGCAGTTAAGATAAGCGGAATTGAAAAAAACAGCATTGCGGAAAAGAAAAAAATCCAAACCGGCGACATGCTCATAAGCATCAACGGCAACGAGATAAACGATGTTCTTGATTACCGTTTCTATATTAATGACACAAAGCTTTTGCTTTCGCTCAAAACTGCCGAGGGCAAATCAAAGCTTGTTCTGATTCGCAAGGATGAATTTGAGGATGTCGGCCTCGAATTTGAAACATACCTTATGGACAGGCAAAGAAGCTGCAAAAACAAATGCATCTTCTGCTTTATTGACCAGCTTCCGAAGGGGCTGCGCAAAAGCCTTTATTTCAAGGACGACGATTCGCGGCTTTCTTTCCTCTTCGGCAACTATATCACGCTCACAAACCTGACCGACAGCGAGGCCGAACGCATTATTAAAATGCACATAAGCCCCGTGAACATTTCGGTGCAGACGATGAACCCCGAGCTTCGCGTTAAAATGATGGCAAATCCCAAAGCAGGCGAATCTCTTAAATATCTGAAGCGGTTTGCCGAAGCAGGCATTGCAATCAACACTCAGCTTGTGCTTTGCCCCGGCATCAACGACGGTGCCGAGCTTGAACGCAGCTTATCAGAGCTTGCGGCGCTTTATCCCGCGGTTCAGAGCATTGCGGCCGTTCCCGTTGGTCTTTCCGACCATCGGCAGGGTCTTTATCCTATTGAGCCGTATAATCAAGAAACAGCCAAAGATGTTATTGAAATAATCAACCGGTTTAACGATGAGTTTGAAAAGAAAAATTCGGAAATAATAGCCTATGCGGCAGATGAATTCTATTTAAAGGCAGAGCTTCCGATGCCCGAAGCAGATTATTACAACGATTTCCCGCAGCTTGAAAACGGCGTGGGAATGTGGGCCTTGCTGAAATCCGAATTTGAACAAGCTCTTGAAGAATGCAAAATAACAAAGCTTGAACGCAAGGCAACCGTTGTTACCGGCAAGGCAGCATATCCGCTTATTTCAAGCCTTGCAGAAAAGGCGCAAGAAAAAATCAGCGGCTTAAAAATCAACGTTATTGCGGCTGAAAACAAGCTGCTTGGCGGAATGATAACGGTTTCGGGTCTGCTTTGCGGGGCAGACATAGCGGATGCTGTAAGAGGCATTGACCTTGGCGAAGAACTTATAATTCCGCCAAACTGCCTTCGCAGCGAGGGAGACATGTTCCTTGACGATATGACGGTTGAGGAGCTTTCCGACAAATTTAAAATCAAAGTAACTCAGAACGGCAGCAGCGGAGAAGATTTGCTGTGTTCGTTGTTAGGAGGAATATAAAATGGCAAGAAACGTTGTTGCAATCGTCGGCAGACCCAATGTCGGCAAATCAACTCTTTTCAACAAGCTCGTGGGTGCGCGTCTTTCAATTGTTGACGACACTCCGGGCGTTACAAGAGACAGAATATACGGCGAGTGTGAATGGCTCAACAGGCATTTTATGCTGATTGATACCGGCGGCATTGAGCCGTATTCGGATGATATCATTCTCAAACAGATGAGAATGCAGGCAGAGCTTGCAATTGACAGCGCGGACGTTATTGTTCTTGTCACGGATTTGCGCTCCGGCGTTGTTGCAACGGACAGCGAGGTTGCAGCCATGCTTCAAAAGAGCGGCAAGCCCGTTATCCTCTGCGTCAACAAGTGCGACACCGTCGGCGAGCTTCCACCCGATTTTTATGAATTCTATAATCTCGGCTTGGGTGACCCCATTGCCGTTTCATCCGTTCATGGCCACGGAACTGGCGATTTGCTTGACGAAGTTCTTAAGTATCTCCCCGGTTCGGAAAAAGAGGAGGATGAGGACGATGCAATCAAAGTTGCCGTTATCGGCAAGCCCAATGTCGGCAAGTCCTCGCTTGTAAATGCCGTTTTGGGCGAAAACAGAATGATTGTTTCCAACATTGCAGGCACAACCCGCGATGCAACGGATTCAATCGTTGAAAACAGCCACGGCAAATTTGTGTTTATTGACACGGCAGGTCTTCGCCGCAAGAGCCGCGTTTATGACCAGATTGAAAAATATTCGGTCATCAGAGCAAGAATGGCGGTTGAAAGGGCGCATGTCTGCGTTATCATGATTGATGCAACCGAAGGCTTCACGGAGCAGGATTCAAAGGTTGCGGGCATAGCTCACGAAATGGGCAAGGCATGCATTATTGCCGTTAACAAATGGGATGCCGTTGAAAAAGACGGCAAAACCATGGACAGCATGAGAAAACAGCTCATGAAGGACTTTTCATTCATGAGCTACGCTCCGATTATTTTCATCTCCGCAAAAGAAAAAATCAGGCTTGACCGCCTGTTTGAGCTTATCAAATTTGTTGACACTCAGAATGCCATGCGCATTTCAACAGGCAAGCTTAACGACGTTCTTGCCGATGCAACAGCAAGAGTTCAGCCGCCTTCGGACAAGGGCAAGCGCCTGAAGATATACTACATGACTCAGGCTTCAACAAGACCGCCGACATTTGTTTGCTTTGTCAACAACGCGGAGCTTTTTCACTACAGCTACCAGCGCTATCTTGACAATCAGATAAGAGAGGTTTTCGGCCTTGAGGGAACACCCACAAGAATGGTAGTTCGTGAAAGAGAGTCAAACAAGAAATGATAGTTTTGGGAATTGACCCCGGCTATGCAATAGTCGGCTACGGTGTTATCGAATATCATAACAACCATTTCAGCGTGCTTGATTTCGGTGCAATAACAACCGAGGCGCACACACCGTTCAACGAAAGGCTCGAAAGAATTTATAACTGCGCCTGCATGCTTATCGACAGATATCATCCTGATGCGTTGGCAATTGAAAAGCTGTTTTTCAACACCAACCAGAAAACGGCGATTGACGTTGCGCAGGCCAGAGGGGTGCTTGTGCTTGCGGCGCAGCAGGCAAAAATGCCGATTTTTGAATACACACCGCTTCAGGTGAAGCAGAGTGTTGTAGGCTACGGCAGGGCAGAAAAAAAACAGGTTCAGGAAATGACAAGAATCATGCTTAATCTTGAGAAAATCCCGAAGCCTGACGATGCCGCCGATGCCCTTGCAATGGCAATCTGCCATTGCCACAGCGCAGGCTCGCTGATAGGTTCGCTGCGTTCACGTTTATAAAACAAGCATCGCAAACCTTTAATTTTTCACTCAAAAGGGAGTGCATTTTATGTTTTACAGCTTAACAGGTAAAATAGTTTATGCCGATGAAAGCAGCGTTGCGCTTGACTGCGGCGGAGTTGCTTTCAGGCTTTATACAACGCTTAACACATTAAAAAAATGCGCAGATATCGGCCAGACACAAACGCTTTTCACTCATCTTAACGTGCGCGAGGATGCTCTTGACCTTTTCGGCTTTGCCGATAAAAGTGAGCTTGACTGCTTTAAGATGCTCACGGGTGTTTCCGGTGTTGGCCCAAAAGCAGGGCTTGCAATTCTTTCGCAGCTCACTCCCGATATGCTTGCTGTCAGCGTTGCGGGCGGCGATGTTAAGGCCATCACCGCGGCGCAGGGAGTCGGCCCGAAAATTGCGCAGAGAATTGTTCTTGAGTTAAAGGGCAAGCTTGATATATTTGCTTCAACAAGCGAAGCAATGGGCAACATTGCGGCGGCGCAGAAAGCAACAGTCAGCTATGCAGGCGAGGATGCGGTTAATGCGCTTGTTATGCTCGGCTATTCACGCTCCGAAGCAAGCATTGCCGTGGGCAAGCTTGACGGCAATCTTTCAACGGAAGAAATGATTAAGCAGGCGCTTAAACAGCTTGCAAAAAATATATAACGCAGGAGGATTAACATGGATTTTGATTTTGAAAACAGAATTGTCGCTCCCGAATTTTCCTCCGCAGAAGATAATGACATTGAGCTTTCGCTCAGGCCGAAGGTTCTCGGCGAATATATCGGCCAGGACAAGGTTAAGGAGAATCTTTCGGTTTATATTGAAGCAGCAAGGCAGAGAGGCGAGCCGCTCGACCATGTTTTGCTCTACGGCCCTCCGGGTCTCGGCAAAACCACTCTCGCAGGCATAATTGCCAACGAAATGGGTGTTAATTTCAGAGTAACCAGCGGCCCTGCAATTGAAAAACCCGGCGATTTGGCGGCGCTTCTGACAAATCTCAACGAGGGCGATGTGCTTTTTATTGATGAAATTCACCGCCTTTCAAGAGCGGTTGAAGAGGTTCTTTACCCCGCAATGGAAGATAACGTGCTGGATATAATCATCGGCAAAGGTCCGTCCGCGCGTTCAATCCGTTTGGATTTGCATAAGTTCACCCTTGTCGGCGCAACAACAAGG
>JAZRIG010000076.1:0-19907 GCA_045645145.1 Acutalibacteraceae bacterium
TCGAGTTCTGATGTTTCGTACATATTGTTTGCATATTCGTTTTCGACGGCGATGCAGTCGATTGACACCATTGAACCATCGGTGAGTTTGACTTCAACGCAGGCGGTGTCAATATTAAATTCACAAGAAATAATGTTATTAATCATAAATAAAAAACTCCTTTTAATGTTTTGAAAACGTATGAAAAGTACGTTCTGAAACCCTTGATACATAAGGGATTGAAAGTGCTGTAATCGAGGGGTACGTATAGTTTGACCTGTAACCCCGATTTTGCGGTTCTATTTTTCCAATGTATGATTTTAATTTGTAAATAATCAGACTTTTGTAACTGTTTAGAAAAGTTTGACAAATTTTTGAAAAAGGTATAAAATATAAATGCGAGTGAATGATTGATTTTTCATAAGATTAGTTTCTCCTTTTAAATATGAAAGGAGCACAAAAACAATTTCCGTGGCTGAAATTAACAAGCCGTCCGAAATGATTTCGGGCATATCGGAAGACGTAATGGATGCACTGGTGAGAACCTTGCTTCCGGACATAATCAGCTTCTATGAAAGCGAAGAAGGCAAAGCAATCTTCGAAAAGTGGAAGTCAGAACAAACTGAATAAACGAAACGAGGGTAGCCGCAGAGCTACCCTCGTTTTTTGCAATCAGAAGTCATTCAGAAAAAGAACAAATCCGAACCCTTCGCCTATTGGCATAAGGTTCGGATTTATACTGTTTGGTGCGGATAACAGGACTTGAACCTGCACGAACTTGCGCCCATTAGAACCTGAATCTAACGCGTCTGCCAATTCCGCCATATCCGCATATTCAGTTACCCCGTAAATTTTACACGGCCGGGGAGTCCGAGGCGGAGCAATCTGCTTTTTCCGCTACTAAAAAGAGGATTCCTTGCGGAATCCTCTCTGGTGCGAGAGACGGGACTTGAACCCGTACGGGATTACCACACGCCCCTCAAACGTGCGCGTCTGCCGATTCCGCCACTCTCGCATATCTTTTGTTCGCTCGGAACGTTGCCTATTATAGCAAAGACGGCACGCAATGTCAAGCCTTTTTTATAAATTTTTTTAAAAATTTTTCGAAATATTTTAATATGATTTTTAAGCATTATTTTTATCGAAAATTTTGTTTCCGGCAACGTATTTTGCAACGATATTTCTGTCATCAGAGAGATAAATAATTCTTTCAATTCTTTCGTGCAAGGTGAATTCGCGGGTGCTTTTAAGGTTGCTGTCATCAATCACAACACAGTCAAATTCATATCCGTTTTCAAAGCTGCCGACCTTGCCGAAAAATTCGCCGCCGCCTTTTGTGCCAATATAAAACGCTTCGTCTGTGGTGATTGGCTTTAATGAATCGTCAACAAGTCTCCAGCGAAGCTTTGAAACCTGAATTGTTTCTGTCATTGCGCGGAAAATAGATTCGGTTGCGCCGCCTGCCATATCCGAACCAAGGCCGATTTTCAGCCCCATATCGAGATATTTTCTGACGGGTGCTATGCCTGCGATAACATTCATATTGGATTGTGGGCAGTGAACCGCAAACACACCGTTTTTCTTCATGATTTCAAGTTCTTCGTCTGATGACCAGATGCAATGAGCCATAACGCTTTTTTGCTCTCCGCCAAGCATTCCGAAGCGGTTATATACTTCTCCGTAGAACTTTGACCACGGGCAAAGTTTGCCCACAAGCTCAATTTCTCCGCGGCTTTCGGAAATGTGAGACTGCACGGGAACGTTGTATTTATCCATAAGCATGCCGAGTTTTTCAAGCAACTCATCGGAGCAGGAGGGAACAAAGCGCGGGGTGATTATCGGCGTTGTGTTGCGGTATCTGCCGATGCAGCTTTCAAGCCAAAGCTTTGTTTCTTCGGCCGATTCTTCTGTTGATTCAATAAGGATGTCAGGGGAAGAACGATCCATGTTGACCTTGCCGACGGCTGTTATAAGCCCGGATTCTTCAAGTATCTCCATTAAGGCAAGCGTTGCCTCTCTGTGGATGGTTGCAAAAATGCAGGCTCTTGTTGTTGCGCTGAGTTTGAGATTTTCGGCATAAATGCCGTAAGCTTTTTTAGCGTATTCAACATCAGCAAATTTTGCTTCTTCAGGGAATGCATAGGAATTGAGCCAATCAAGAAGCTCCAAATCCATTGCCGTAGCGCGGTATGCAAATTGTGAGGCATGAACATGAAGGTCAATAAGACCCGGAATGATTATTCTGTTCCCGTAATCTTTAACGGGCAGATTTTTATATTTTTCGGGAATTTCGTTAAAAACACCTGCACTTTTACCATTTTCGCATACAAGATAAGAGTTTTCGTGTGTTTCGATTTTTTGCGGGGTCGGACTGTGACAAATATTTCCTTTTATAATAAAACTGTCCATAAAGACACTCCTTTTAATTTATACAATATTTATTATATCACAGGAAGCGGCGAAATACAATGAACGGGTCAATGCAAAATGCATCGACCCGTTTAATTTATTTATCATACTTGTGATTTCTGATAACATTTTTGGCAATATAAATCGGCCTGCCTTTGGTTTGAATATAGGTGCGCGCGATGTATTCGCCGATAATGCCGATGCAGCATAGCTGAATGCCGCCGAGAAGCAGGATTAAAACAACTATTGTTGCATAACCTGCAACGGAAATTCCGAATGCGAGCTTTTGGATAACAACAACAATCAGATAAATGATTGATAAAAGTGAAGTTACCAGTCCTATTATGGTTGCAATGCGCAGCGGAGCGGTTGTGAAAGCAAAAATGCCGTCCATCGCATATTTGAAAAGCTTGGCGAAGGACCATTTTGACTCACCTGTGGCTCTTTCTTCAACCTCGTATGGAATGAATTTTGTGTTGAATCCAACCCAGGAAAACAGTCCTTTTGAAAAACGGAAGTATTCATCCATGTTCAGAATTGCCTCAACCATGGGGCGTCTGAAAGTGCGGAAATCGCTTGCACCTTGGATGAATTCGGTATCGGAAAACTTGTTTATCAGTTTGTAGAAACCGTTTTTGAAGAAAACAAGAAGCTTGCTTTCTTTTCTCTCATCCTGAAACGCGGCAACACAGTCGTATTGCGGCTCATTATCAAGCATACGCACCATATCAAGCGCAATTGACGGCTTTTGCTGCAAATCCGCATCAATGATTGTTACATAATCGCCTTCGGATTCGCGAAGCCCTGCGTACATGGCTGATTCCTTGCCGAAGTTGCGTGAAAAGTTAATGATTTTAACAGGCAGGTCGCCGTCACAGAGCTTTTGCAGCTCCTTGAAAGTGCCGTCACGGCTGCCGTCGTTCACAAAAACCAATTCATAGTCAAACTCAACATCCGCAAAGTCTTTTTTAACCGCTTCATAAAAAAGCGAAACGTTTTTTTCCTCGTTATAGCAAGGAATAACAAGCGAAAGCTTCATAAATCTCACCTTAAGCTTTAGATATTTGCCGCTTTTTTGATATCCTCAACTCTGTCTGTTTTTTCCCAAGGCAAATCAATGTCGGTTCTGCCGATGTGGCCGAGGGCAGCAACCTGTCTGTAAATGGGGCGTCTTAAATCGAGAGTTTTGATGATTGATGCCGGGCGAAGGTCAAACAGCTTGTTTACGATTGCGGAAATTTCGCTGTCTGCAATAACACCTGTGCCGAAAGTGTCAACAAAAACAGAAACGGGCTCTTCAACGCCGATTGCATAAGCAAGCTCAACCTCGCATTTCTTTGCAAGACCTGCAGCAACAACGTTCTTTGCAACATAGCGAGCTGCATAAGCTGCCGAACGGTCAACCTTTGTGGGGTCCTTGCCGCTGAATGCACCGCCGCCGTGACGTGCATATCCGCCGTAGGTGTCAACGATGATTTTTCTGCCGGTCAGGCCGCTGTCACCCTGGGGGCCGCCTGTAACGAATCTGCCTGTGGGATTAATGTGATATTTTGTGTTTTCATCAAGCATTGAAGCGGGGATAACGGGCTTAATAACTTTTTCAACAATGTCAGCTCTAATCTGCTCAAGAGTAACGTCTGCCGAATGCTGTGAGGAGATAACAACCGTGTCAATTCTGACCGGATTGTTGTTTTCGTCATATTCAACAGTTACCTGGCTCTTGCCGTCAGGGCGAAGATAGCCGAGAGTGCCGTCCTTGCGAACCTCTGTGAGCTTTGCGCAAAGCTTGTGAGCAAGTGAGATGGGCAGGGGCATATATTCGGGAGTTTCATCGCACGCAAAGCCGAACATCATTCCCTGGTCGCCTGCGCCGAGCCTGTCAACACCCATTGCGATGTCGCCGGACTGCTTGTCAAGCGCGGTCATAACTGCGCATGTGTTGCAGTCAAAGCCGTATTCAGCATTATTATAACCGATATCATTGATAACATCCCTTGCAATTTTGGGAATATCAACCTCTGCAGTTGTGGTGATTTCACCCATAACAAGAACCATGCCTGTTGTGCAACAGGTTTCGCATGCAACTCTGCCCGTGGGGTCCTGAGCCAAGATAGCGTCAAGAACCGCGTCTGAAATCTGGTCGCATATTTTATCGGGATGGCCGCCTGTAACGGATTCCGAAGTGAATAAGTAGTTTGCCATTTTTGCTAAACCTCTCTTTGAAAAGTAATTTAAAAACAAAAAATCCCGCCTAAGGGTCTTAGACGAGCTAAAACACCTTATCTTTCGGCAATTATGCCGCAGGAATTGGCACCTTGCATAACACAGGTTGCCGGGCTTCACAGGGCCTGTCCCTCAGCCGCTCTTAATAAGGGAATATTCTGTTGACATCTTATTATATAACTCTTATAACTGTTTGTCAATACACAATTCGACAAAAAGAATGAGGCTGTTTTAAAACAGCCTCAGAAATATTTATTAAATTGAATGGCCTTTGGCGATTATAACATCAATTACGCTGCTCACATATTTTTCACAAAGCTCGCGTGAAGATGCTTCAACCATAACGCGTATAACGGGCTCTGTTCCCGATTCGCGAACAAGGATTCTGCCGAAATCGCCAAGCTCTTTTTTCGCTTTTTCAACTGCAGCCTGAACGTCTGCATCGTTGCGTGCGGCAGGTTTGTCTTTTACTTTGATGTTCTTCAGAACCTGCGGATAAACCTCAAAGCCGTCAGCAAGTTTGCTCATAGGCAGTTTTTTGCCTAACATTACCTCCATCATTTTGAGGCTTGTGAGTATTCCGTCGCCTGTTGAAGCGTATTTTGAGAAAATGATGTGACCCGATTCTTCGCCGCCAAGGCGGTTGTTGTGTTGCATCATATATTCATAAACGTATTTATCGCCCACATCGGTTTTGGCGTAATTGATTCCCAACTCATCAAACGCTTTGTAAAGCCCGAAGTTAGACATGACGGTGGTCACAACTGTGTTATTTGTCAGTTCGCCGCGTTCTTTCAGGTATTTGCCGTAGATATAAAGAATATGGTCGCCTGTGAGAATGTTACCTTTTTCGTCTACGCAAAGGCAACGGTCTGCATCGCCGTCAAATGCAAAACCGACATCAAGGCCGTTTTCAACAACAAATTTTTGAAGCCCCTCAATGTGGGTTGAGCCTGCGTTTTCGTTTATATTAAGGCCGTCAGGTTCTGCATTGATAACATAGGTTGTTGCGCCGAGCGCATCAAAAACAGCTTTTGCAATGCTCCATGAGCTTCCGTTGGCGCAGTCGAGGCCAATCTTTTTGCCGCGGAATGAATAAAGACCAAGCGAAATCAGATATCCGATATATCTGTTTCTTCCTGCGATATAGTCAACGATGCGGCCGATTTTATCTCTTTTCGCAAAAGGAATTGTTTCCCGTTTTTTGCCGAAAAGCTCAAGCTTCCCGTCAATGTAATCCTCAACAAGGCTTATTGTTTCTTCGTCGATTTTTTCACCGTTGCCGTTGATAAGCTTGATTCCGTTATCATAATAGGGATTGTGGCTTGCGGAAATCATTATTCCGCAGTCAAAGCCGTCAACTCTTGCGACATAGGCAACTGACGGAGTTGTTGTGACATGCAGAAGATATGCGTCTGCGCCTGAGGCCGTAAGCCCTGCAACAAGGGCGTATTCGAACATATAACTCGATTTGCGCGTATCTTTGCCTATAACGATTCTCGGCGTTTCGTCAACACCTGCTTGCTTTTTGATTTCATTGAAATACCAACCCAGAAATCTGCCTACTTTATATGCATCGTCTGCGGTAAGATTGACGTTTGCTTCGCCCCTGAAGCCGTCAGTTCCGAAATATCTGCCCATAAAAACTCCCTCTTTATCGCTTTTTAATTATAATTCCGCCTGTTTTTAAAATGCTGTTGGGCGGAACCGTTCCTCTGACACAGGAGAGGGGATAGATATTTGAATTCCTGCCGACTGTTGTGCCGGGATTTAATACGGCATTGCAGCCGATTTCGGCATAATCGCCAAGCATTGCGCCGAATTTTTTAAGACCTGTTTCAACAGCCTCTTCGCTGTTTCTGGCAACAACAAGAGAACTGTCTGATTTGACGTTTGATGTTATTGAGCCTGCTCCCATGTGAGCTTTAAAACCGAGAATGCTGTCGCCCACATAGTTATAATGCGGCGTTTGAACTCGGTCAAAAAGAATAACATTTTTTAGTTCAACCGAATTTCCTATAACGCAGTTTTCACCAACCAGCGCACAGCCGCGGATAAAAGCACAATGGCGGATTTCGGTGCCTGCACCGATAATGCATGGCGAACCGATGAAAGCGGTGGGGGCAACCTTTGCGGTTTTGTGAATCCAAACTCTGTCGGAAACGCAGTTGTATTCTTCTTTGTTAAGAGTTTCACCGAGTGCAATAATAAAATCCTTAATTTCTTTTAATGCCTGCCAAGGATATTCAAACTTGCTCAGGTAATCCTTTGCGGCAGTATGGGATAAATCAAACAAGTCTTCTGTTTTGAGCATAACGGCAACCTTTCATATAAATTTTATGAATTGTTTTTGCAAACTTCGTTTACCGTTACATAGTATATGTGAGGGGCGTGAGAAATATTTTCGTTAAATTTGACAGAGCCGTCATTTGAAAAAATAATCGTATTTTCGCCTGCCTCAAGCTCAATGTTTATTGTTGCGGTCTTGACCGTGTCCCAGCTGTAGGTGTTGCGGCACCAAAGGTTTTTGCTTTCCGTGCCTGCATCAACGGTGATATATCTTTCAATGAGGTCAACATTATAGCTGTGAACGCCGCCTTCATCGTTGTTGGAATAAGCAACCGTCATGCGGTAGCTGCCCGAATCCGGAACGTTAACGGTGAATTCAGCTGAACCGCTTTCGGAGGATATTCCGTCAATATATTCTCCGTTGAGCGTTGCGTCGCCGAAAAGAGCCATATCCGCAGCATCAATTTTAAATGCTGTTCCCGATTTTTCAGATATATCGATTCTGCAATCAATTTTTTTATCCGTTTTGATATCTATATAGTTAAGACCTTTCCTTAAATATACAAGTGAGTTGCCGCTTGTGTGTGCCTTTGCACCGTCAATTTCAAAATCCGCATCAATGCCGACTGACATATCATAAAATCCGTCTGACGGAGCAACGGCAAGAAATGATTGATTCTGCTTTGTTGTTCTGCCGGAATCCTTGAGAACGGTTATTTCGGTATTGTCGCTGTGCTTTGAAACAAGCATGCTGTCAACAACAAATGTGCCGTTTTTGTGAGCAAAATTTATTGTGTGTTCGCCCTGCTCAAGATAGCGGACAAGGGTCATTTTATCTGTATATTCGCTTTTGATTGTGTTGGGAAATGAAAGCTCCTGTGAAAAGCTGTCAAGTGTCATGGTTGCCTGAGAGTCAATTCTGTCATCAGGGGTTGCGCCGTCGTTTGAATTGCCGTAAATCAGGCTCAGGTCGTAATATCCGCTTTCGGGAACGGTGAACAAAACGGTTACGCCGTCACCGTCATTTTCAAGTCCGCCGACCATGCCGTTTTGCAGCCCTGTTGTTGCATAAGCGCTGTCATAAGTGTAGGAATGGCCCGAAAGAATGCCTTCCTCAAATTCATGACGGACGGGCAAAGCTTCGTTGAAATAATCCTCTTTGCCGTCCTCGGCTTCGGTTACCGTTACATGATAGACTGCGGTAGGGTCGGGATTTTCGATGTTTATGCGCAGCCTGCCGAAAAGAGTGTTTGCCGTGTATTCGCTGACCAAAACAGGGGAGTTAACAATGCCGCTGAGTCCTTCAAAATAAACGCATTCGATTTTAACATTAACTTTGTTGCCGAGATTGGTTTTGTTAAGGCTTTTAAAGCTGATGCCGCTTGTATAGTTGCATCCGCCGCAAATAACGCTTATTTCATCCTTTTCATCGGTCAGCGATGCTATTCCCGTGAAGCCGCTGTAGTGGAAACGGTTGTAGTTATATTTGATTACATTTGCAAAATCCGAGTGAAGAACATCGATAACTTTGGATTTGAGCAAATCGCCCTCCATATCGGCATACCAGCGGAAAAGCCACCAGTTTGAATTGGGACTGTTGTTATCGGCTGCGGTGTCGCAAAGGTTGTTTGCAAGCCTCCAGTACGCGGCGTTTGCATAAACACCCGAATTTTCAATGTTAACAACATATTTGAGCATGTCTGCAGGTGCGCCGCATTCATACATGGTGCCGTATTCGGTCACGATAATCGGCATTTCGGCAATACCAAGCTCTTTTTCAATCTTTCTGTAATCATCAACATGGTCCTGCAAGTAAAGCGCGGACTTATCACCAAGCTCATGGTATATCATAATGTCAGGCATGCAGCCGTCTTCTTTGCAGTATTCAAGAAAATGGCGGATTTCATAGCTGTCGTAGTCGCAGTAGCCGGGACCGCCGATGACTGCATCAGGGTCAATTGAGCGTATAAGGCTGTAAGTTTCCTTCCATACCGAATAAAAGCGGAGCTTTGCTGCATCGTCAAACATCATCCAAGTGCCGTCTTCAGACGGTGTGCCGAACCAAACTGCATTGTCTGCTTCATTATACGGGCAGTAAACCAGCCTGTCGGAATAATCCTTTTGAGCAAGCGCGGTTACGCTTTTGATAACCTGCGGATGAAAACGTTCACGAACAAACTTTTCGCAGTCATAAGTGCCTTCTGCCCGCATGTTGCCTATTTCTTCCCAGCAGTAATACCATGTGTCAAAGCAGTCCTGCAGATATACTGTTATGTAATCGCATGAGTCAAGCATCTGTGCCGCTTCGTCAACATCGCCGATAGGGTGTTGCAAACCGCCGATTACCTTTTGTGAAACGCTTGCAACGTCAATGCTTTCCACCATTGCCGAGTCGGGAACTCCGTTTTGAGCTATGCCGTAAAGAAAGCCCGAGGCCCTGCTTGAAACATTGCCGCAACTTTCGGCAGCGTCAACCTCAAGAGTCGGCCTGAACATATATGGCAAGCCTTCGCTTGCAAGGCAGAAAACAGTTATAACGCTCATTATAAAGCTTATTATTTTAGCCATAAGAACCTCTTATTTAATATATTTATCTGCAAAAGCGCAGACCTTTGCTTCATAAGATGCGCTGTCTACGGGGTAGCTTTCGGCATGAGCCGCACCTTCAACAACAAGAAGGTCTTTATCCGCGCTTGAGCAGGCGTCATAAAGCCTGTAAACCATTTCGGTGGGCACAAAGGTATCCTTGCTGCCGTGGATAAAGAGCATGGGAACCTTAGCGTTTTTAACCGCCTCAAGCGGATTTGCATCCTTGAACTCATAGCCCGAAATGATGCGGTTGAATTGGTTCGCAGCTGCCATTACGGGAGTTGCAGGGATGCGAATACTCTTAACGTTGTGCATAAATTCATCATAAGCCGAAGTATAGCCGCAGTCGGCAACCGTGAATTTAACTGTTTCGGGAAGCTTTTCACAGCCGCTCATCATTGTAACCGTTGCGCAGCCCATTGAAACGCCGTGAAGAATGATTTGAATGTCACTTCCGAAGCGTTCATGGATAAAATCAAGCCATTTGAAGCAGTCGGTATATTCATGATAGCCGAAGCCGATATATTTGCCTTCACTCTCGCCGGCAGCCTGATGGTCAACAAGAAAAACGTTATAGCCCTTATCGTGATAAAATTTTGTCATAGAGCAGAACTCGGTTTTTCCGTTGCCTCTGTAGCCATGACTGCCGAAAACATAAACATTGCTCGGCTTTTCGGAGGGAAGAAAATAGCCTCTGAGCTTAAAGCCTTTGTCGTTTACAATTTCAAATTCTTCAAAAATCTGATTATTAAACCAGGCAACCCTTGCTTCATTTTCGGGATTTTCGGCAGGTAAGCCCGATTCGCCTACAAATTTGCTGCCTATCGCGGTTGCAAGCTTTGCGTTGCGATGCATCAGTTCAAGAAAGGTGACATATCCTGCCGCGCCGACTATTCCTGCCGTTATTCCTGCGGCCTTTAATAAAACGGAAGCTGCTTTTTTCATGTTTCTTCCTCCATTAACTTAATAATATAAGTCTAACAAAGATTCAATGTTTTTTCAACTCAATTTTAAGTAAAAGTCAAAAACATAAAGTTCGGATAAATAAAAAATCAGTATTTTTCAGAGGATAATTATTGCTTGATTTTCGGTGCATGATAGTTGTGTATGTCAAAAAATGCGGAGTTAATTATCGGGAGGTAAAAATGAGAAAAACAAAAATAGTTTGCACGCTGGGCCCTTCAACGGATAATCCTGAAATTCTTGAGCAGCTTGTTGAAGAGGGTATGGATGTTGCGCGGTTTAATTTTTCGCACGGCACTCACGAAATACAAAAACGGCGATTGGAGCAGCTTAAGGCAATCCGAGAAAAAAGGAACGCTCCCGTTGCTGCTTTGCTGGATACCAAAGGGCCGGAAATACGTCTGGGTGATTTTGAAAACGGCGGAGTGGAGCTTGAGGCGGGGCAGATGTTCACTTTAACGGGTGAGCAGCTTATGGGCAACGCACTTATCGCAAGCATAAGCTATCCGGGGCTTTCAAAGGATGTTGAGATAGGAACAAGAATACTCATCGATGATGGTCTGGTTGAGTTGGTTGTGCTTTCGCTCAAATATCCCGAGATACAATGCGTTGTTCGCAATTCGGGATATATTTCAAACTACAAAGGGGTTAATGTGCCCGGAATTCATTTGAAGCTTGAGTATCTGAGCGAAAAAGATAAGGAGGATATCCTTTTCGGCATTGAAAACGATGTTGATTTTATTGCCGCTTCATTCACAAGAAGCGCGGAGGATATCCGAGAGCTGCGCCGTTTTCTTGAGCGTAACGGCGGCGGAGAAATTGCTGTTATTGCAAAAATCGAGAATCAGGAGGGCGTTGACGATATTGATGCGATAATTGAAGAATCTGACGGAATTATGATTGCGCGCGGCGATATGGGCGTTGAACTTCCTGAAGAGGAGGTGCCGATTGTTCAAAAATTAATAATTAAGAAGGTCTATGAAAAGGGAAAACGTGTAATTACCGCAACGCAGATGCTTGATTCCATGATAAAGAATCCCCGACCCACACGGGCAGAAACAACCGATGTTGCCAACGCTATTTATGACGGAACGAGCGCAATTATGCTTTCGGGAGAAACAGCGGCGGGCAAATATCCAGCTGAATCGCTCAAAACAATGGTTAAGATTGCCGAGAGAACGGAGAGAGATATTGACTACCGCAAAAGGTTTTTTCATAATGAACGCAGGGCAAATCCCGATGTGACGGATGCTATCTGCCACGCAACCTGCACCACGGCGCATGACCTCAACGCCAAGGCGATTGTTACCGTTTCAAAATCCGGACGTTCCGCAAGGATGATTTCACGCTACCGACCCGACTGCAATATTATCGGATGCACCGTCAGCGAAAAAGCATGGCGTCAGCTCAGCCTTTCGTGGGGAGTTATACCTCTTCTTCTTGAAGAGAAAAATGAGGTTTTTGAACTGTTTTGCCATGCGGTAGGTGCGGCGAAAAATCATAATCTGCTAAAAAGCGATGATATAGCCGTTATAACCTCGGGAGTTCCGATAGGCATTTCCGGAACAACAAACATTATTAAGGTTGAGGTTGTTGAATAAAAGAAAACCCGAGTTCACCGTTCGGTAAACTCGGGTAAATTTAATCGTTAATCTTCAAAGCCTTTCTGTACTGCATAGTATGCAGGCTTTGGTTTGCCGTTTCCGTCAACCAGGCCCCAGCCTGTTTCAACCGGGCAGTCTGCCTGACCGCAGACATAACAGCTGTCGCTGTCTGCCCAGCAGTAGACGCACATGCCGATAACATAATCAATGCTGCGAATCTTGGGGATTACGTATTCAAAGAATTCGGCCTGACCCTCGGGAGTGTGGGGGAAGCGATAAAGGCCTGTGCCCTCTGCAAGTTCGCAATAAAGATGGTTTGAATATTCGCCGTTGAAAATGAGGTCTGCACGCTCCTCGGGGGTTCTGTCGCTGTAATCCTCAATGATTTCTTCTTTCATATCTTCCGGAAGCTTGCTGATGAAATCGTCAATGTTAGCGCTTGCTTCTTCTTCGCTGTTGTAACCGTATTTTTGAAGAATTGCAATCTTTTCTTCCTTGGTTTTGGGCTCACCGTAGCCGATATAGCCAAATTCGCAAAGAATAATAGGCTTGCCCGTAATTTTTCTTACAAAATTAAGAATTGTTACATACTGATCGGCATTCTTAAGAACAGGCTCAAAGCAGCCGAGATACATATCAAGGCCCACATAATCGCAATACTGATGATATTTCATCATTTTGAACGGAAGCTGAAGAATGGAGAGACCGCCGAGATTATAGCCGATGATGATGTCACCTCTTACGGGATACATCGCTTCAAGCTGCATGCCGATGAAATCTGCTGCCTCATCAAGAGTGAGGGGGAGGGTGAAACGGTCGATTCCCATTTCGTTTGTAACCTGGAAAGCGCCTACGATGCCCCTGAGGTCTTCAACATAAAATTTTGCAATTTCCTGAATTTTTTTTCGATTTTCGGGCAGCCTGGGGTCAAGACCGTATTCAATATAGTCATCAGGATATGGGGTAATACCGAATATTCTTATTCCGTTGTCAACATATTTTTGGCTTTCTCTTTTCCAGTTCTCATAGCTTTTGGAAATGCTGCCGTCTTTTTCGAATGGGAAGGGGATATCGTCGCGGAACCATTCTATATTGCCTTCCTTAATGAGGTCATAGTCGGGGTCAAGGTGGCAAACGCCCTTCATAAATCCGTCAATCTTTTCTTCAGCAACGGGAACTTCTTTGTCAAAATATGCGGTCGGATCCCATACAATCATTGATGCAAAAGGGGTGATTACTGCAAGTAAAAAACCGATAATCTTAAACAAAATGGTCATAAAATCTCTCCTTGCGTTTTACTAATATAATTCTAACATAGCAAAACTGCCATTTCAATAAATTTTGAAAGGCGGATTTGCTTTTCGTTGTTTTACACAATACTTTAAGTGTTGTTTTGTTGATTTGCTACAGCGGATTCAACAACCTTTTCGGCTATTGCACGAAGCTGCTCCATGTTTTCAAGTGAACCGATTTCCTGCCTCAAAGCCGCTGCGCCGCGAATGCCTTTGATATACCATGCGGCGTGCTTTCTCGCCTCTCTCATGCCCACATAATCGCCTTTGTATTCGCAGAGCTTGCCGATGTGGCGAAGCATGATTTCCATGCGTTGCTGAATGGGAGGCTCGGGAAGAATGATTCCGCTTTTGAAATATTCGTTGATTTGATTAAAGACCCACGGTGCGCCGAGAGCGCCTCTGCCAACCATTATGAAATCGCAGCCTGTGGTTTTATACATGTTTTCTGCGGAATGGGCATCAATGATGTCGCCGTTGCCGATAACGGGGATATTAACGGCATCTTTTACCTGTTTTATGATGTCAAGGTCAACGGGCGGAGCATACATCTGCTTTCTTGTTCTGCCGTGAACGGTTATTATTGAAGCACCGGCGGATTCCTGAAGCTTTGCAAAGTGAACGGCATTGATGCTGTTTTCGTCCCAGCCTGCACGGAATTTGACGGTTACGGGCAGTTCAACAGCCCTGACAACCGCTTCTGTTATTCTTGCGGCAAGGTCGGGGTCTTTCATCAGCGCGCTTCCGCCGCCGTTTCCCGCAATTTTCGGAGCGGGGCAGCCCATGTTGATATCGATTGCGCAGCAGCCTGTTTCCGCAGCTTTTTTTGCTGCTTCTGCCATGGTTGCAGGGTCGCTGCCAAAAATCTGAACCGCTGCAGGCTTTTCTGTTTCACCCAGAACCATCAGCGAATCCGATTTGCGGTCGTGCATGGTAAGCCCTTTTGAGCTGACCATTTCGGTCACAACATAAGATGCACCGAATTCAATGCACAGTTCGCGGAATGCTCTGTCTGCAACTCCCGCCATGGGTGCAAGAGCAGCATAGCCTTTTATTTCAAAGTTACCTATTTTCATTTTGTTCTCCTTGAACTTAATATGACAATGTTACCATTAAAATAAATTATTTTCAATATTTTTCACAAAATTGCTGAAATTTACAAAATATATGTTATAATGTAAAATGAGGTGATTTGGAATGAAGCTTTTAGCTCTTGACGGCAACAGCATTCTTAACCGCGCATTTTATGGCATAAAACTTCTGACAACCAAAGACGGCAGTAAATTCACAAACGGAATATACGGCTTTCTTAATATACTTCTTAAGCTCCGCGACGAGGTTTCGCCCGATGCGGTAGCCATTGCATTTGATGTTAAAGCTCCGACCTTCCGCCACGAAATGTATTCGGGCTACAAGGCTAACAGGAAGGGGATGCCGCCTGAACTGGCTCAGCAGATGCCGCCTTTGAAAGAGTTGCTTTCCGCCATGGGCTACAAAATTCTTGAAGCTCCCGGCTGGGAGGCGGATGATATTCTCGGCACTCTTGCCGCACATTGCGGAAAAGATGATTTCTGCTATATCGCAACGGGCGACCGCGATTCTCTCCAGCTTGTGCGTGATAATGTTAACGTTTTGCTCGCTTCAACCAAGATGGGCAAGGCGCAGAGTGTCAGGTATGATACTGCTAAAATAAAAGAGGATTATCTTGTTGTGCCGGAGCTTCTTATTGATATCAAAGCTCTCATGGGTGACAGTTCTGACTGCATTCCCGGAGTTTCGGGAATAGGTGAAAAAACCGCCAAGGATTTAATCAGCCGCTTCGGTTCAATCAACGATATATATGCGAATATCGAAACCATTGATATCAAAAAAGGTGTTCACGATAAGCTTGTGAACGACAAGGAAATGGCATATCTCAGCCGTGAACTCGGAACAATCAAAACCGATGCTCCGATTGACGGCAACTATGAAAGCTATGTGCCCGCTGAACCTGATGCTTTTACTGCAACAAAAATTCTTGGCGAGCTTGAAATGTATAAGATGATTGAACGTCTTGAACTTAAAGCTCCTGAAAAAGAGCAGAAAAATGAAAATGATGAAAAAATAATCACCGATTGCTTTAAGCAAGATGACCTTAAGCTGCTTTTTAACATGCTCAAAAAGCAAGGTGAGGCTTATTTTACTTTTGACAACGGCATTTTCAGGTTTGCCATGGAAAACGGTGTTGCCGAGGTTGTTCCCGAAAACACGGAATATGCTTCTTTTTGCTCCGATTTTCTTTTTGAAAAGAGCATAAAAAAATATACCTATAATTCAAAGCAGCTTTATGCGTTTTTCTATGATTATTCGGATGATATTGAAATAAATTCAGTCTGCGGAGATGCAATGCTTTCCGCTTATGTTATTAACCCCTCATCGGGCGCCTATGACCTTAAGCGCATTATTGCGGAATATGCCAACGCCGAGTTGCCCGACGAAGAAAACGAAAATGCATTCCATGCGGCGTATTTGCCAAAGGCTTTTGAAAAAATGAATTCTTTGATTGAAGAGCATAATCAGGTGCGCTTGCTTGATGAAATTGAGCTGCCGCTTGCAAGAGTGCTTGCTTCAATGGAGCGAGAGGGCTTTTTGGTTGATGCCGAGGGAATCGAAAAATTCGGCAACGATTTGAAGAGCAGGATTGAAACGCTTGTTTCAGAGATATATGATGAAGTCGGCTGTGAATTCAATCTTAATTCGCCGAAACAGCTTGGCGAGGCTCTGTTTGTTAAAATGGGTCTGCCTGCAAAGAAAAAAACCAAGAGCGGCTATTCAACCAATGCCGATGTGCTTGAGGGGCTTGCGGCCGATTATCCCGTTGTTGCAAAAATTCTTGAATACAGAACTCTTGCAAAGCTTAAATCGACCTATTGTGAAGGCCTTTTAAAGGTTATTTGCGAGGACGGCAGAATCCGTTCAACCCTCAATCAAACGGAAACAAGAACGGGCAGAATTTCATCAACCGAGCCCAATCTTCAGAATATCCCCGTGCGCTCGGAGCTTGGCAGGGAAATGAGAAAATTCTTCAAGGCAAAGGACGGCTGCGTGCTGGTTGTTGCGGACTATTCACAGATTGAGCTTCGTGTGCTTGCGCATGTTGCCAATGATAAAAATATGATTGACGCATTTAATAACGGCGACGATATCCACGCAATAACGGCATCTCAGGTGTTCAACATGCCCTTGATGATGGTTACTCCTCTTATGAGAAGCCGCGCAAAGGCGGTTAATTTCGGCATCGTCTACGGCATCGGGGCTTTTTCGCTTGCCAAGGATATCGGAGTTACTCGCGCCGAGGCAGACAGCTACATCAAAGGCTATCTTGCCCATTTCGGCGGCGTTCAGAAATATATGAAGGCTGTTGTTGAAAAGGCAAAAGAAAACGGATATGTTGAAACCGAATTTGCAAGGCGCAGATATTTGCCGGAGCTTACTTCGTCAAATGCCATGATGCGCGCTTTCGGTGAAAGAGTTGCGTTGAATATGCCGATTCAGGGAACGGCTGCCGATATAATCAAAATTGCAATGATAAGGGTCTGGGAATGCCTGAAAAATCAATGCCTCAAAGCAAGACTTATTATGCAGGTTCACGATGAACTGATTGTTGAAGCGCCTGAAAATGAAGCTCAGATTGTTGCGGGCATAGTTAAACGGGAAATGGAAAATGCAGTAAAAATGCGGGTTAATATGCAGGCAGATGTCGGCATAGGCAAAACCTGGTATGAATCAAAATAACGGTGATGGTATGAAAGTTTTATTTGTATGCACGGGCAACACTTGCCGCAGCCCGATGGCGGAGGGGCTTTTCAAAAAGCTCCTTGCCGAAAAAAACACAGACGGCGTTGAATGCTCCAGCGCGGGTTTGTTTGCAATGACGGGAGATGAGGTAACGCCAAACTCCGTTAAAGCCTGCGAACGCTTCGGTGCGGATATTTCCGCTCACAGAGCAAGGCGCATAACATCTTACATTCTTGATGAAACGGATAAATTTGTGTGCATGACTCATGACCATGCAGCCAGCCTTGCGCTTTATGTTCCTCAGGAAAAGATAACGGTTCTCGGCGGCGGAATACCTGACCCGTTCGGCGGCGATTTGGAAACCTATATGATTTGCGCCAATCTTATAAAAACGGCATTAGGTTTGCAGTTTGATGAAATAACGTCGGGAGAAAATGAATGAATTTTAGAATTAATCCCATGATAAAAGAGCATGTTGCGCAAATAGCAAAACTCGAAAAAGAGTGCTTTTCTCAGCCTTGGAGTGAAAATGCTCTTTCGGAAGAATTGAAAAATGAAAATTCATATTTTCTTGCCGCTGTTTCGGACAGGCTTCTCGGATATATCGGAGTTCAGGAAATTTGCGGCGAGGCATATATAACAAACATAGCGGTTTTTGGCGAATACAGAAACTTGGGTGTCGGCAGAGCCTTGCTCAAAGCTGCCTGCGAAGGCGCTGAAAGCCGAAATTGCGAATTCATCACCCTTGAAGTGCGTGAAAGCAATAAAGCTGCAATATCGCTTTATGAATCAGAAGGCTTTGAAACAGCCGGAATAAGAAAAAATTTTTATTCCCTTCCTACTGAAAACGGAATTATATATACAAAATATTTTGTGAGGTAAAAATATGAAAATCCTTTCAATAGAATCCTCCTGTGACGAAACGGCGGCTGCCGTTGTTGAGGACGGAAGAAAAGTTTTATCAAATGTAATAGCTTCGCAGGTAAAAGAGCATATTATATATGGCGGCGTTGTGCCGGAAATAGCTTCAAGAATGCATGCGCAGGCAATAAGCAGCGTTGTGTCAAAGGCAATGAGCGATGCTCAGTTGAGCTACTCGGATTTGGATGCAATTGCCGTTACCTATGCTCCGGGTCTTATCGGCGCATTGCTTGTAGGTGTCAATTTTGCGAAAGGTCTTTCGTATTCAACCGGATTGCCGCTTGTTCCCGTTCATCATCTTCGTTCGCATATTGCGGCTAATTACATCACTTTTCCTGATTTGAAGCCGCCCTTTCTTTGCCTTGTTGTTTCGGGTGGTCACAGCCATATTGTTGCCGTTAATGACTACACGGATTTCAAAATTATCGGCAGAACAAGGGATGATGCTGCAGGCGAATGCATGGATAAAGCGGCAAGGGCAATGGGCCTGCCTTATCCCGGCGGAGTGAATCTTGATAAAATCAGCGTTGACGGAAATCCCGAAGCATATAAACTGCCGCATCCTCATGTTGACGGCAGCGACTATGATTTCAGCTTCTCGGGGCTTAAAACCGCAGTTGTTAATGTTATTCATAATGCCAAGCAAAAGGGGGAAGATATTAATATTCCCGACCTCGGTGCGGCGTGCATTGAAACCGTTGCCGACTGCCTTGTAAAGAATACGGTTAAAGCTGCAGAGGCTTACGGTTTTGACAAAATCGCTCTTGCGGGCGGTGTTTCGGCAAACTCGCGTTTAAGAAAAAGAATGTCGGATGTTTGCTCGGAAAAGGGCTGGCAGCTTTATATGCCTCAGCTTTCGCTTTGCGGCGATAATGCGGCGATGGTTGGTGCGCAGGGTTTTTATGAGCTTCAAAGCGGTAATGTTGCAGGATTGGAGCTTAATGCCTTCGCAACAATGCCTATAGACGAAGTAAATCAATAAAAAATCATTGACTTTACAAAAAAAGATGATATAATTATTATGGATAAAGTTGGAAAAGCGATGACAACGGTTTGTCAACAGTTACAAACAAGGCTTTTTCAAACTTATTAATTTGTTAAAATTTGTTGGTTTTTCGTAAGAAAGGAGAAATTAACTATGGAAAATATGACTTCCAATAAGAGCGTTCTTTCATGGATTAATGAAAAAATTGATCTCGTTAAGCCTGAAAAGGTCGTTTGGATTGACGGCAGCGAGGAGCAGATTGAAGCTCTCCGCGCAGAAGCTTGCTCAACAGGCGAAATGATTAAGCTCAATCAGGAGCTTCTTCCCGATTGCTATCTTCACAGAACAGCAGTTAATGACGTTGCTCGCGTTGAAGGCAGAACCTTCATCTGCGCTCCCACAAAGGAAGAAGCAGGCCCCACCAACAACTGGATGGATCCCGCAGAAGCTTATGAAATGCTTTATGCTATCGCTAAGGACAGCTACAAGGGCAGAACAATGTATGTTATCCCTTATTCAATGGGTCCCGTTGGCTCCAAGTTCTCCAAAATCGGTATTGAGCTCACAGACTCAATCTATGTTGTTCTCAACATGGCTATCATGACAAGAGTAGGCAAGGCTGTTCTTGACGCTTTTGGTGATGAGAGCAATGACTGGGTACGCGGTCTCCACTGCCGTTGTCAGATCGACGAGGAAAAGAGATATATCTGTCAGTTCCCTCAGGACAACACAATCATCTCCGTTAACTCCGGTTACGGCGGAAACGTTCTTCTTGGTAAGAAGTGCTTTGCTCTTCGTATCGCATCATACCAGGGCTGGAAAGAAGGCTGGATGGCTGGGCATATGCTTATCCTCGGTCTCGAGAATCCTCAGCGC
>JAZRIG010000077.1:0-4629 GCA_045645145.1 Acutalibacteraceae bacterium
CCTCAAGGGTGAAATTCTTGACGTTGCGGTGGATATCCGTAAGGGCTCGCCCACCTATATGAAATGGGTCGGCGTTAAGCTCAGCGAAGAAAACAAAAAGATGTTTTACATTCCTGCGGGCTGTCTTCACGGCTTCGTTACGTTGACAGACAACGTTGAGGTTATGTACAAGGTGAATAACTTCTATTCACCCGAAAACGACCGAAGCATCCGCTTTGACGACCCTGCTCTGGGCGTTGAGTGGGGTGTGGAAAACCCCGTTTTGTCGCAAAAAGATTTGAACGCTCCCCTTCTTGAGGACAGCGACGTTGAATTTATTTATAAAGGATAATTGATATGAAAGTTCTTGTTACCGGCTACAACGGTCAGCTTGGCTTCGACGTTATCAAAGAGCTTGAAAGCCGCCATATTGCCTGCAAAGGCGCTGATATGGCGGATTTTGATATTACAGACGCCGAAGCAACCGAAAAATATATCAAGGCTTACGCTCCCGATTGCGTTGTGCATTGCGCGGCATACACAGCCGTTGACAAAGCCGAGGACGACGAAGACACCTGCCGAAAGGTCAACACCCTCGGCAGTGAAAACATTGCAAAAGTATGCGGTGAAATCGGAGCAAAAATGGTGTATGTGAGCACCGACTATGTTTACGGCGGCGCAGGCTCCGAGCCCTTTGAGGTGACTGACAAAACGAACCCCTGCAACGTTTACGGCAAAACAAAATTGCAGGGAGAGGAAGCGGTTAAGGCAAACTGCGGCAAACATTTTATTGTTCGCACATCGTGGGTATTCGGCATCAACGGAAACAATTTTGTTAAAACAATGCTCCGTCTTGGTGACACTCATCCGCAGCTCAACGTTGTGTGTGACCAGGTTGGCTCACCCACCTACACCCCCGACCTTGCAAGGCTGATTTGTGATATGCTTGAAACCGATAAATACGGCACATATCACGGCACAAACGAAAATTATTGCTCCTGGGCAGAGTTTGCCGAAGAAATTATGAATCAAGGCGGAAAGGCAACGGTAATCAACCCCGTCACCACCGCGGAATACGGAGCAAAAGCGCAAAGACCTCTCAACTCCCGACTTTCCAAAAAATGCCTTGACGAGGCAGGCTTCAGCCGACTCCCCTCCTGGCAGGATGCATTAAGCAGATTTATTGAAGAATTGCAATAAAATAACACCCGATGCTCTTTCGAACGTCGGGTGTTGATTTTTGTTTGATTATTCAGCAACTTCTTCTGCTGCAACTTCCTCTGCGGGAGCTTCTTCTGCTACTGCTTCTTCAACAGCAACTTCTTCAGCTTCGGGAAGGAGTGCGCGGATTGAAAGGCTTACGCGGCTCTTGTCAAAGTCGATAGCTGTGATTTTAGCTGTAACCTTGTCACCAACCTTAAGAACGTCGCCGGGATGCTTGATGTGCTGGTTAGCAATCTGAGAAATGTGGATAAGACCGTCGATACCGGGGATAACTGTTGCAAATGCGCCGAATGTGGTGAGACCAACGATTTCTGACTCAACAACTGTATCTACGGGGTAGTCACGGCGAAGGATTTCCCAGGGATTGTCTTCTGCCTTTTTGTAGCCGAGAGAAATTTTCTTGTTTTCTTTGTCAAGTGCCTTAACAAAAACAGAAACTTCCTGACCAACTGCAAGAACGTCTGAAGGATGCTTAATGCGCTTCCATGAGAGCTCTGAAATATGTACCATACCGTCTACGCCACCGATGTCTACGAATGCACCGTAGCTTGTGAGTGACTTAACAACACCGTTGTAGGTCTGACCTTCTTCGGCTGCTGCCCAGAAAGCTTCTTCCTGAGCCTTGCGTTCATCCTTGAGAACGGCGCGGATTGAACCAACAGCACGTCTACGCTGACGGTTAACGTCGATAACCTTGAACTTAACCTTTGTTTTGAGCATATCTTCAAGAGCTTCGCCTCTTGATGCTGTTGCGAGTGATGCGGGAACGAAAACTCTTACGCCGTTGGCAACAACGATTACGCCGCCTTTGATAACGTCGGCAACTGTGCCTTCAAGGATTTCTTCTGATTCCTGTGCGGCAATCATCTTATCCCAAGCGCCCTGAGCGTCATAACGCTTTTTGGAAAGCATAATTGTGCCTTCCTGGTCGTCTGTTTTCATAATGATGAGATTGATTTCGTCGCCTACTTTGAGTTCCTTCATGGGGTCGGCTGTGGGGTCTGCGCTGTATTCGTCAGCGGGAACGTAGCCTGTCTGTTTTCTGCCGATGTCAACCTGAATCTCGCTGGGAGAAATGGCTGTTACTATTCCGCAAACCTTCTGGTCTGTGCTCATATTTTTAAGAGACTCTTCCAGTGCTTCGGAAAAATCCATCTCATCGATAGATTTAGCCGGCTGAGCTGCTACCTGCACCTCCTCAGTCTGAGCCTGCACTGCAGTCTCGTTGATTTCTTTTTCCTGTTCGTTTAAAATTTCGGACATGGTTGTAAGTACCTCCTTTATAATACCAGCAGGAGTAGATGCCCCTGCAGTAATACCCACACAATTAAAACTGCTGAAATCATACTGCGACAATTCATCAGCGGTTTCGATAAGATAGGTCGGGCAGTTAGGCTCACACACGGCTTTGAGCTTGGCGGTGTTGGAGCTCTGGCGCCCGCCGACTATAATCATGGCGTCACATTTGCCCGAAAGCTGCAACGCTTCGGACTGGCGCTCATTAGTCGCATTACATATTGTATCAAAAATAATTGCGTTTGTATAGTGTTTTTTTATCTTTTTTAAGCAAATTTCCCACTCTTTTATGCTAAAAGTGGTCTGCGCCACAACAATTATTTTCTTTTTTGATAAAATATCGGATTTTTCGATAAATTCATCCAATTTCTGCGAGTTTATGAAAACGTAGGTTCCGCCGTTGCTGTAGCTCATTATGCCCTTGACCTCGGGGTGATTTTCGTCACCTGCGATAAGCACGGCGGTGTTGGGGTCTGAATTTTCATCAACGATTTTATGTATTTTTTTAACAAAGGGGCAAGTGGCGTCGCAGAACCTGCGCCCTGCTTTTTCAATTTTTTCTTTCACCTGACGCTCCACGCCGTGGGTTCGGATAACCACGGTTACGTCATCGTCTGCCGAGCAGGGGTCATCAACAATATCAACACCCTTGCTTTTCAGGTCGTCAATAACCTGGGGATTGTGGATAATCGGACCGAGAGTGCACGCCTTTTCTCCGTCCTCCACCATTTTGTAAAGCATATCCACGGCTCTGTTTACGCCGAAACAAAAGCCTGCGGTTTCGGCAAGTTTAATCTCTTTCATTGCCCTTCTCCCATTGAGTGATAATTTTTTGCATAATATAGTCCGCCGCCGCGGTGTATTCCTGCCTGTCGGGCTTTTGAGAAAAGCCGAAGCTTTCATAAGCCATAGGCTCACCGAAGCGGACAACTATTCTTTTGAAAACGCCCTTGCCCCTGCGGGAATAAATGCTCACGGGCACAACGGGGCATCTGCATTGATTAACAATATACGCCACGCCCCATTTCGCCTTGGTCGGTCTGCCGTCGCGGGTAACGATTCCGCCCTCGGGAAAAATGCCCAGCACGTCCCCGGTTGAAATTATTTCGGCGGCTGTTTTAAGGGCACGGCGGTCAAAATATCCCCTTTTAACAGGGAAGGCGTTAAGGCTTCGGAAAAACCAATTAAAAAAGCTATGTCTGAAAAGCTCACTTTTTGCCATAAAGTGCACGTTTTTTCGGCTTGCGAGAGCGATATAGAACGCATCAAGCCAAAAGATATGATTTGACGCAATTATAAAGCCGCCGTCCGGGGGCAGATTCTCTGTTCCGTAAAACCTGAACGGATGAAGAAAATATAAAATCGGAGTGCCGAAAAAAAGAAGTGCTTTGGCAAACAAGTTTTTGCTTTTCACATTATCCCCGCTTTAAAGCTTTTTGGCGATAACGGCAAGAATGGCATCAAGGCTCTCTTCAAAGGTGAGAGGGCTTGTGTCGAGAATTTCGGCATCGTCAGCCGCCTTGAGAGGCGCAACCTCACGGTGAGTATCCTGATAATCTCGTTTTACAAGGTCGTCAAGAACCTCCTGAAAGGTTACGTCAGAGCCCTTTGCAGCAAGCTCATCATAACGGCGCTTTGCTCTTATTTCGGGTGACGCGGTGAGAAAAATCTTAACCTGTGCATCGGGAAGAACAACCGTGCCGATGTCTCTGCCGTCCATAAGGCAATTGTTGTTTTTGGCTATATCCTTTTGCAGGTCAAACAAAAACTCGCGCACCTTGGGAATTGCAGAAACGTTGGAAGCGCCCATTGAAGCCTCGGGGGTTCTGATTGCGTCGGAAACGTCCTCGCCGTTTAGATAAACGCGCTGACCTTCATCGGTGAAGCCAAGCTTAATGTCGATGTCGCCAAGAGTTGAAATCACCTTTTCGGCATCATTGGTATCGTAGGCTTTTCTGATGGAATAAAGACCCACCGTTCTGTAAAGAGCACCTGTATCAACATAGATGTAGCCTAATTTTTCGGCTGCCTTTCTGGCAAGTGTGCTTTTTCCTGCGCCTGCAGGGCCGTCAATCGCAATATTTACAGACATAATATAACCTCTTTCGTTTAAATAATTCACATATTTTC
>JAZRIG010000078.1:0-2398 GCA_045645145.1 Acutalibacteraceae bacterium
TCTCAAATATTTCAAATCTCTCGGCATTGAAATGGTTGAAATCGGCTGCGGCGGCTACCCCGGCAACGCTCACGCAGACCCTGAAATTCTTCTCAACGACGATGCAAAGCTTGAAGAGTTCAAAGCTCTCATTAAAAAATATGACGTTGAAATAAGCGCACTTTCATGCCACGGCAACCCCGTTCATCCCAACAAGGAAATTGCTGCGGATTACGACAAAACCATCAGAAACACAATTCTTCTCGCCGAAAAGCTCGGCCTGCACCAGATAAACACCTTCTCAGGCTGCCCCGGCGACTGCGAAACCGCAAAATATCCCAACTGGGTAACCTGCCCCTGGCCCAACGACTTCGGCGAAATCCTTGAGTGGCAATGGAATGAGGTTCTCATTCCCTATTGGAAGAATCTTGTTGAGTTTGCAAAGGCTCACGGCGTTAACAAAATCGCTCTTGAGCTTCACCCCGGATTCTGTGTATACAACACCGAATCTCTTCTCCGCCTTCGCGAGGCTGTAGGCCCCGAAATCGGCGCAAACTTTGACCCCAGCCATCTTATCTGGCAGGGCATGGATCCCGTTGCATGCATCCGCAAGCTGGGCGATGCAATCTTCCATTTCCACGCAAAGGATACAAAGATTGATAAGTACAACACCGCAGTAAACGGCGTTCTCGATAACAAGCCCTACGGCGACGAAATCAACCGTTCATGGATTTTCCGCACAATCGGCTACGGCAATGACAATGCATATTGGAAGGAGATTATCTCCAACCTGCGCATGGTCGGTTATGACTACGCAATCAGCATCGAGCATGAGGATTCCCTCATGAGCCAGAACGAAGGTCTTTCAAAAGCTGTTTCATTCCTCAAAAACATTATTCTCACCGAATCCACGGGCGAAATGTGGTGGGTTTGAGTTTCACTCTCCGCTTTTAGCCTTTACGCATCAAAATCACAAGGAAGCGAATACTATGATTAACAACAAACTCGGCTGTGCCGTTATCGGCTACGGCGGCATGGGCGGCTGGCACGCAAGAAAAATCAAAGAAGAAATGGGCGAATTCGCCGAGGTTGTCGGTGTTTATGACATCAATCCCGAAAGAAAAAAAGTTGCTGATGAAAAGGGATTCCATTTCTTTTCGTCAAGGGAAGAACTGCTCTCCGATGAACGCATCGACCTTGTAACAATCGCAACTCCGAACGATGTTCACAAGGAAATTGCAATTGATGCCATGCGCCACGGCAAAAACGTTATCAGCGAAAAGCCCGTCACCCTCTGCACGGCAGACCTCGAAGAAATGATTGCCTGCGCCGAAGAAACAGGCAAGCTTTTCACCGTTCACCAGAACAGACGCTGGGACGAAGACTATCTTACCATGAAAAAGCTGCTCGACGAAAACACTCTCGGCAGAGTTTTTCGCATCGAATCCCGCGTTCAGGGTTCAAGAGGCGTTCCGGGCGACTGGAGAAACCAGCCGCAGCACGGCGGCGGAATGGTCTATGACTGGGGCATTCACCTTCTTGACCAGGCGCTGATGATGACCATGCCCAGAAAGCTTAAATCTGTTTATGCGGAACTCACAAACGTCACCAACGAAAACTGCGATGACGGCTTCCGCACAACTTTGATTTTTGACGACGGCCTTTCTTTCTATGTTGAGGTTACAACAAGCAATTTCATCGAGCTTCCGCTTTGGTACATGCTCGGCGAAAACGGAACGGCAGTTGTTAATGACTGGCAATGGAACGGCAAAATCGTTATGGTTTCCGATTGGGAAAACAGAGATGCAGTTCCCATTGTTGCAGGCGCGGGAATAACCAAAACCATGGCGCCCAGAACCGACGACACGATTGAAACATATCCCCTGCCCGTTCAGAAAGCAGATTGGGGCGAGTATTATAAAAACATTTTTGCATATCTGCGCGGCGAAGAAAACATCATCGTCACTCATAACCAGCAGCGCAGACTTATGCGCCTTGTTGAGGCAATTTTTGAATCAGGCAAAACAAACAAAGTTGTTGAGTTTGATGACATAATATAATATTGTAATAAAACAAGAAATGGCACGGAAATTTGATTTGAATTTTCAAATTTCCGTGTTTTTTTGAAACATTTTTAAAAACCGCAAGTGAGCTTTTGCTATGAAAAAACGAGAAAAACAGAGCATTCAAGAGATTGCGGAATGTAAATTAAAAAATTCAAAAAAAGCTATTGACATTGTTTTAAGCTTGTGATAATATATGCAGGCACGAAAAAAATAATCGGAGGTAAAGTTATGTCAACTTATATGCCTAAAGCGGGCGACATCGTCCGTAAGTGGTATGTGATCGATGCAGCAGGCAAGCCCATGGGTAAAGTTGCTGTTGAGGCTGCAAAGCTTCTTCGCGGCAAGCACAAGGC
>JAZRIG010000079.1:0-8854 GCA_045645145.1 Acutalibacteraceae bacterium
TTTTTCAAGCGAGGTTAAAAACAATGTACGAAGACAAGACTCTCATCTGTAAGGAATGCGGCAATGAATTCACTTTCACAGCCGGCGAACAGGAATTCTATGCTGAAAAAGGCTTTGTAAACGAGCCCCAGCGCTGCAAGGCTTGCCGTGACGCACGCAAGAACGCAGCCCGTGGTGAGCGTGAATGGTTTGAAGCAACATGTGATTCCTGCGGTGGAGTTGCAAAGGTTCCCTTTAAGCCGCGTGAGGACAGACCTGTTTTCTGCAGCGAATGCTTTGCAAAGAAGCAGGAGCAGGCATAATTTTATTGATTGAATTTATGCTGAAAGCCCCCTCAAAAGAGGGGGCTTTGTTCTTTTTTGAACGATTAATAAACATAACATACAATAAAAAACAGGACAGCATTAAGCTGCCCTGTTAATTTTTTCTTATTAATACATTCCGCCGCCCTGAGCTGCCATTGCTGCTGCCTGAGCTGCGTCTGCTGCGGGGTCGGGCTTATCGGTAACAAGGCTCTCTGTGGTGAGAACCATTGAAGCAACCGATGAAGCGTTCTGAAGAGCAGAACGGGTAACCTTTGTGGGGTCAAGGATACCTGCGGAAGCCATATCGCAATAAACATCCTTTGCAAAGTCATAGCCGTAGCCAACCTTGCCGCTCTCATGAATAGCGTTGATGATGATTGAACCTTCAAGACCTGCGTTTGCAGCAATCTGACGAACGGGTTCTTCAAGAGCCTTAAGAACAATCTTGATGCCTGTCTTTTCGTCAACATCGTCTGTTGTGTCAATCAAAGCCTTAACGCTTGAAACTGCGTTAAGAAGCGCAACGCCGCCGCCTGCAACGCAGCCTTCTTCAACAGCTGCTTTTGTTGCTGCAAGAGCATCCTCAATGCGAAGCTTCTTTTCCTTCATTTCTGTTTCTGTTGCTGCGCCAACCTTGATAACCGCAACGCCGCCGGAAAGCTTTGCAAGCCTTTCCTGAAGCTTTTCTCTGTCAAAATCAGAGGTTGTGTTCTCTATCTGAAGCTTAATCTGAGCGATTCTGGAAGCGATTTCTTCCTTTGCGCCTACGCCGTCAACAATGATTGTGTTCTCCTTGGAAACCTTGACCTGACGTGCTCTGCCGAGCTGAGCAAGCTGAGTATCCTTAATCTCAAGATCAAGGACAGAGGTGATAACCTCACCGCCTGTGAGGATAGCGATATCCTGAAGCATTTCCTTTCTTCTGTCGCCAAATCCGGGAGCCTTAACGCATACGCAGGTGAATACACCGCGAAGCTTGTTAACAAGGATTGTTGAAAGAGCTTCACCCTCAACATCCTCAGCAATGATGATGAGCTTGCCGCCTGCATGCATAATCTGCTCAAGGAGAGGAAGAAGATCCTGAATGCTGGAAATCTTCTTGTCGGTGATAAGAATAAGAGCGTCATCAATAACAGCTTCCATCTTATCTGTATCTGTTACCATGTAGGGAGAAATATAGCCTCTGTCGAACTGCATTCCCTCAACAACCTCGGATTCGGTAACAGCAATCTTGGATTCCTCAACGGTGATAACGCCGTCTGCGGTAACCTTTTCCATTGCATCTGCAATAAATCTGCCTACTTCTTCATCTGCTGAAGAAATTGTTGCGATTCTTGCGATATCTTCGGAGCTTGAAACAGGCTTTGAGTTGCTCTTAACCGCTTCAACAGCAGCCTCAACTGCCTTTGCCATGCCCTTTTTAACAACCATAGGATTTGCGCCTGCGGTAACATTCTTCATGCCCTCTCTGATAAGAGCCTGAGCAAGAAGAGTTGCGGTTGTTGTGCCGTCGCCTGCAACATCGTTTGTTTTTGTTGAAACTTCTTTAACAAGCTGAGCGCCCATATTCTCAAACGGATCCTCAAGCTCAATTTCCTTGGCGATTGTTACACCGTCATTTGTGATGAGAGGTGCGCCGTATTTCTTATCAAGAACAACGTTTCTGCCCTTGGGGCCGAGTGTTATTTTAACTGTGTTTGCAAGCTTATCAACGCCTGCCTGAAGAGCCTTGCGGGCTTCTTCGCCGTAAATAATCTGCTTTGCCATTATTAAATCCTCCTATAAAAAAACTTAAAATTATTCTACTATTGCAAGAATGTCGCTCTGCTTAACGATTGTGTATTCCTCTTTATTAAGCTTAACTTCTGTTCCCGAATATTTGCTTGTGATTACTCTGTCGCCAACCTTAACATACATCTCAACTTCTTTGCCGTCAACAATTCCGCCGGGGCCAACAGCAACAACTTCAGCAATCTGGGGCTTCTCCTGAGCGGAAGCCGCAAGAATAATTCCGCTGCTTGTGGTTTCTTCAACCTCAACTGACTTAACAACAACTCTGTCAGCAAGTGGTTTAATGGTCATATTTATTACCTCCAAAAATAAATTGTCATGTTTTAGCACTCAGAGCGCCTGAGTGCTAATTTGTATTTTAGCCCCTTTTATAGGAAAAATCAAGTACTTTTACCAAAATTTACAATATGGTAATATTTTGCCCATTAATTAAAAAATCTTACAAGTTTGTAACATTAATTGACTTTGCCATTTAATATTGTTATATTATGAGTGTATTTCTTAGGCTCAAATAATTTGTCTGAGGTAAAATATGGATAAAATAAGAAAATTCTTAATATCAGATTGGTTCACGGCTATTCTTCTTGCAGCCGCATGCATTATTGTTTTCACCGGCAGCGAAATTGCCGGCACGGTTCTTTTTATTATTGTTTTTGGCATTGTGATGGCTCTGAGCGAGGACCTGATGCCTGCTTTTCAGATAATTGTTATCGTGTCATGTTTTGCTATACGCTGCAAGCATTCTTATGACGACTTTATTCAATTCGTCTGGATGCTGCCCCCTGTTATTATTCTCACTCTCTCGCATTTCTTTGTTTATCGTACAAAACTGAAAAAAGGCAGCTGCTTTTGGGGCATTTTTGCAACTTCCGTTGCAGTAACGCTTGGCGGACTTGGAATCATAACCGCAAAGGAATATTTCAATCCTGTTGCGCTCTTTTATGTTTTTATGCTCGGGTTTGCAATGTTGTTATTATATGTTTATATGAATTCTGCTTTGAAAATTCGGGAAAGCTATGTTTTTTCGGAAAGATTTGCAAAGCTGATGGTCAGCATCATTATAACGCTTTGCATCTGCCTTATTGAAGAGTATTTCAGCCGCAGAGGTGAGCTTGCAGGAGGATTTAACATTCTGCCTTTCCAATGGAGAAACAACGGCTCAACTTTGCTGATGCTCGCAATGCCCTTTGCTTTTTATCTTTCTGCAAAGAACTTCGGATATTTCTTTATCGGCATTCTTTCTTACGGAGCAATTCTCTTCACCGGTTCAAGGGGCGGCATGATTTTTGGCCTTGTTGAGCTTGGACTATGCTTTGTTGTCATGTTTATTCTTGACAAGCGCCACAGGCCGTTTATCGGAGCAATATTCGGCGTTTGCCTTATTGCAGCCTTCCTTTTAAGGTATCTGCTCTTTGATATGATAAGCTACACGATTTCGAGGCTGCTCAATCCGTCTGAAAATCAAATCAGACTCCAGCTTATTGCCAGAGGAATTGAGGATTTTAAATCCAACCTTCTTTTTGGGCGCGGAATCGGATATATGGGCAATAACGATGTGCACCACAATGCAGAGTTTACTCTTTGCTGGTATCATTGCTCCCCTGTTCAGATTATCGGCAGCTTTGGTATAGTCGGCATTGTCGCTTACGCTATCCTCTTCTTTGCAAGAACAAGAGTTTTGGCTAAAAATTTCACTTTCTTTAACGTCATGATTTATCTTTCATACATAGGCCTTGAAATGATGTCTTTCGTAAATCCCGGAATATTCGCTCCGTTCCCCTATCTCTTCTTCGTTACAATTTATTTTGTAATTATGGAAAGATGCAACAATGATGACGACAAATCTGTTCTTCCGCGACTTATCCGCGGCCAATACGGAGGCAAAAAATGAACGTTTTATCAATAGGAAACAGCTTTTCAACCAATGCCCATAAATTTTTGCCTGAAATGGCAAAAGCGGACGGCGAAGAACTGCTGCTTTGCAATCTTTTTATAGGCGGTTGTTCGCTTGAACGGCATTGGAACAATTGGCGAGAAGAAAAAACCGATTATGAATACGAGATTTATCTGCCGTTTGAAACAAAAATGACCCGTGCTGACGATGTTGCCTTGCATGAGGCAGTTGAGGATGAAGATTGGGATGTTATAACCCTTCAGCAATGCAGCGGCCTGAGCGGAATTCCCGAAAGTTATTCGCCGTATCTCTCCGAGCTTGCTGAATATTGCAGAATGGTTAAGCCAAACGCAAAAATTATGCTTCATCAGACATGGGCTTATGAAAGCGGCTGTGCTCACCCCGAATTTTCAAATTACGGAAAGAACCAACAGGAGATGTATAGGGCTTTGACCGAATGCTATGCTAATGCCGCAATGGAAGCTGATATAGATTTGATAATTCCGAGCGGCAGAGCGTGGCAGACTGCCCGCGGCACATTCATTGGCGACAAACTGACGGTTGACGGATTCCACGGCAACGATTTGGGCTGCTATCTCGCAAGTGCATGCTTCTATGAAATGATTTTTAACAAAAGCATATACGGCAATGAATTTTTGCCACCCGATATCCCTGAAAATGTTGTTGAAATTCTTAAGCTTTGCGCCCATACGGCAGTTGAGAAAGGAATAATTATAAGCGGTAACTCCCCGGCTTAGCCGGGGTTTTCTTTTTTGCGCTCTCATCAGACTCAAAGCGCAAAAAAAGGAGCAACCCGAAGGTTGCTCCCAAAAATAGTTTTTAATTATTCGTTGATTTCGATAACAACGCCTGAACCAACGGTTCTGCCGCCTTCACGGATAGCGAAACGGAGACCCTTTTCAATAGCGATAGGAGTGATGAGCTCAACATCCATATCAACGTTGTCGCCGGGCATGCACATTTCAGTGCCTTCGGGAAGGTTGATAACGCCTGTAACGTCTGTTGTTCTGAAGTAGAACTGAGGACGATAGTTGTTGAAGAAGGGAGTATGACGGCCGCCTTCTTCCTTAGTCAGAACGTAAACCTGACCCTTGAACTTTGTGTGGGGGTTGATTGAACCGGGCTTGCAAAGAACCTGACCGCGTTCGATTTCAGTTCTCTGAACACCACGGAGAAGAGCACCGATGTTGTCGCCAGCCTCAGCATAGTCGAGGATCTTGCGGAACATTTCGATACCTGTAACAACAGTCTTTCTCTTTTCTTCGGAAAGACCAACGATTTCAACTTCTTCAGAAGTTCTGAGCTGACCTCTTTCAACTCTACCTGTAGCAACAGTACCACGACCTGTGATGGTGAATACGTCTTCAACAGGCATAAGGAAGGGAAGGTCTGCCTTTCTGTCGGGAGTAGGAATATACTCGTCAACAGCAGCCATGAGCTCCCAGATGGGTGCAAGTGGAGCGTCGCTTGTGTCGCCGCCTGCATACTCGAGAGCCTTGAGAGCTGAACCCTTGATGATGGGAGCTTCCTCATCGAAGCCGTACTCAGCAAGAGTTTCACGGATTTCCATTTCAACGAGCTCGAGGAGTTCGGGATCGTCAACCTGGTCAACCTTGTTCATGAAAACGATGATCTTGGGAACGCCAACCTGACGAGCAAGGAGAAGGTGCTCCTTGGTCTGAGCCATGGGGCCGTCTGTTGAAGCGATAACGAGGATAGCGCCGTCCATCTGAGCAGCACCTGTGATCATGTTCTTAATATAGTCAGCGTGGCCCGGGCAGTCAACGTGAGCATAGTGACGAGTTTCTGTCTCGTACTCAACGTGAGCTGTGTTGATTGTGATACCACGTTCTCTCTCTTCGGGAGCCTTATCGATGTTAGCGTAGTCAACGAAGTCTGCGCCGCCCTTCATAGCGAGGGTCTTTGTGATAGCAGCTGTAAGAGTTGTCTTACCATGGTCAACGTGACCGATGGTACCGATATTTACGTGGGGCTTATTACGTTCGAATTTTGCCTTTGCCATTGGTATTTCCTCCCTTTTTAATAAGCAAATATTTTTCCATGCGCGTGCATGGTTACATTGTAACAACTAAACGTTTAAATTTCAAGCTTTTTTTGAAATTTAACAAAAAACAAATTATTTCTCGCTGATAACCTTTTCGGCGATTGACTTGGGAACTTCAGCATAGTGGCTGGGCTCCATAGCATACTGGCCTCTGCCCTGTGTTCTTGAGCGGAGAGCGGTTGCATAACCGAACATGTTTGAAAGCGGAATATTTGCATTGATCTGAACCGCACCGGTTCTGGATTCTGTTCCCTGGATCATGCCGCGGCGTGAGTTGATATCGCCGATTACATCGCCCATATATTCATCGGGAACAATAACAGCAACCTTCATGATGGGCTCCATAAGAATGGGAGCTGCCTTCTTCATTGCATCCTTAAATGCCATTGAAGCGGCAATCTTGAATGCCATTTCAGAGGAGTCAACTTCATGATATGAACCGTCGTAAAGAGTTACCTTAACGTCAACAACGTTGTAGCCTGCAAGAGTACCGGAAAGCATTGCTCCCTTAACACCTGCTTCGATGGCGTTGAAATATTCCTTGGGAATAGCGCCGCCAACGATGTTGTTGATAAACTCGTAGCCGTTTTCGGGGTTGGGTTCGATCTTCATCTTAACATGACCGTACTGACCCTTACCGCCGGACTGACGTGAATACTTTGTATCTGTGTCAGCAAGCTTGGTGATGGTTTCACGGTAAGCAACCTGAGGCTTACCAACGTTAGCTTCAACTTTGAATTCACGAAGAAGTCTGTCAACGATGATTTCAAGGTGAAGCTCGCCCATACCTGCGATGATGGTCTGGCCTGTTTCTTCATCTGTGAAGCACTTGAATGTGGGGTCTTCCTCGGCGAGCTTTGCAAGAGCAATACCCATCTTCTCCTGACCTGCTTTGGTCTTGGGCACGATAGCAACTCTGATAACGGGCTCGGGGAATTCCATGGATTCAAGAATAACAGGATGCTTGGGGTCGCAAAGAGTATCACCTGTGGTGGTCTGCTTAACGCCTACGCAAGCTGCGATATCGCCTGCATAGCAGGTATCAATATCCTGTCTGTGGTTTGAGTGCATCTGCAGAATTCTGCCCATACGCTCATTTGTGTCTTTTGTTGAGTTGTATACAGAAGCGCCTGTATCAACCGTGCCTGAGTAAACTCTGAAGAAGCAAAGCTTACCAACGAAGGGGTCAGTTGCAATCTTGAATGCAAGAGCCGAGAAAGGCTCATCATCGGAAGAGTGTCTGACTTCTTCTTCGTCTGTTTTGGGGTTGATACCCTTGATAGCTTCAATATCTGTGGGAGCGGGCATATAATCAACAACTGCATCAAGCAGAAGCTGAACGCCCTTGTTGCGATATGAAGTGCCGCAAACAACGGGAACCATTGTGTTGGCAATTGTTGCCTTTCTGATGCAGGCCTTGATTTCTTCAATGGTAAGCTCTTCGCCTTCGAAGAACTTTTCAAGAAGAGCATCGTCCTGCTCGGCAACATGCTCAATAAGCTCATCATGATACTTCTGAGCAAGCTCTTTCATATCGTCGGGAATATCCGTAACGGTGATGTCGATACCCTTATCATCATTATAGTAATAAGCCTTCATGATAACAAGGTCGATGATTCCTCTGAAATCCGATTCAGCGCCGATGGGAAGCTGAATGGGAACGGCATTACATTTAAGACGTTCTTTCATCATGTCGATAACGCGATAGAAATCAGCGCCCATGATGTCCATCTTATTAACATAGACCATTCTGGGAACACGGTACTTGTCCGCCTGTCTCCAAACAGTTTCGGACTGGGGCTCAACGCCGCCCTTTGCGCAAAGAACCGTAACGGAACCGTCAAGAACACGGAGTGAACGTTCAACTTCAACAGTAAAGTCAACGTGACCCGGTGTGTCAATGATGTTTACACGGTGGTCCTTCCAAAAACAGGTGGTAGCTGCAGATGTGATGGTAATACCACGTTCCTGCTCCTGCTCCATCCAGTCCATTGTTGCGGCGCCATCGTGTGTTTCGCCTATTTTGTGAGTTTTTCCTGTGTAAAACAGAATACGCTCTGATGTGGTTGTTTTGCCGGCGTCAATGTGAGCCATGATACCAATGTTTCTGGTCATCTCAAGAGATACCTGTCTTGGCATAATAACCTCCGAATAATTTTAAAAAATATAACTTTATTATGCGCAGATTACCATCTGAAATGTGCAAATGCCTTGTTGGCCTCTGCCATCTTGTGAGTATCTTCGCGCTTCTTGAATGCAGAACCGGTTGAGTTGGTTGCATCGATGATTTCATTGGCAAGTCTTTCCTTCATTGTTCTTTCTGAACGCTGACGGCTGTAAAGAGTGAGCCAACGCAGACCGAGAGTCTGTCTTCTCTCGGGGCGAACCTCCATGGGTACCTGATAGGTAGCACCGCCGACACGGCGAGCCTTAACCTCAAGCAAAGGCATAACGTTTTCCATTGCTGCCTCAAAAACCTCAAGGGGTTCTTTGCCTGTTTTTTCCTTAATAATCTCAAAAGCATCATAAACGATCTTCTGAGCTACGCCCTTCTTACCATCGTACATAACGTTGTTGATAAGACGGGTAACAATTTTTGAGTTGTAAAGCGGATCAGGCAAAACTTCACGTTTTGCGATATTGCCTCTTCTTGGCACTTCGCTTCCCTCCTTCATAGTAATGATATCATAGGTACTCGAGTGACAAATTCCCGTGGCGCCAACGCTGAGGCATACTATTTATATATAATATACCCTTGCATTGGTCAAAAAGCACTTT
>JAZRIG010000080.1:0-1664 GCA_045645145.1 Acutalibacteraceae bacterium
AATGAAGATTAAGCAAATCTTTCACTATTTACCAAATCTATGATTATGGCGGCCGCCAAATGTCACCCGGCTCCCCATGGACGCATAAGCGCCACCGTCTGACGGCAGCCGCCTTGTTTTTGGGAACAGAAAAACAGTCCCACTCCATTCTATGCCCGAAAATTAAAAAGGTCATTGAAATAAATTTCAAAAAAGTCTTTACTTTTTGAATATGTTGTGATATAATCCATCTCGCACATGCCCGCTTCTCGGATTTCGGAGCAAACCTCAAAGAGGTGTTCACCTGCCGTTTTCTGGGAGCCGAGGCAAATATTTAAATGAGGTGAAAGAAAATGACACAGGCAGAAAAGACCGCAATCATGCAGGAATATGCTCTTCACGAGGGCGACACAGGTTCACCCGAAGTTCAGATCGCTGTTCTCACAAAGAGAATCAACGACCTCACCGAGCATCTTAAGGTTCACAAGAAGGACCATCACTCCAGAAGAGGCCTTCTTATGATGGTTGGTCACAGAAGAAACCTTCTTGCTTATCTTCAGAAGGTTGACATTGAGCGTTACCGTTCAATCATTGCAAGACTCGGCATCCGTAAATAATTTGTCTATAAAGCAGGCAGGAACTCCATATTCTTGCCTGCTTTGTCACGTTTTTACGGCGGGTTAACCTGTTAAAACGTTAACCTGCTACAGTTCTAAAGCGCATCTTTCAGGCGGCTGATTTCCCCGGTTTTAGCGGTAAATCGAGGCTCTGAATAATTACGAATTAATCAGATTTTGGATTTATTGCTAAACCCAAGCTTGCCGCCTGTGGAAATAAAATTACAGAGAGGTAAAAACATGTTTTTCGAAGCTTTCAAAAAGTATGAAACAGAAATCGCAGGCAGACCTTTTGTTGTTGAAGTCGGCAAAATGGCTCAGCTTGCAGGCGGCTCATGCCTCGTTCGCTACGGCGAGACCAACGTTCTCTGCACAGCAACAATGGCAGCAAAACCCAGAGAGGGCGTAGACTTCTTCCCTCTTTCGGTTGACTATGAAGAGAAGCTCTATTCAGTCGGCAGAATTCCCGGCTCATTCCAGCGCCGTGAAGGCAAGGCAAGCGAAAAGGCAACCCTTGCTTCCCGCGTTATCGACAGACCCATCAGACCTCTTTTCCCCAAGGATATGAGAAACGATGTCGGCGTTGTTGCAACTGTTATGTCAGTTGACCCCGACTGTCAGCCCGAAATCGCTGCAATGCTCGGCGTTTCAATCGCTATCTCAATCTCCGAAATTCCCTGGGACGGCCCCGTTTCAGGCGTTGTTGTCGGCCTTGTTGACGGCAAATACGTTATCAACCCCACTCTTGAAGAAAGAGCAAAGAGCGATATGTATGTTACCGTTGCTTCCACAAGCGACCTTGTTGCAATGATTGAAGCAGGCGCAAACGAAGTTTCCAACGACGATATGTATGACGGCATCATGTTCGCTCACAAAGAAAACCAGAGAATCGTTGAATTCATCAATCAGATTAAAGCGGAGTGCGGCAAGGAGAAGGTTGACTTCCCCTCAAACGATCCCGACCCCGAGATGTATGAAGCAATCAAGGATTTCGCAATTGAGGATATCCGCTTTGCTCTTGACACAGACGACAAGAGAATCCGTGACGAGCGCCTTAAGCCCGTTTAT
>JAZRIG010000081.1:0-5022 GCA_045645145.1 Acutalibacteraceae bacterium
ACCTCAACATAGTTAAGGTCAAGAAGCCAGTCAGCATTGTTGATCATCATTGCCTTGCCTTCGCCGAATTCGATAAAACGGCTCATCTGCTTTTTGAAGCATTCAACATTATGCTCAATTGTTTCTTTTGTAAGCACCTGACGGAGATCGCTTCTGCCTGAGGGGTCACCAATCATGCCTGTGCCGCCGCCAAGGAGCGCAATGGGTCTGTTGCCTGCCATCTGAAGGCGCTTCATAAGACAAAGAGCCATGAAATGGCCAACATGAAGGCTGTCTGCCGTGGGGTCAAAGCCGATATAAAAAACAGCCTTGCCGTTGTTAATAAGGTCTCTGATTTCTTTTTCGTCTGTAACCTGAGCAATAAGACCTCTTGCCACAAGTTCTTCATAAATCTGCATATTAAACATTCCTTTCGGTATTATTTACAATAAAAAGCCCTCTGCCATTGATGACAGAGGGCGAATTAACGCGGTACCACCTCTATTTGAGCCTGCCTCACGGCAAACTCCTCGGCGGGTAAAAGCTACCCTTGCGCTTTAACGGGCGCGCACGGCTCTGCCTACTGCAAATTTCAGCAAAGCGGCTCGGGGATGTATTTCACTCGCTTTCCGTTATCCCCTTTCACCGACCGGGGACTCTCTGAAACGGACTTTAACGGCTACTTCTTCCCGTCATTGCCATTGAATGGTATTATACATTATAAAATAATGGTTTGTCAAGAGCTTTAGCAAACGGCTTTCAGCCATTCCTCTGCAATAAGCGCATGGCCGGCTATGCTGGGATGAGTTCCGTCCCAAACAAAATACTCTAATCTCGACCTTTTTGCCTGCTCACAGATTTTATCGTATAAAGGCACAAATATGCATCCGAAATCCTTGGCGATTTCAGGCGCAACAGCCCTGATTTTTTTATTAACCTCTATGCGGTATGTAACAGAATCTTCGGGGTCGTTGCTGTCCGGACGGTTGAACGGACCTTCCACTCCGTCGGGATGAGGCGCGAATTTATATGAACGATCCGACATATCAAGCGGACAGTAAAACGGTTCGCAAATAACAATTTTGATATCGCCAAGCTCCTTGCGAGTAAGCTCAAGAATCGCTCGGAGATTTGTTTCGTAGCGTTCTTTTGCTTCGTCGGCAGTTAAGCCGTTAAAATAGCCGTAACTGCCTTCGTTAACACCAACAAGAATGCTTAAAACCGTTGGCTTATTATCAAGCACATCAGCCTGCCATTTCCCGAGCAAATCAACTGCATTTTCACCCGAATAGCCTTTATTTATGAATTTCGGCATATTTTCGGCATTCTCAAGCGCAAGCTTACTTGCAATTATATACTGATATCCGTGACCCATAATGTGGTTGCAGTCCATGCTTTTGCCTCTGTTTCCGTCTGTTATGGAATCACCTGAAAAAAGAACAATATCATTCTTGTTGAGTTTCATATTTCACCTTAATTCACTAAGAACCTTATATGCATTTTCGGCATCTTCTGCAAAATCAATAACATCTGCCTCAATTGAGCAATACTCAACACCGATTGCTTTAAGAGGTTCAACAAAGCTTGCCTGACTGAATTCATCGCCCGCCTTAGGATAAGTCCTCTTGCAATTCACAGATTTGTCAGGAGCCGGATTTGAAGTGTGCGCATGAACAATCCAGTCCTTATATTCAAGAAGGCTTTCCATGCTCTCATTCTGAACATACATGTGAGCAACATCGGCAAGAACCTTTACATAAGGCGAATCAACAGCCTTTGCTGCCGCAACGCCGTCGGAAAGCGTGTTGATTGCATTGCATTCTTCGGGGCGAAGGGGTTCAATAGCGATGATAATATTATATTTTTCCGCAAGGGGCACAACATAATTTTTAAGAAAATCAACAATCTCTGCTCTGCCTTCTTCAAGGCTCATTCCGTCGGGAATTCTTCTTGCGCTTGACGAACCGAAAACAAGATATCTGAGGCCGAGATATGATGCATTTTCAAAAAGCATTGCAAGGTATTCCTTTATTGCAGCTTCATTCTTTTCTTCGCCGATGATTCGCATGCCTATAAAACAGTTCGCGGCAACAACAGGCAGGCCAGTTGTTAACATTTCGTCAAGATATGCCTTATCCTTTTTGGCAATTTCCTGGCAATGGCCTTCGGCATAATCATATCCGAGAGACTTTATATATTTCATCTTTTCGATGTCTGTTCCTACGCACACCCCAAATTTCATATTAAATCCCCTTTGCATTATTAAGCATTTCTTTTGCCGTTTCAATTTGCAGGGCGGTTATATTTCCGCCGCCTGTTATCCTTGCGACCTCGGCTGCCCTGCCCTCAAAATCAAGCGCTTCTATTTTTGTGTATGTTTTCAAATCATCAACGGATTTGGTGATTTTTAAATGTTTGTCTGCCTGGGCAGCTATGCGCGCAAGGTGGGTTACGCAGATAACCTGCCTGCCCTTTGAAGCCTGATGAAGCTTGAGCGCAATTTTTTCTGCAGCGGAACCGCTGACACCCGTATCAATTTCATCAAATATCAGCGTTGCAATATCATCCTTATCGGAAAGAACATTTTTAATTGCAAGCATTATTCTTGAAAGTTCGCCTCCGGAAGCAATTTTGGCAATTGCCTTAGGCTCCTGCCCGGGGTTAGCGCTGATTAAAAACTCAATGGCATCCGCGCCCTTTGAGGTGAGCGCAGTTGCCTTACGGTCAACCACAAATGTAACCTTGGGCATATCAAGAAATTCAAGCTCTGATTTAACCTTATTTTCAAAATCACGCGCCGCAGCCATTCTGCTGTCCGTAAGCCTTGACGAAAGAATCTTTATCTCATCAGAAAGTGCATAAAGCTGCTCTTCAAGCTGCGATATTTTTTCATCGGAAACCTCAATTTCACTTCTTTCGCTGACCGCTTTTTCAAGACACTCAAGGATATCTTTTTCGCTTGCACCGTATTTCATTGAAAGCCTGTAAAGAAAATCAAGCCTTTCATTGATTTCGGTCAGCCTTTCGGGGCTGTAATCAAAGCCGTGAACAAGCTCCCTCACCTGAGACGAAATTTCAGCAAGTTCATAAGAAAGCTCACGCATACTTTTGGCGCTGCTTTGCGCATTGTCATAGTATTTTGAAGCTGTTTCAAGCTCGTGTGCACAGTCCTCAACGCCGGTCAGAATTCCGTTATCGGAGCTAAGCGCGGAATAAGCCTTTTCAAGCGACTTGATAACTCTGCCGCTGTTTTGCAAAAGCTCTTTCTCTTTTGAAAGCTCTTCACGCTCGCCAACACGAACATTCGCTTGCGTTATCTCGTTTATCTGAAAGTTCAGATAATCCAGCCTTGCCGCCTTTTCATCCCTTGTGTCATAAAGAGAATCGAGTTCCTTTTTAACCGAAACAAGGCATGTAAAAACTTTTTTGTATTCACTTCTCAGTCCCTGATTTTCTGCAAGGCTGTCAATAAATCCGCAATGCTTATCCGGCAACAAAAGCGCCTGGCTGTCATGCTGACCGTGAATATTGAGCAAACCTGCTCCGATTTCTTTCAGCGCAGAAACAGTTGCCGGGCAACCGTTAATGCGGCAGACATTTCTTCCTGAATTACTGAGAGAACGGCTGAGAACGAGTGTTTTGTCGGGCATTTTTTCAATACCCATTTCGTCAAGAAGCTTTTCGGTTGCATCATTTATGTTGTCAAACGATGCATAAACCTTTGCATTTTCCGCTCCCGAGCGTATAAGCTCCCTTGAAGTGCGTTCGCCGAGGACAGCGTTAATCGAGTCAATAACTATTGACTTGCCTGCGCCCGTTTCACCGGTCATCACGTTAAGTCCCGAATCAAATTCAAGCTCCGCGCTCTCAATAACGGCTATATTTTCGATTTTTAAACCGACTAACATAAGTTTATCTTCCCTTCAGGAATCAGCCGATAAGCTCGGTGATGGCTTCTTTCATTTGATTTGCAAGCTCGGGAGTTCTGCAAAGCGCAAAAATCGTGTCATCGCCTGCAAGAGTGCCGACGAGGCCCTCCCAATGCATTGAATCAAGAGCCGCACACGCAGCCTGAGCCATGCCTGTATAACAACGGATAACAAGGGTATTGCCCGCATAATCGGCCGAAATAACCGAGTGGCTGAAAATGCTTCTGTATTTTCCGAGCAACTCGCCTGATTCTCCGTTATCAACCGCATAACGGCTTCTGCCCATTTCATCCACCTTTTTTATAAGGCGCAAATCTTTGATATCTCTTGAAATTGTTGCCTGAGTTGTGTCAAAACCCTCTTTCCTGAGCATTTCAAGAAGATCCGACTGGGTTGAAAGACAATTATCCTCAATCAACCTTATTATCGCTTCATGTCTTTTCTTTTTCAACTTTTTCAGTCCTTTCACTTACCGTCTCTGGGCTAATTTTTTATATAAAATGTCGATAAAATTATCCGACTTGATTCTGATGAAATCCGCCGTAAATTCGGCTCTTGAAATCTCCGCACGGCAACCGGGCTCAATGATTATCGGCTGCATGCCGTCGTTGGAAATGCACAGCGGAAGTTCCTCTGCGGAAGTGACCGTTATAACCGCCTCGGGCCTGAAAATCAGAGAACGGTCAACAAGCGAATGAGGGCAAATAGGAGTTAAAAGAAGGCTTTCAAGCTCCGGGTCAACAATCGGGCCACCAGCTGAAAGCGAATACGCCGTTGAACCTGTTGGAGTTGAAATCAGAACTCCGTCGCAAAGATAGCTGTTGAAAACTCTGCCGTCAAGCGCAACGTTGATTGCCGCCATACGCTGCTTTTCTTCGTTGGTAACAAGGCAATCGTTGAGGCAATAATCGCTGAAAATAACCTTTTCGTCTTTGATAACGGAGGTTTTGAGCAGCAATCTTTTATCGACTGTATAGTCGCCGTCAATAAGCCTTGAAAGAAGCTCCAGCTCGTTGCTCTCAAGGCCTGCCATAAATGCAAGCCTGCCTGCATTGATTCCGAGAATCGGCTTTTGCTTAAGAATTGCAAGCTTTGCGGCGTGGATTATAGAGCC
>JAZRIG010000082.1:0-15054 GCA_045645145.1 Acutalibacteraceae bacterium
ATTTGTATAAATATTTATTTGACTTGATACTGCATTTTGTGATATCATCATAATATTATAATAAGTTTTTGTCAAGGTTCATAATGACTAAAATTTATAGAGTTATTTTCTGAAAAGAGGTTAAAGTTATGAAGAATTACAAAGTCGGTATCGTAGGCGCAACCGGCATGGTTGGCCAGCGTTTTATGACTCTGCTTGAGAACCATCCCTGGTTTGAGGTTGTTGCTCTTGCAGCAAGCCCGCGCTCAGCAGGAAAAACATATAAAGAAGCAGTCGGCAGCAAATGGTGCATGGCAACAGATATCCCTGCAAAAATGGCAGACATGATTGTTATGGACGCAACTGCAGACATCGAAAAGATTTCCTCCGCCGTTGACTTCATTTTCTGTGCAGTTGATATGAAAAAAGACGAAATCAAAGCTCTTGAAGAAGCTTATGCAAAGGCAGAGTGCCCCGTTGTTTCAAACAACAGCGCCCACAGAGGAACACCCGACGTTCCGATGATCGTTCCCGAGCTTAACAGCGAGCATGCAAAAATCATCGATTCCCAGAAAAAGAGACTCGGCACAAAGCGCGGTTTCATTTCAGTTAAATCAAACTGCTCTCTTCAGAGCTATGTACCCGCTCTCTTCCCGCTCAACAAATTCGGCGTTAAGGATGTTCTTGTTTGCACATATCAGGCAATTTCAGGCGCAGGCAAAACCTTCGACACATGGCCCGAGATGGTTGACAACCTTATCCCCTACATCGGCGGCGAAGAAGAAAAATCGGAAAAAGAGCCTCTTAAGATTTGGGGCAAAATTGAAGGCGATGAAATCGTTTCCGCAACCTCACCCAACTTCACCGCTCAGTGCCTTCGTGTTCCCGCTTCCGACGGCCACATGGCAGCAGTTTTCGTAAGATTCGAAAACAAACCCACAATTGATGAAATGAAGGAAATCTGGAAAAACTTCAAGGGCTATCCCCAGGAAGCAGAGCTTCCCAGCGCACCCAAGCAGTTCCTCAATTATTTTGAAGAGGATAACCTTCCCCAGACAAAGCTCCAGAGAAATCTTGAAAACGGCATGGCTGTTTCAATCGGCCGTTTGAGAGAAGACACCCAGTTCGATTACAAATTCGTTTGCCTTTCACATAACACATTAAGAGGCGCAGCAGGCGGCGCAGTTCTTATGGCTGAGCAGCTTTGCGCACAGGGCTACATTGATTCAAAGTTTTAATTGCAGAAGGAGTCAGTTATGAATAAGACTGTTTTCACCGGAGCAGGCGTTGCAATCGTCACTCCGTTCACAGAGGACAACAAGATTAACTATGATAAACTCGGTGAGCTGCTTGAATTTCAAATTGCAAACAAAACCGATGCAATCATCATTTGCGGCACAACAGGCGAAGGCTCAACACTTGACCACGAGGAGCATTCAAGTGCAATAAAATTCACGGTTGATGTTGTTAACAAGAGAATTCCCGTTATCGCAGGAACCGGCAGCAACGACACTAACTATGCCGTTAAGCTTTCAAACGAAGCAGAAAAAGCAGGCGTTGATGCTCTTCTCTCTGTTACTCCTTATTATAACAAAACATCACAGAGAGGCCTTGTTCAGCATTTCAGCTACATTGCTGACAGAGTTAGTGTCCCCATCATTCTTTACAATGTTCCTTCAAGAACAGGTGTTAACATTGCTCCCGAAACTTATTTCGAGCTTTCACATCATGAAAGAATTGTCGGCACAAAAGAAGCAAACGGTGACCTTTCATCCGTTGCAAAAACAATCTCTCTTTGTGGCGAGGACTTTGCGGTATACTCAGGCAATGACGACCAGGTAACACCCATTATGTCCTTGGGCGGCAAGGGTTCAATCTCTGTTCTTTCAAACATTCTTCCCGAAATAGCTCACGAAATCCCCGCAAAGTTCCTTGCTGGTGACTATAAGGGCAGTGCTGAGCTTCAGCTTAAATATCTCGCTCTTTGCAACGCACTTTTCAGCGACGTAAATCCCATTCCCGTTAAGGAAGCAATGAACATGATGGGCATGAGCGTCGGCGATTGCAGACTTCCCCTTTACACAATGACAGCTCCCGCAAAGGAAGCTCTCAGAAAAGTCCTTGCAAGATACGGTCTTGTTGACTAATTAATCCAGAGGTAAAATAAATGGCAGGAATTTTATTAAGCGGATGTAACGGAAAAATGGGCAGAGCGGTAACCCTCAGCGTTGCCGAATCCGCAGAGTGTGAAATCACAGGCGGCATTGACGTTTTTGATGAAGTGCGCTACGGATACCCCGTTTTCGCATCCCCCGCTCTTGTTTCAAACGAAATCATTGAAAAAACCGATGTTATAATTGATTTTTCAAATCCCGGTGCGCTTGCAGGGCTTTTGGAGTTTGCGGTTGCAAATTCAATACCCGCGGTTATTTCAACAACAGGTCTTAACGACGCTCAGATAAATCTGTTAAAAAACGCGGCAACCAAAATCCCCGTTTTCTTCAGCGCAAACATGTCACTCGGTGTTAACCTTGTTTGCGAGCTTGCAAAAAAAGCAGCAAAAGTTCTCGGCGATTCGTTTGACATTGAAATTGTTGAAATGCATCACAACCAAAAGATCGACGCACCGAGCGGCACGGCTCTTATGATTGCAGATTCAATCAAAAATGAGCTTAGCGATGATATAAAATATGAATATGACCGCCATTCAAAGCGCGAAAAGCGCACAAAGCAGGAAATCGGCATTCACGCTGTCAGAGGCGGAACAATAACCGGTGAACACGAGGTTATTTTTGCGGGCCATGATGAAATAATCAAGATTTCACATTCCGCAAGAAGCAAAGAGCTTTTTGCAACGGGAGCAATAAATGCAGCCGAATTCATCTGCGGCAAACCTGCAGGTCTTTATAACATGGCGGATATGCTCAAGTAAATTACAGGAGAGGTAAAAATGAAGCTTGTTGACAATATTTTCGTAACCGAGGACGTAACCCTTTTTTCGCTGTGCGATGCACCGGCTGATATAGCTCACATTGCAGAGGTTTTTAAATTGATTGCCGATGCAGGCATTGATGTTGATATGATTTCCCAGTTTCCGTTAAGCGGAGCAAGCTCGGGATTTTCTTTCACCGTCAGCGATAAAGATTTTGTTCCCGTTCTTGCGATTGCATCAGAGCTTCGCAACCGCTCCCCCAAAACCAAAATCAGCGTCAGCAGCGGCAACTGCAAAATCACCGTCAGCGGCGAGGCCATGAGAGGCACTCCGGGCGTTTCAGCCGGAGTTTTCAAAGCTGTTGCAAGCGTTGATGCCGATGTCAGAATGATTACAACCTCGGAAATTGAAATTGCAATGCTTGTTGTAAAATCAGATGTTGACGAGGTTATTGAAGCAATAAAAAAAGAGTTTTGTGAATAACAACCACCAATCGGTGCAGGACTTTTTCCTGCACCGATTTTTTGTCTTGACTGGCGGTAAACTTTAATATATAATTTTTCCATACATTATAATGTAAGGAGATTCACAATGAAATACGAAAACAACTGGGAATCACTCAATCAAAGAGAGGTTCCGTCATGGTTTGAAGATGCAAAATTTGGAATTTTTATTCACTGGGGCCTTTACAGCGTGCCTGCTTATGCCCCCAAAGGCAAATATGCCGAATGGTACGGCTATCACTGTGATGAGATAGTCGAGAGAAGCGCAAATGACAGAGAGTATTATGACTATCATCAGAAAACCTACGGAACTGACTTCAAATATAACGATTTTGTTAAAGATTTCAAGGCTGAAAACTTTGATGCCGAGCAATGGGTTAAGCTTTTTGAGGATGCAGGCGCAAAATACATGAATCTCGTTTCAAAGCATCATGACGGCTTCTGCCTTTTTAAAACAGAGCATGCATGGAACTGGAACAGCGTTGATGTTGGCCCTCACCGCGATTTTTGCCGTGAGCTTAAAGATGCATGTGATAAGAGCGATGTCAGATTCGGTGTTTACCACTCGGTTTATGAATGGTTCCACCCTCTTTATCTTAAAAACCCTGAGGAATATGCCGTTAAGCATCTTATTCCCATGCTCAAGGAACTCATTGAAGAATATCAGCCTGCAACTCTTTTCACTGACGGCGAATGGGAACATCCCAGTTCGGTATGGCACAGCACCGATTTCCTGCAGTGGCTTTATAACGAATCAAGCGTTAAAGATTATATCGTTCCCAATGACCGTTGGGGCAGCGAAACACGCGGCAGACTCGGCGGCAACCTGACAACAGAATACGGCTTTTTAGGCGCTGCAGACGGTTCAACCGATGTTATTGACCGCGTATCCGAGGAATGCAGAGGCATCGGCGCTTCGTTCGGCTGGAACAAATTCGAAACTGTTGACGACTATCTTTCGGAAGAAGAGCTTATCAAGATGCTTGTTGACCTTGTTTCCAAGGGCAGCAACTTCCTTCTCAATGTCGGCCCCACAGGTGACGGAAGAATTCCCGTTATCATGGAAGAAAGACTTCGCCAGCTCGGCAAATGGATGAAGGTGAACGGTGAAGGCATTTATTGCAGCAGAAAATACTGCGATAGCAGCGATGAAAACATCAAATACACAAAGAACAAGGACGGCAAAACAATTTATGCCTTCCTTCATAAATATCCGATGGGCAAAACTGTGTTCAATGATATTGAATACCGCGACGGAATGAAGGTTCAGCTTCTCGGTTGCGAAAAAGAACTCAAAGCAGAGAGCGAAAACGGCAAGCTTGTAATTGATTTCGGATTTATCTCACCCGAAGAAATCAATTCAAAATACGTTTATACCGTTAAAGCAGAATAAAAAAACAACAGCGTACAGGCTTTTAAGCTTGTACGCTGATTTTTTTATTTCAATTCTTCGAGTGCTTCAGGAAAAGGTTCAAGGCTGCGTTTTAGAATGCCGTGCATCTGAGCGATTGCAACACCGTAGTTGGTCATAGGTACGCCGTAATCCGAGGCATAGCCTATCCTTGCCTGCATTTCGCGCGCATTCAGCATGCATCCGCCGCAATGAATAACAAGCGAATATTTCGATAAATCCTCCGGAAACTCCTTTCCCGAGGCAAACTCAAAATTCAGGGCTTTTCCCGTATATTTTCTGACCCAATTCGGCATTTTGACAGTTCCGATATCGTTGCACTGCCGGTGGTGTGTGCAGCCCTCGGAAATCAAAACCGTATCTCCGTCATTAAGCTTATCAAGCTGTGCAGCTCCGTGAACGGCAGCATTCAAATCTCCTTTATACCTAACAAACAGAATTGAAAATGAGGTTAAAGGAATATCAGGCGGCGTAACCGCCGAAACTGCACCAAACACCTGAGAGTCGGTAATAACAAGCTTCGGCTTTTTACCGAGCGATTCAAGAGTTTCACGAAGCTCGGTATCACGGCAAACAACCGCAGCCGCTCCGCTTTCAATAACATCCCGTATCACCTGCTGCTGCGGCAGGATAAGCCGCCCTTTGGGCGCGGATTCATCAATCGGAACAACAATCACAACAAGGTCATTCGGCTCAATCAAGTCGCCGGCAATGCGCTTGCCGCTCTCCCACCCTTTGGCACTTTGAGCAAGCATTTCTTTGAGTGAATTTATGTTATATCCGCTCACCGCACTCACATAAATCTCGTTTTCTGCACAATCGGGAATACCATCAATCAAATCAGCCTTGTTATATACAATTATATACGATGTTTTTTTGCTTTTAAAGGTTGAAACAAGCTCTTCATCGGCAGGCTGAAGCCCTTTTGAGGCATCAACCACCAAAACAGCGATATCAACGGTATTCAAAACCTGCTTAGCCCTTTTCACACGCATTTCGCCAAGCGCACCCTCATCATCAACACCGGGAGTATCAATAATAACAACAGGACCGAGCGGCAAAAGCTCCATAGCCTTTTTGACCGGGTCTGTGGTTGTTCCCTTTATCTCCGAAACGAGAGACAGGCTTTGCCCCGTTACTGCATTGACAACGCTTGATTTTCCTGCATTGCGAAGCCCGAAAAAGCCGATATGAACCCTTTCGGCGGCAGGTGTATCGTTAAGTCCCATATAAACTCCTTAAAATCTGAAATCACGTCGGTTTGAAGCTTTTATATCTTCAATATTTTTCATTGCAATTGCTCTGACCTTTTCACCGGGTATCTTTTTAAGCTCATTTTCAATAAGCTCAAAGCCGATTTTTTTGGTTTCATCGCTTGCATAGTCAACAAGATATTCCGTCAAGGTCATAAGCGCATTAGGGTGGCAACAGTTAAGAATCTGGCCGTTTTTGCAAAGGCTCATGAACCTGTCACCTGTTCTGCCTTCGCGGTAGCATGCCGTGCAGAAGGACGGAATATGCTTAAGCTCCATAAGCCAGCGCACAACCTCATCAAGCGTCCTTTGGTCGGAAACATCAAACTGCTCTGAATCATGAGGCCTTTCCTCTTCGGTGTAACCGCCGACGGAGGTTCTTGATGCGCCGCTTATCTGCGAAATACCGAGATTCAGCGCTCTGCCCCTCACCTTTTCCGATTCTCTTGTTGAAATAATCATGCCTGTATAAGGAACGGAGATTCTGATGCATGCAATCAACTTTTCAAAAAGCTCATCGGAAATACCATTATCAAAGGTATCAGGGTCAATGTCATCCGCTCTTTTAAGGCGCGGAACGCTGATTGTGTGGGGGCCAACGCCGTGAACTGCTTCAAGATGCTCGGCATGCATAAGCAGGCCGACAAATTCGTATTTATAAAGCTCAAGACCAAAAAGCACGCCAAGGCCGACATCGTCAATGCCTCCCTGCATGGCTCTGTCCATAGCCTCCGTGTGATAATCGTAATCATGCTTGGGGCCTGTGGGATGAAGCTGCAGATAGCTTTCCTTATGATATGTTTCCTGGAAAAGGATATATGTTCCTATTCCTGCATCCTTGAGCTTTCGATAGTTTTCAACCGTTGTTGCGGCGATATTGACATTAACGCGGCGGATTGCACCGTTTTTATGGTTAATGCTGTAAATAGTCTTGATGCTTTCAAGAATATATTCAATCGGATTGTTAACGGGATCCTCGCCCGCTTCAATTGCAAGGCGCTTGTGACCCATATCCTGCAAAGCAATAACCTCTTTTGCAATTTCCTCCTGAGTCAGCTTTTTGCGGGCTATATGCTTATTTTTCAAATGATACGGGCAATAAAGGCAGCCGTTAACACAATAATTCGAAAGATAGAGGGGCGCAAACATGACTATGCGGTTGCCGTAAAAAGCAAGCTTAATTTCTTCGGCAAGCTTAAACATTGCCTCCACCTTTTCGGGAATATCGCACGCAAGAAGAACAGCAGCTTCCCTGTGAGTCAGTCCGTTGCAAACGGTTCCCTCTGCAGTTTTATGAGGACGAGCCTTTTCAAGAATACTGTCAATAAGCTCGGCATTGTTTTTATTTTGCTCTGCATATTCGAGCGTGGCAAGAATTTCTTCGTTGTTGATAAATTCCTCTGCTTTGAGTGATTTGGGACTATAAATTGCCATGTTAATTTTTCCTTTCTTTATGGTCAGAAGTTTCTTTCCATTCAGATATTATACTTTTTGAAGTCACCGCGATGGGTAACTATTTTGTAACCGACAGACTCTATACATTTTTCAAGCTCCGTTTTCCCTTGAGCGGATTCGGCTCCCGATGAAAGCTTGTTGTTATAAAGCTCATATTTTTGGCGGGCATCAATCGGAGAGAGATTAGGCATAACAACATTGGCGCCTGCCAGAATTCCTTTTTCACGCCCTTTCGGGTCGATGCTGCCGAGAGCCGTTGTTGCCGGCAAAAGAATATTGGGAGATATAAGCCTGATTATTGAAAGAAGATAGCAGGTCAGCTCAACCGTGCCCGCGCTCATGCCTTTAAACTCCGTTTCCTTGTGAGGAATGAACGGGCCGATTCCGCACATTTCGGGCTTGAACTTCTCAATAAATTTCAAATCTTCGGCAATATGCGCCGCCGTCTGATAGGGCGAGCCAACCATAAACCCGCAACCCGTCTGATAACCGATTTTTTTCAAGTTTTTCAAGCATTCCATGCGGTTATCATGGGACATTTCCTGCGGATGAAGCTTTTCATAATGGGCTTTGTCTGCCGTTTCGTGGCGCAGAAGATACCTGTCTGCACCCGCATCAAACAGTCTTTTATAGCTTTCAAAGCTTCGCTCACCAAGAGAAAGTGTAACCGCGCAGTCAGGAAATCTGTTTTTTATTTCGCCGATTATTTCGCAGACAACACCGTCCGAAAAATGAATATCCTCACCGCCCTGCAAAACAAAGGAGCGAAAGCCAAGCAAATATCCGTTTTCACAGCAGGACAGAATCTGCTCCTTCGTAAGGCGGTAGCGTTCACAGTTTTTGTTGCTCCTGCGTATTCCGCAATAAAAACAGTCGTTTTTGCAAAAATTGCTTATTTCGATAAGTCCTCTGATATAAACATCTGTGCCGTATATCTTTTGGCGGACTTCAACGGCTTTTTCGGCAAGCAAGGCAGCTGTTGTGGCGTTTCTGTTTAATATCAGAAATTCATATTCTTCAAGTGACAGTCTATGCTCTTTTTCGAGCCTGTTTATTAAATCAATCATTGAAAATTTTATTGGAATAAGCCGTTTTAACGCTTATTCCGCTCAGCTTTCCGATTTTGCCCGTAAGCTCGGAAATAACGTTCTGCTCGGCATCAACAGCAAGGCTGACAATGCTGAGGCTGCGCTCTTTATAGGGCAAGCCCATTCTGCCAACGATTATATCCGCAAATTCATGCAAAAGAGCATTCAGCTTTTCAACAGAATCCTTATTCTCCACGATTATGCCGATAACGGCAATTCTTTTTTCCATATTTTTGCCCTCCAAAAACAAAAACTGCGCCCGTTAAAAGGCGCAGCTATAGTGTAAATTCAGAAACACATTATTTTGCACCTTTCCTTCGGATAACTTCCTCGTGTCAGGATTAATTAAATTATATATGTTATAAACAATTTTGTCAATGTATAGGTTGACCAAAAAGGCAATAAGTGATAAACTATCCGTTTGGAAGAAGGTAATAAATATGGAAACAGTAAAAAAGCTTGACAGCCGCAGCGAAAGCAAAATTATTTTTATTTGCTGGCTGGCATATACCGCCGCTTATGTGGGCAGACTCAACTTCAACGCATCCATTGTTGCAATTATTTCTGACCTCGGAGTAACAAAAGCAGATGCAGGTCTTGTCAGTTCGTTCTTTTTCTTTGCTTACGGCGCAGGGCAGCTGATAAACGGCATACTTTCAAAAAAATATAATGCCAAGATAATGATTTTTCTTTCTCTTGCATTTTCAGCGATATTCAACCTGCTCATGCCCTTATGCGGCGATATTTCGCTGATGAAATATATCTGGCTGGGCAACGGCATTGTTCAATCAGTTTTATGGAGCACTCTGATAAAAACTCTTTCGGATTTCCTTTCGGATCAAAAACTGCCGAAGGCAATTCTCGCAATGAGCACAACAGTTGCAGTCGGCACATTTATTGCATACGGAATTTCTTCTCTCTGCGTGCGTGCAGGCGCATGGCAAACGGTATTTTATGTTGCTTCAGCTGTTCTGATAATCAGCGCTTTTGTGTGGCTTACGCTTTTTGGCCCATCAAGAAAGCCGAGCATTCAGGTTGCCGAGCAAAAAAATGATAAAGTAAAAATGAGTAAAGCTGTTTTGCTCGCGCTCCTGCTTGCCGCTTTTGCAGGAATTGCAAACGGCTTTATAAAAGACGGAATCAACACTTGGGTTCCTTCTGTTCTTTATGAAGAATTCGGCGTTTCGCAATCCTTCTCCATTCTCCTGACTCTGCTTCTGCCGCTGGTATCAACCATGGGCGCAGCAATAGCAAAAAAAGTTCACGAAAAGGTTGCCTCACATGCCGCAATGAATCTTATTTTCTTTTTTATATCCGCTTTACTCTGCGCAGGAATTCTGATTTCTTTAAGATTGCACAGCATTGTTGCAGTTATGCTTTGCTTTATTGGCGTTGCGTGCGGAATGGCGATGATAAACAACGTTATCACAAGCATGTTTGCTTTGGATTACCGCCGCATGCTTAACGCAGGATTTGCTGCTGGCCTGCTCAACACCTTCTGCTACATAGGCAGCACAACCACCTCCTACACCCTCGGCGCAGTTTCACAGGCTCACGGCTGGAATGCTGTGTTCATTATCATGCTTGCAGTATGCATCGTTGCAGGAGTTATTTGCCTGACGGGAATTTTAACCGAAAAGAAGATGAAGGAGAAATAAAATGATAAGATTTGACTGCGACTATCTTGAAGGCGCGCATCCTCTCATTCTTAAAAAGCTGTCGGAAACCAACATGGAGCAAACTATCGGCTACGGCTGCGACCCTCATTGCGAAAAGGCTGCAGCTTTGATAAAAGAGGCCTGCTGCGCACCTGACTGCGACGTACACTTTCTTGTTGGCGGTACGCAGACAAACACAATCGTTATCAGCGCGATACTGCGAACACATCAGGCTGTTATCAGCGCATCAACTGGGCATATAAATGTTCATGAAAGCGGAGCAATCGAAGCAACTGGCCACAAGGTTATCGCTCTCCCCTCACCCGACGGAAAGCTGACTGCAAAAGCTGTTGACAACTGCGTGAATTCTCATTGGAACGACCCGAACCATGAACATATTGTGCAGCCTGCCATGGTCTATATTTCTCAACCTACGGAATGCGGCACCGCTTATTCAAAAAAGGAGCTTGAGGATTTATATTCCGTATGCAGACAGCATAAAATACCGCTCTATATTGACGGTGCAAGGCTCGGATATGCACTTGCCGCAGAAAACTGCGACATGACCCTGCCCGATGTTGCGGCAAACTGTGATGCTTTTTATATCGGCGGCACAAAAGTGGGCGCTCTCTTCGGCGAAGCACTTGTTATCAATAATGATTATATAAAGAAAGACTTCCGATATATCATCAAACAAAAAGGCGGATTGCTTGCAAAAGGCAGGCTTCTGGGAATTCAGTTTGAAACGCTTTTTGAAAACGGCCTTTATTTTGAAATCTCCGCTCATGCCATCAAAGCAGCAAAGAGAATCAAAGAAATATTTGTTGCTCACGGATGCAAATTCTTGTCGGATTCAAAAACAAATCAGCAATTTCCGATTCTTAAAAATGAAGAAATCGAAAAACTGCTGACTGAATTTTCCTTTGAGATTTGGTGCCCTGTTTCCGATAACGTAAGCGCCGTGCGCTTTTGTTCAAGCTGGGCAACAACGGATAAAAACATTGAAGCACTAAAGCAAGCTGTTGAAAGATTATAAACAAATAAACCCCGAAAGCATCAAAAATGCCTTCGGGGTTTGTTTTATTTTTCCTGAATATATTCTGCATTCATCTGAGCCTTGGCAATGCTTGCAACTTCTTCGGCACTCTTTGCGCTGTTGATAGCATTTCTTGTTGCTTCGCGCCTTGCGAAAAGCTCGCGATACATTCTGTTTCTCTTTTCTCCGTTGAGATTGTGGAAGAACTTCGGAATAATTCCAAGGGCGCCCGTGATAACAGGAACGCCTGTACCCATTGCGAATATCCACCACTTTGTGGAATCAGCCTGCGTACCGATTGAAAGACCCTGAACATATCCGATTCTCTTCATAATAAAGTTTTGAATCGAACCCATAAAAATGCCCTGCAGCTTTGTTACAAGGCCTCTTGCAACGCCTGTCATCGCTTCTGCTCTGTAGCCGTTTTTCCATTCACAATAGTCCATTGCTTCATTAAGAATTTCCTGCGGAATAACATGCCTGAGGCCGTAAACGCACATTTCAAACACTTCTTCAACAGCTAACAAGGGAAGCATAACCCACTTTTTCTTATAAAGTCCGTTTTTTGCGCCTCCTATCGAGCCTATACCGAAAACGACAAGCCAGCAAACATCTGTCCAAACATCTTCAAGAATCCAAATTGCTTTTGTTGAAAATCTTTCCCTCAGCGGAGCAATAAACGCATAGCTGATTGTTGAAACGGGAGATGCAGGAATGCCGACAATTGTCTGATATGTAGCTGAGCCGAGAACGTCAATAAAATAATTGGTTCTGCTCTTACCGACTGCGAAGCCGGCAAGGAATTCTGAAAGTGTGTAAAGAAGTATCGGTCTGTTGTTAATAATCGCCTTAAGACCCTGCCTGATGCTGGGTTTTTCAACGGTTTGCGAAACGCGCTCTTTGGTTACGCAAATAAAATAAAAGGACATAAGACAGCCTGCAATAGCGGTAAATATTCCGAAAAAGATGAAAAGATTGGTTCTGTCCCAGGTAACAACATTATTGTTAACAAGGTCAAGTAAAACACCGAATGTCAACTCCGGAAGCTTTTCGCCGACAAGACCTGAAATAAGATTTGCCATTGTTATAAGACCCGTTCGTTCCAACGGATCAGGAGTTATTGTTGCCATAAAGCCTGTGCTTGCTATGCTGGTAAATGTTCCGGCTGTTTCACAGATAACGCTGAACACTGCATAAAAAAACAGTTTCGGAACATAATCTGCCGATGTGTTTGCAAACAAAACAGGCATGAACCAATACCATAATCCCAGAAGCGTCAAAGGAATTTTACCTAAAAGTATGTATGGCTTAAACTTACCCCAACGGGTTCGTGTTCGGTCAACTATGACGCCGATAAATGTATCGTTAAAAGTATCCCATAAACCTGAAAAAAGCCCAAAAACCGCTAAAAAGTCAAAATCCAGCTTAACTATATCATAAATAAAACGGTCATTATATTTGCTGATATTGAAGCTGCCTGAAACATCATTCAGAAGATAGCCGATTCTTTCTTTGTTTCCTATATATCTTCTGTTCCTTAAAAGCGGATTTTTAACACCTTTTTCATAGTCAATTACTATACTTTCCTGCTGCTCGTCATAAGCCACGTTGGTATTCTCCTGCACCTAACCGCCTCCCGACAACAATCTTTTGTAAAATAATAACATAATTTTAAAGATGTTTCAATATCTTTTATGCAATTTCATAAATATTGACAACAAGATTTTTTTGCTGTATTCTTTAAATGATATCAAACACAAAACATCGGAGGTATTTAAATGATTTGGTTAAAAGCAATTTCTTCTGCCGCGAAAGCATACAGCAAATTACATAAAATAAACAGAATCTCCGCATCCGAGCTGCCGCAGGGATTCACAATCACCTGCCACGCCGGCGCAATGCTGACCCCTCCAAACAGTCTTTTTTCAGTTGAAACAGCTGTTGAATGGGGCGCAGATATAGTTGAATTTGATGTCAGCTTCAGACCTGACGGCACAGCTGTTATTATTCACAATGCAACCCCTTCATGCACCCAGGGTGTTTTGCTCGAAGAAGCGCTTAAAATTGTTGCAAAAGTCAAGAAAACAAAAATTAATCTTGATTTAAAATCAACATCAAATATCGCTGCCGTTGATAAGCTTGTTGAGTCATTCGGCTTGACCGACAGAGTTTTTTACACAGGTGTTTTCGATGACTGGGTTGATGCGGTAAAACAGAATTCTGCTATCCCGTATTATCTTAATCACAAAATAACTGCAGAAGAAGCTTCCGATAAAGCTGCCGCTCAAAATGCCGCAGATAAAGCCATTTCACTCGGAGCAATCGGAATAAACGCAAACTTTAAAAATGCCAGCAAACTTTTTGTCGATACTGCTCATGAAAACGGGCTGCTTGTTTCTCTTTGGACCGTCAACAACACCGAAGATATGGCAAATGTTTTGAAACTCAAGCCCGATAATATTACGACCAAAAAGCCAAACATATTAAAAAATTTTATATCTTTTTAACTTCTGCTTATAAAGCATCAAAAAGTTATTCCTTAAAAGCGACGGCGTGGTTTTTTCGCTGTTGCTTTTTCCATTTTTAATTGTGCTAAAAATGATGATAAATGCCTTTAATCGGAAATAATGAAAAAGAAAGATTTATTAATTGAAAAACAACCGCCCGCTCTTTGCAATACCAAAGAACAAAATCCTGCATTTCAAGTCTTTTGGTTTCGTTAAAAATTATGCGGATTCACCTCAAATAATCTCAGGCAGAAAATCCTCTCATAAAAAAACACAAAAGAAAACTCTTGTATTTATAAATAATATGTAATTTTACTATTGATTTCTGTTTATTGCGGTGATAAAATACAAAATATGGTTGTTTATGAAACAATTCGCCATACTTTATAGGGGGTCTTTTCATGGAAAGAAGAACAGGTACAATCTCAAGAGGTATACGTTGCCCCATTATCCGTGAGGGCGACGATCTTGCACAGATAGTTTGCAACAGTGTTGTTGAAGCTGCGGAATGCGATGGCTTTGAACTTCGCGACAAAGACGTTGTTGCTATAACAGAATCAATTCTTGCAAGAAGCCAGGGCAACTACGCCAGCGTTGACGCTATTGCAAAAGACGTTAAAACAAAGCTCGGCGGCGAAACAATTGGCGTTATTTTCCCGATTCTTTCAAGAAACCGTTTTGCAATCTGCCTCAAGGGTATTGCAATGGGTGCCAAAAAAGTCGTTCTTATGCTCAGCTATCCGAGCGATGAGGTTGGCAACCATCTTTTGACTTATGACCAGCTTGACGAAGCCGGTGTCAATCCCTACAGCGATGTTCTCTCTCTTAAAAAATACCGTGAACTTTTCGGCGCAAATGTCCACGAGTTCACAGGTGTTGACTATGTTGACTACTATGCAAATATAATAAGAGATGCCGGTGCGGAATGCGAAATCATTTTTGCAAATCAGGCAAAAGCAATTCTTGACTATACAGACTGCGTTCTCACCTGCGATATTCATACCAGAGCAAGAACAAAACGTCTCCTCAAAGCTGCAGGTGCAAAAACAGTTTGCGGACTTGATGATATTCTCACATCTTCAATCGACGGAAGCGGATATAATGAAGCTTACGGTCTTCTCGGTTCAAATAAATCAACTGAAGACACTGTAAAGCTTTTCCCTCAGGAATGTTTTGATATGGTAGAAAGCATTCAGGCTCAGCTTCTTGAACGTACCGGAAAACACATCGAA
>JAZRIG010000083.1:0-24600 GCA_045645145.1 Acutalibacteraceae bacterium
GCGAAACAACAAGAGTGTTGAACATATCAATCATCGGGATGTTGGTACGCATCATGCGGTTTGCGAGAATACGCTTTGTGGGGTTGACGGAAGGTCCGCCGATGGATTTCATATTATCTGTAAGAGCGGGGCCTTTATCTCTCGGTTCGCCCGAACCGTTGAAAATTCTGCCGAGCAGGTCTTCGCTGAATGAAACACGCATTTCATGGCCTAAAAAACGCACTTCATCACCTGTTGAAACACCCTGTCCGCCGGCAAAAACCTGAAGCGAAACAAGGTTGCCGTCAATTTTGTTGACCTGTGCAAGCGATTTGCCGAATCGGGTGTTTATCTGTGCAAGTTCCTGATAACGCACGCCCTCTGCTCTGACGGTGATAACATTGCCCGTGATGGACTCGATTCTGTTAAAAACTTTGTTCATTCTCACTCACCACCCTTTAACAAAAGCTCGGCACTCAGGTTGATTTTGCCCTGACCGTCGGCATACATTGTATCAATTTCGCCCTCTGCTTTTGCAAAGGCTTCGCTTTCAAATTCTGTATAATTCCAATCTATGAATTTTTGACGCATACGGTTAAAGAAACTGCGTGCATCATCTTTATTGTCAAGCGCATATTCACTGCCGAGAACACATATCAGCTTATCCGTAACATAGCGCTGACGTTCCGTTGTGCAGTTAGCATCAACCAAATCAAAGGAGTTCTGCTGAAGATAAACGGAATCAAGCATCTCCGATTTAAGATAGATTATATAGTCCGCAAGGCTTGTTCCTTCTTCGCCGACAACCTTCATCATTGAGCCGATTTCGTCGCCGTGAAGAAGAATGTTTTTGCAGAAATCCGATTTTGCGGAATCTGTAACCGTCTTATATTTTGACCACGAAATAAGCGGGTCGATTGCGGGATATTTTCTTGCATCCGAGCGTTCACGTGAAAGGCCGTGGAATGCGCCGACAACCTTGAGAGTTGCCTGCGTTACGGGTTCTTCAAAGTTACCGCCTGCGGGTGAAACCGTGCCGCCGATTGTTACGGAGCCTTTGCTTCCGTCGGGAAGGCGTACGCAGCCTGCTCTTTCATAGAAAGCGGCAATATAGGATTCAAGATAGGCGGGGAATGCTTCTTCGCCGGGGATTTCTTCAAGTCTGCCCGACATTTCACGAAGCGCCTGCGCCCAACGTGAGGTTGAATCGGCAAGAAGAAGAACGTTAAGACCCATCTGACGGTAATATTCCGCAAGAGTTACCGAGGTGTAAACCGATGCTTCACGCGATGCAACGGGCATAGACGATGTGTTACATATAATAATGGTGCGTTCCATAAGCGAACGGCCTGTTTTCGGGTCGGTAAGCTCGGGGAATTCAGTTATTGTTTCAACAACCTCGCCTGCACGTTCACCGCAGGCAGCGATGATAACAATATCAACATCAGCATATTTTGAAGTTGTATGCTGCAAAACTGTTTTGCCTGCTCCGAAGGGACCGGGTGTGCAATAGGTTCCGCCCTTGGCAACAGGGAAGAAAGAGTCGATAAGACGCACCTTTGTTTCCATTGTTTCAACGGGTGCAAGCCTTTCGCTGTAGCATTTTACCGCTCTCTTAACGGGCCATCTGAATGACATTGAAACGGGGATTTCTCTGCCTCTTTCGTCGGCAAGGACGGCAACGGTTTCGTTAACGGTATATTCGCCCTTGTCTGCGATTGATTTCAAAGTATAATTGCCGAGAAGATAAAACGGAACAAAAATTTTGTGTGTAAAAGGTCCTTCGGGAACCGTTCCGATATATTCACCTGCACGCAGAGTGTCGCCGGTTTTTGCGGTGGGAGTGAATTCCCATTTCTTTTCGGCATCAAGTCCGTCTGCATAGATTCCTCTCTCAAGGAACCAGCCTGCTTGCTCGGCTAAAACGGGCAGGGGATTCTGCAGTCCGTCATAAATTTGGCCGAGAAGACCGGGGCCGAGCTGTGCGGAAAGCATTTCGCCCGTGAATTCAACGTCATCTCCGCATTTGATGCCGCCTGTCATTTCGTAAACCTGAATCTGCGCGATATCTCCGCGAATACGGATAACCTCGCTTTTGAGTTTTGTATCGTCAACATTAACAAAGCATATTTCGTTCATAGAAACGTTGCCTTCAAACCTTACGGATACAAGGTTACCGTTAATGCTTACTACCTTGCCTTTATTTTCGGTCATTGTATAACCTCCGATCTGTCACCATTCATAATGGAGCCATAGATATTTCTGTATGCAACTTCTCCGCTTTGCGAATCGAATTTTCTTATTCGCTCAATAAGTTTAAGCTTCAGTCCGTAATAGAACACAAATTCTTCCGAAAATGAATCCATCGGTCTGAGCGTTTCAAGAAAATCAAGACGGTATTTATTGAGGAATTTTTCCGCTTCCATGGGACTTTCGATTTCAACGGCTGTGCGTGCCGCCTGTAAAAGAGTTGCGGGGAATGATTGAGTTTCTGCATCAAAATGCTTATTCATTTTATCTGCACGAAGCTTTGCAAGAGCAAGACGCAGATTGCGTTCACCCTCGTTCCATTTTTCAATCAATGCAGATGCTGATTTTTCATGATTCCTTGGCGGAACAAGAGTCAGCTTTTCTGATTCGCCCTGCGCTTTTTTGCCGAGAAATCTTTGGCAAAGCTCCGCAAATCTCTCCGATGTTATGGGGAGCGGCGTGCTTTCTGTGATTCCGTCAAGCGACGGTAATTGAGATATCAGATAATATTCAGCCATAGTTATTCAGCCTCTTTCAGAAGTGCGGTAACCTTGGGGCTGAGATAATTTGACAGCATATCTGTAACAGCTTCTGCGGAATAATCATAATAAACCGCACCGTTGTTTACGGCAACGCGGAAGCCTCCGTCAAAATTATCATTTGCTTTAAGGGTAACGCCGCCAAGCATCTTTGATTTAAGCTCTGCAAGAACAGCCTCTTCAAGCTTTGCAAGGTCGTTGCTGTTTAAAATCACAGAAACATCCTCCGCTTCGGGTTTGCTTGCCCAGCATTCAACCGCATTTATGATAAGCTTTATAAAAGAGTCCGAAGAATAAACGGCATTGACGTTATCGTCAACAATCGCTTTGAGCTCTCTTGTTACGCTTTCTCTGAAAGAAATAAGCAGATTGCGGCCGGCCTGGCGGATTGCATCTTCACCTGATTTTACGGTTTTTGCGTTTTCGCTTTTTGCGTCAACCATAATCTTATCAGCCTGAGCCTTCGCATCGGAGATGATTTTTTCGGCTTCGGCTTTTGCAGAGGCAAGAATTGCTTCAGCCTGAGTTTCAGCCGCATCCACGCCGTCTTTTTTTATTTGTTCAATAAGTTCCTGAAGTTGAATTTCCATAACGCAATCTCCTTTTGTGATAATATATATTCTTTGTGTTTTTCTTCAAAAAAACATAAAAGAACCAACATCCTCTGCAGACAGCTGGTTCCTTTAAATACAATATTAGTTTATTAATTTAATTAATTATATCACGAACTTTATTTTTGTCAAGACTTTAGCATGTTAAAAGAAAAAATGTTTTTTGCAATAAAAAGCCGATGGATTAAACCTCCGTCGGCTTTGCTCTTTTTCAGCTTAGAAAAAATTTTCTGTTTAATCGGATATTTTTTGTTCAGGAACATCTTCCTTTTTGTTATCGCTTTTCACACAAAGCTTCTTGAAACCTTCAATCACAACGCAGATACCGAGAATTATAATCAGCGTTGCAAACACGGAGAGAAGCTGATTTGACGCACCGAAAAGTGCCCAGATGTTTTTATAGCCTACAAGTGTAAGACCGTATGCAAGCACAAGGGTAATAATTGTTGCAAAATACTTGTTTGTCAGCACCTTTCTGACCTTGCCCATATTTTCATCAGTTATGGAATCATCAAGGGAAAGTTCCTGGAATGACAGCCTGCCGACACGGGCAACGGAGTCGAGCGAAGTCAGCGCAAAGGCTGAAATTGAAAGCGTGATGAGGGTATAAACTATATCCGAAGGCAAACCGAGTGTTGTCAGGAAGCCTGACACCGCGCCTGCAAAAACCTGAGCAGGAGTATTCCAACCCTGTGCGGCTGCCTCTTCGCTTGCAAATGAAGCAACGGCAATGAGCGCGATTACCGCAAGCATACTTTCAAGAAGCATTGAGCCAAAGGAGACAGGAAGCATATCCTTTTCATTCTTAATCTGCTTTGATGCCGTGCCGGAGGAAACCAATGAATGGAAGCCCGAAACAGCACCGCAGGCGATGGTAACAAAAAGGATGGGGAAAAGATAGCTGCCGTCAACCTCAAAGCCGATAAAAGCAGGCAGATTAATCTGAGGATTTGCAACAAAAAACAGTTTTTGATTTATAATTGCAGGTAATTCAATCATTTCACTTGATTTAAGCCAAGAAAACAATTATAATGATTTGAAGGTTGGTGATAAATAATGAACACTTATTTTAATGAGATAACTTCAAAGCCCGTGAATACCAATGAAAGCAAGATACTCTATAAAATACCTGCGGGTGCATTGAGCGGCAACGGTGACCTTGGAGTTGTTTTTGACGATGATGACAAAGGTCTTGTTATTCATATTTCAAAATGCGATTTCTGGAAATTCACTCCCGGTGCGCATACCGACGGCGGAATAAAAGCCGTTGGCAGTTTGCGAATCGGGAACGTTGATTTGTCCGAATATAATATAAAGCAGTATTTTGACAAGGGACTTCTTGAGTGCAAATTCTGCAACACGGAAATGGAGCTGTTTGTTGCTCCCGAAAACCTGATTTATGTTCAAATCAAAGCGCCGGACACAGAAGAGTTTCCGTGCGTTGATATTGAAATTCCGAGCACCTGTAATTCGACGAATTCAGAGTTTGTTGATACAGGCGTTAAATGTTATCTCCGCAAGTTTTGCGGCGAAGAGGTTGCGCGCGAGACAGCTGCAATTCTTTGTTGCCGAGAGCTTGATACACATATAGCAGACGGCTTTAAATGCGTCAGATACTGTGTTTCTGCGGCTACCTGTTTTGATGACAATGATTATATCGGCAAAGGCGTTGATTTGGCTTTGCGCGGTGATTATGAGCGTGATAAGGCAAGAACGCAGAAAAAATGGGAAAAGTTCTTTTCGGCTTCCAAAGTAACTCTGGAAGATAAAGAAATCGAAAAATTTTATAATTCAAGCCTTTATCATCTTGCAGGCTGTATGGGCAACAAAGAATTTCCGCCCGGATTATTCGGCAATTTCATAACAGATGATTTTTTTCCTTGGGCGGGAGATTATCACATGAATTATAACTACGAAGCTCCTTATTATTGCGTGTTTTCAGCCAATCATCCCGAACTTTTTGACGGTTACATGAGTCCCGTCAACGATATGCGTGAAGAGGCGAAAAGAATGGCAAAGCTTTTCGGCTGCAGAGGCTATGCATTCCCCGTAAGCTTCGGGCCGAAAGCACTCGATTTTTACAGCCAGAAGGATTGCAAGGAGCACGGAATACTTTTTCTCGGCCAGAAGAGCCACGCTGCCTATGCCTGCGTTATCCCCATAATGCATTGGTATTCGACGCATGATAAAGATTATGCACTCGAAAACTACTATGATTTCATATTTAACACAGCAGCTTTCTGGGAAGATTATCTTGTTAAAGAAAAAGGCAGATATGTCATAAAAAATGATGCGGCTCACGAAATCCCTTATTACCGCGGTGAAAAATTCAGATACATAACACACAAGGGCCAGATTGAAGCCGTTAATGCCATAAATTCTCTCGGCCTTGTCAAATTATTGTTCAACGGTGTTTATGATATGGCAAAGGAGCTCAATCTTAACCCCGAAAAGCATGCTCTCTGGGAAGATATTATCGAGAATTTAAGCGACTTCCCAACTTTTATCAAACACGGCAAAAAATGCTTCCGCTACTCAAAAAGAGGTATTCGATGGAGGGATGATAACACCGTGGGTCTTCAGCATATTTATCCTGCTTCTCAGGTGGGATTCTCTTCGGGTGAAAAGCTGCTTAAAATTGCAAGAAACACATATTTCATCAACGACAGACGTCTTGATGATAACGGCTCAAACTCATACCTCCCTGCCGGAGCGAGAATCGGCGTTAACCCCGATTTCCTGATAGAGGGAATTCTTCAGAATATAAAGGAATTCGGGCTGCCCAACAGGCTTTTCCGTCATCACGGCGGCGGAATCGAACATCTCACAATGGTTCCCGCAACCGTTAATGAAATGCTTATGCAAAGCTATGAGGGAGTTATAAGGCTTTTCCCTTGCTGGAACAAAAAATCAGCCGCCTCATTTGAAAACCTGAGAGCTGACGGCGCTTTCCTGGTTTCTGCCGAAAATAAAGACGGAAAAATCACATCGTTGAAAATAAAAAGTCTTAAAGGCAGAATGTGCAATGTTGAATGCGCCGATATCAAATGCGTTGTGAGAGAGTCGGACAAAAAGGAAATCCCGTCCGTAAGAAAAGGCAACGTTGTTTCTTTTGAAACACAGGCAGATGCAATATATATTTTGATATAAAACTCTTACATTATAATCGGAGAAACTTATATGAAAATCTTCTTATTCCAAGGCGATTCCATAACGGATGCCAACAGAGTTGACGATAATGAAGATAATTTCGGGCTTGGCTACGGCTATCCGCTTCTGGTTAGTGCCGACCTCGCAAAATCAAGGAAAAATGAATTTAAATTTATAAATCGCGGTGTAAGCGGCGACAGAATTACCGATGTTTATGCCAGAATCAAGGAAGATATCATTAATCTGAAGCCTGATTACATGTCAATGCTCATTGGTGTAAATGATGTTGCACACGAGCTGACAATGAGCTGTGGCGTAACAACCGAAAAATTCGAGAAAATATACGGAATGCTGATTGAAGAAATAAAAGAAGCATTGCCGCAAATCAAAATAATTATTATGGAGCCTTTTGTTTTGAAGGGATCAGCAACATCGGAACTTTGGGACAGCTTTAAATCCGATGTGAAAGCGCACGGTGAAGCCGCAAAACGTGTTGCCGAAAAATACAAGCTTTGTTTTGTCCCGCTTCAGGATAAATTCAACGAAGCCTGCGCTGACGGCGATACAAGATATTGGAGCGTTGACGGCGTTCATCCCACTGCCGCAGGCCACCAGATTATAAAAGAAGAATTGACAAAAACTATTCTGGAAATTATTTAATTTTAAAAAGTTAAATCGAATTCAAAATGCGATAAAACCCGCCGAAAAAATTCGGCGGGTTTCGTTTATTTATAATATTTTTCGGCTTTTTTCAGATAGTTAATCAGCATCAGCGGCCAGTCAGTCTGAATCATGTCAAACCCTTTGTCGGCAATCCAGCCCCAGCCGTAATCCTCGCTGACGGTCAGCGCGCTGTCGTCGCTGTGGCCGCCGCAAAGCTGCTCCTGAAAGTCATAGATTATTGAGTTTGCCCAGACAAGGATGCCGTCTTTGTGCATCTTTTCAATGAACTCATCGCTTGCAAGATATTCGCTGTCTTTTTCAAAAAGCACCTCAACGCCGATATAGTTAATGTTGCCTTTAAGAAGCTTTTCGTGCAGGGTATGGTCTCCTCTTATAATCGGCATAAACGGAATTTCGGGCGCCAGATTTTCAAGCACCTCAAACACCTTATCGGACGGGCTGCTTTTGACCAGCATTTGCTCCTCCATGCCGTGGCGTTTGATTGCTTCATGGATTTTTTGAGGATTATCCCAGAATTTATCTATGTTTATGTAGCATCTGCCCTTGAACTGCTCCAGAAAATCGTCAAATCCTGCAATCCCAAACTGTGTTGGCGTTTGGTCAAAGTTAACATAACGCAGCTTTTGGATTTCGTCATAGTTCATCTGCTCTAAATCTATGTTCATGTTGAGATGTTCCTGCTCCATGCCGGGATGGAACAAAAACAGCTTGCCGTCTTTGCTGCAGCTGACGTCAACTTCAATCATGTCAGCGCCTTGCTTAAGAGCGATTTCATAAGCTGCCATGGTGTTGCACGGTATATTGCCGCCCGAAGCGCCTCTGTGAGCAACAACAATAATATTTTCCTTCGATTTCTCAAAAAGATTGAATTTCATAACGCACCTGCCTTGTTCAGATAAGAGATTTCATTAAAGCTTCGCATCCTTTATAAATATCGCGGTATGCCTTGGAAAAATCGCCGCTGTACCAAGGGTCATCAACATTGCCGCCCTTGTCGGTGTATTCCATCAGCTTGCGTATTTTGTTTTGCGGGTCGCCGCCTAAAATGCGAAGCATGTTGCGGATGTTCATGCTGTCCATGCCGACAAACAAATCGTATTTATCATAGTCGCTTTTTTGAAGCTGAACGGCTCTTTTGCCTTCGCAGGATATGCCGTGCTTTGCAAGCTCTGCTTTTGCAGGGGGATAAACGGGGTTGCCGATATCTCCCCATATCTCCTCAGTGCTGGTTGCGCTTGAAGAAACGGCAAACATATTATCAACACCGTTTCTTTTTGCCATGTTTTTAAAAATAAACTCAGCCATCGGACTTCTGCATATATTGCCGTGGCATACAAACATAATTCTGATCATAGTTTAAACTCCGACGTGTTTTGCTTAAGAATTTTTGCTATTTCTTCAACGCATTGCTCAGGCGTTGCATCGGTGCATTCAACCGTATAATCGGCATATTTTTCATAAAGCGGAGCGCGTTCGGCATAAAGCTGAGGGATGGTTGTTCCGTCCTTCATGGCAATGCCTCTTGTGTGAATGTTGTGTATCCTTTTTTGAAGCTCGTCTGCGTTAACCTTCAAATAAATGATGATGCCGTTTTGGCACAGATTTTTCATTGCATTGTTGCCGTATACGGCGCTGCCGCCTGTTGCAACAACACAATTTATAAATGTTTGAGAGCTTATTATTTCGTCCTCAATGTTTATAAATTCATCGGTGCCTTTATCGTTAATAATGCTGCAAAGGCTTGTTCCGCAGCTTTTTTGGATTATCAAATCCGTGTCGCAAAAATCCATAAGCATGGTTTTGGCAAGCAAAACACCGATGGTGCTCTTGCCTGCACCGGGCATTCCGATTAAAACGATATTTTTCATTCAATCTGTCCTTTAAGATTTATTGTTTCGGGTTCACTTCCTGCAAGCGAACGGAGCTGTTCTTTTAAAATGTGTTCATCAAAAAAATCTGCTTTAATAATAACCGTATCGTCGGCATTGAGCCTTTTTTCGCCGTTATTATCTGTTTCACAGCAATTGTTTTCTGCTTTGATAATGCCGACAATGCTCGAACGGTTCGGCCACAGTATATTTTTGACGGTTTTACCCGCCGCAAATGAGCCGGCAGAAATTTTCAGGTTAAAGGATTGGGTTTTAAGCTCTTTTCCGCGGTTAAGCATAGCTTCGGTTTCTTCAAGAGTTCTGTCATAAAACGGTTTTTGATTTAAAAGCTCGGTTATTGCGGTAACGGTGAATATAACCAGCGCAATAAAAATCAGGCTGGAGAATTGCCCCGTAACTTCAATGAAAAAGACGGTTGCCGTGAGAGGAGCGCGCATTGTTCCGCCAACGAAAGCGCACATTCCCAAAATAACAAAAGCGGGGAAAAGCTCCTCCGGCAGCCCAAGCGGAATCAGCAGTTTTGCGGTTATTGCACTTATAAGCGCACCGACTGCCAATGACGGAATGAAAAAGCCTCCCGTTGCACCGATATCAGCAGTTAAAATCAACATAACAAAACGAACCGCAAACAACGCAACAAGAAAGAACAATGATTTGTTGCTTTGTAAAATATCAATGATTATATCATGGCCGCTGTAAGCACCGTCGGCTAAAAACAAGCTGAGAATGCCTGCAAGCAAAAACAGAAAAATCATTTTTGCCGTTTGAGGAATCTTGCATGCTTTATGTGTGAATTTTGAAAAAAATCGGGAAATAAAATCAAACGCAGCAGCCGCAACGGCAACTGCAACACCGAGAATCAGCAGATATCCGATATGAATAAGCTCAAACTGTGGCAGAGAATCAACCGAAATCAGCGCAGCTTCAATTCCGAATGCGGAACACAGAAGGCGGTTAACGCAGCTTGCGGAAATAACGGAGAAAGAAACAATGAGAAGCGGCAATGGTGCAAGCTTTTTATGGATTTCTTCAAACACAAAGAGGATTGCGGAAAGGGGAGCGCCTGTTGCAACGGCGAAGCCTGCCCCTGCACCTCCGCCCATAATATATCTGCTCCACGCTTCTTTGTTTTTTGAAAGATTGGAACACATTCCTCCGATTGAGGTTCCCAGAAGCACTGCGGGGCCCTCTGTTCCGTGAGGCAGTCCTGCAAAAAAGCTTATCATGCTTCCGAAGGAAACTCCGAAAAAAGTTTTTAAACTGCGAAACGGCAGTATGCCGCGTATGATTCCTTCGCTGCGCGGTATGCCGCCGCCTTTGGCTTCAGGAATTATTCGGTGAAGAACAGACATCAAAACGGCAAGAAAAATAAGGACAATAAAAACGGCAGCAACATAAAGCAAAGATTCTTTTGCCTCGGAATACAAAAAGCGGGAAAGTTCCTCCAACTTTTTAGCTGCAAATTTAAAAATAAATATTATTAAGCCGGTGATTGAGCCGCAAATAATCCCATAGCTCAAGCACGGAAAAACGCTTTTCAAAGACTCTTTAAATTTATGTTGTTTCAAGATATATTACCTTCAGTTCTGATTGTTAAGATTTTTTGATGATTCATTTTACTCCCGAAAGAGCTAACCTGTCAAGCAATTTGCTAAAATGAAGTTGTTGATAACAAAATAAATATAGGTTAAAATTATAAAATTATGAAAAAACAGGAGGTATAAAATGAAAGCTGTTTTCAGAAAATTCCCTTCCGCTTTTCTGGCGGCTGTTTTGATGTTTTCAATTTGTTTGCCGGCATTTGCGCAAAACGGTGATTCTGCAATAAAAGGCTTCACCGCCGAAGATTTTCTCACAACAAAGGGACAGAATATTGTTAACCAAAACGGTGAGAAAATTCAGCTTAAAGGCGTTAATCTCGGCACATATTATGACTGCGCAAACGATGAGCAGATGATGAATATGTCCATGGAGCTTTATCACGGCGATGATTTGATTTTGAGCCGTTCCAATCAGCTTCATTGGTGGCTGACGGGATTTAAAATCAGCGATACGCTTTATCCCGCAAAATCACAGACTCTTAAATTTTCAATCGAAATGAAAGATGAAGAAATGCTGAATGCATTCTGTGATGCGGTTGAGAACCATTACAGAAACGATATGGAATATACCGTTGACGGACTTACAGTAAATATAATATGGTAAAATAAAAGAGAGAATCGGCAAAACCGATTCTCTCTTTTTGATTATACAGTTGAATTATTTCTCTTTGCTTGCTGCAAGGAACTTGTAAACAAGCGCTGCAAGAACACCGCCAACAAGGGGAGCAACGATGAATACCCAAACGTTTGCAAGAGCGTCGCCGCCAACAAGAACTGCAGGGCCGAAGCTGCGGGCGGGGTTAACAGAAGTTCCTGTGAAGGAAATGCCGAGAATGTGAACAAGAGTGAGCGAAAGGCCGATTACGATGCCTGCAACGGCGCTGTTTTCAACCTTTGATGTAACGCCGAGAATGGCGATAACAAAAACAAAGGTAAGGATAATTTCAACAAGGATTGAAAGGCCGATGCTGTCGTTATAAAGTGCGTTTGCGCCGAGGCCGCTTTCTTTGCCAACAAGAGCCATAAGAACTGCTGCGCCTGCTGTTGCGCCTGCGAACTGGGCAACAACATAGCCGATGAAATCAGCAATTGAAAGCTTGCCGCTAACGAGCATTGCAATTGAAACTGCGGGGTTAATGTGGCAGCCCGAAACATTGCCGATTGAATAAGCCATGGCAACTATAACAAGGCCGAAAGCGAGTGCAGTGAGAAGATATCCTGTTCCGTTTTCGGCCGAGCAGCCTACTACAGCGGCTGTGCCGCAGGCGAAAAGGACGAGGACGAAGGTGCCGATAAATTCGGCAATGTACTTTTTAACGGATTGCATAAATATGCCTCCTAAAATTCATTTTATATATTATATCAAATAAAACCACAAAACACAACCGTTAATATAAATATAATGAAAAAACCGCTCCCCGAATGGGAAGCGGTTTAAACCAAAGTTTAATTATTCAGCCTTGGGAGCTTCAACGGGGCATGCGTCTGCGCAAGCGCCGCACTCGATGCAAGCATCAGCATCGATAACATACTTGCCATCGCCTTCGGAGATAGCTTCAACGGGGCATTCTGCTGCACAAGCGCCGCAGGAGATGCAATCGTCATTAATAATGTATGCCATTTTGAAATCCTCCTTAACATTTTTTCAAAACCATTGTATCACATTATTTTAAAAATGCAAGTGGTTTTTGATGTAAATTATATTCTTATGTCAACAAATCAGCCTTCAATATGCTTCAAAGCTTCGATTTCTTCTTTTGCAACCTTGATTCTTGCGTCTCTGACAAGCTTAACCTCCTTGCGGTTAAAGAACTTAGGCGGAGCATCAGGGTTATCATGAAGCTGAACCTTGAGTTTGCCTGTAAGAAGACTGAAGTCAACAACCGTGCCTGCACCCTCCGCTGTTTCAACAATGGCACCGGGTTTCGGTGTGATTTTCAGAAGGTGTTCATAGGCATTCTGTTCATACTTAAGGCAGCACATAAGTCTGCCGCAGGCGCCGCTGATTTTTGCGGGGTTAAGTGAAAGACCTTGTTCCTTTGCCATTTTAATAGATACGGGCTGGAATTCACCGAGAAAGCTGCTGCAGCAGAAGGGTCTGCCGCACATACCGAGGCCGCCGAGCATTTTTGACTCGTCTCTTACACCTATCTGGCGAAGCTCAATGCGTGTTTTAAAGACACTTGCAAGGTCCTTGACGAGGTCGCGGAAGTCAATTCTGCCGTCAGCGGTAAAATAGAACAGAACCTTTGCACAGTCAAATGTATATTCAACACCCACAAGCTTCATGTCAAGCTTGTGTTCTTCAATTTTTTTCTGGCAAATGCCGAAAGCGTCGCGTTCCTTCGCTTTGTTTTCTGCAACCTTTTTAATATCTTCTTCTGTAGCGATGCGAATAAGCTTCTTGAGGGGTTTAACGATTTCCTCATCGGCTATTTCGCGGTTATCCATTGCAACTTCGCCGCATTCAACGCCGCGCGCAGTTTCAACAATAACTTTTTCGCCTTTTTTTAATATTTTTCCGTCCGGGTCAAAGTAGTAGATTTTGCCCACTTCTTTAAAACGGATGCCGATAACTTCAGCCATATATGAACCTCCGATTTTTATATATTAATTGGTTACCGCCTTGCGAAGCTTTGTGCAAAGGGCGGTGACCGTCAGATTATGGTTAGCGTTAAGATTTATTGAATTCATTAAAGCGTCTGTGCTTTCAATCAGTGCAAGCAGGGCGCGGCGGCTGAGCTTTGGCGCGATTTCGGCCGAGACAGCTCCGAATTCGGATTCAGCCTCCTGCGCGGAATGTTTTATTCTGAGCGCCTGCGCAAATATTTCCTGAATAACAGGCAATGCTGCGCGTAAAAGCTTTTGATTTTTTTCAAACACCGCTGCAGCCTTGATTATTTCGATATCGTCAAGGGCGGTTGCGGCAAGGGCAACGTTTTTTGCGGCTTCAACAATGCTTTCTCTCGGAACCGAATCATCTTCGGCGGACAGAGCCTGACCGAGAGTGTAGACTGTTGCGCGGGAAAGAACGGTTGGCAGGAAGCCGGACTTTGAAGAGCAAAGAAGAATGAAATTAACATAAGCGGGCGGCTCTTCAAGAATTTTCAAAATTGCGTTTTGCCCCTCCACACCCATTGTGTGTGAGTTTTCAAGAATAAAAACTTTTCTGTCCGCCTCATTGGGGACGATATAAGCCTTGTTGCGAATTTCGCGGACGATATCAACCTTAAATGCCTTGGGTTTATCCTCAACGGAATAAATAAGAATGTCTGCATGTGAATCCGCCATAGCTTTTCTGCAGGCAGGGCATGCTGCGCACGGAACGATTCCACCGCCGCTGCAAACAAGCGCGCAGGCCGTCTTTTTGGCAAGATTCATCCGTTCCTCCGATGAACCGCCCTCAAGAATAACGGCATGGGGGAATCTTTTTGAATGAATCGCAGCTGAAATGGATTTTTCAACCGCGTTATTTAAATCAAAGCCGGTTGTGTTCATTGGTTTTCTGCCTTATGCTTAAAGTTTGATAAATTTGTCAACGTCAAGAACGAAAAGTGTTGCGCCGCCAACGGTAACTTCAACGGCGCGGGAGATAAAGCCCTCTGCCATGAATGATGGTGATGGAGAAACCATCTGAGTGCGCTTGCGAGAGAATTCGCTGATAACGTCAATAACGTCGTCAACCTTTTCATCCTCGGTTCCGATGAGAAGAGTGGAGTTGCCGGCTTTCAAAAATCCGCCGGAGGTGGAAAGCCTGGTTGCTCCGTAGCCTTTTTGCGTGAGCTCGTTAAGAACGCTGGGGCAATCGTCATTGTTGATAATGGCAACGATAAGCTTCATGTGCAAAACTCCTTTATTTGCCGTGAACGGCTATATTTCTTTCAATAACCTTTCTTCCGCGCCATTCATAGGCGCGCCCGTCAAGGCTGCAGCCCGGTTCTATATGAGCAATGGGGGAAGAAAGGAATTCTTCGATTTCGGTGACAGCAGCGTTTTTGTTCATGGGGCAAACATCCTGGCAGATATCGCAGCCCCAAACACAGCCGCATTCTTTCATGAGCTTTTCTTCGTACGGCGAAAGCTCGCCTTTTTTTTGTGTTATTTCGGAAATGCAGGCACTTCTTTCAAAGCTGTTTTCGGTCAGCGCAGATGCAGGGCATGCCTGAATGCATTTGCCGCAGCCGATGCAATGCTGTTCAGCGTGACTGCCGAAGTTTAATTCAAGAGAGGTGACTATTTCGCCGATAAAAACAAATGAGCCGTATTTTTCAGTTATGAGCAGGGAGTTTTTGCCTTTTGCACCGAGTCCTGCAAGGCAGGCGGCTTTAACCTCCGGAATCGGAGAGTTATCGGCGAATGCGGCGAACTCATGCTCGGGATAAAGCGACTTCAGACTTTTTGCAGCAGATTCAAGGCGGGCAAGAGCAACTGAGTGATAATCCGTAACAACGGCATATCTTGAAATGTTGCGGTCTGCATACATTGAATCGTCAAGCAGGTAAGGAAAACAAGCAATAATTACTGATTTTGCGTTTTTCGGCAGCCTGCCTTTGGCTCTGCATTCAATAAGCCCTGTTTTAATTTTATCAAATGAACATATTCCCCACAAGGGGGTAATTTTGTCCATTATATCTTTAATATCCAAACCTATCACCCCACAGCCTGAGCCAAAGCTATCATAACAGGCAGAGTGATTATCGAAATAAAGCTGACTATCGCAACGGTCTGCGACGCAAGGCCGGTGTTGCGGTCATATTTTGCGGCAAACATAACGGTGTTGTTGGCCGTGGGAGCGCCTGCGGATATTGAAAGCGCAACAAGCAGAGTTCCTGAAATTCCGACAAGCCTGAAAGCTCCGAGCAGAACGAGCGGAAGAACAATCAGCTTAACAAGCGCAACGGCAAATATCCGCCAATTTTTGAATATTGTTTTAAAATCCGTGTTTGCAATGTAGGTTCCGAAAATCAGCATTGCAACGGGGGTGTTAAGGCTTGCTATATAGCCGATGGGTGAGGCGATGATGGTGGGCAGATTAATTGAAAGAAGAAAAAGCGGCAATCCGATTATAACGGAAATAACACCGGGATTAACAATCAGCTTTTTCAGGTTGAACTTAACTTTTTCGCCCTCTTTGCCTTTGGTTATTGTGTAAATTCCGTGGGTGAAGCTGAAAATCTGGAATGAGATAATAACTGCCGAGCAGTAAAAAACGCCTTCATCTCCGAGAACGGCGCCTGCAAGCGGCAGCGCCATATAGCCGCAGTTGCCGTAAGCGCAGGAATATTTGTAAATGCAGGCCTTATCCTTTTCGCATTTATTAAACACAAGGGAAGAAATGCCTGCGGAAACGATGTGAAGAACAAAACCGCAGCCCATCGCAATGAAAAGACCTTTAGCGGTTTCGGGATTATATTCGAGGCTGCAGAAGCTTTCAATTATAACTGCGGGAGTTATGATGTAAAAAAGCAGGTCGGTGCAGCTTTTTGCAACCTTTTCTGTGTATATCCCGATTTTGTCGGCAATTGCGCCGACTGCAACAAGTATATATAGAATCGCAACCTGTTCGCTTGCGATAAGAACATTTTGTAAAAACATGGTTTATTCCTCTGAACGGGTTTCGGGGATTTTATCCGTGACCCTTGTGAAAACGGTTGAGATTATGAAAAGCGCAACGGCAAAATCGCAGTATTCAACAGGTGACTGCTCATGAAGCAGGTTTGCGTTGCCTGTAAGGGCAACAATGAATCTCGGCACGAAGCAGAGAAGTGCAAAAAGCGCAGCAGGAAGCCCGTAAGCGGCAATTTTCCATTCGCAGCCCTTGCCGTTAACGCCTGAATTAACCTGGGCAAACGCCATAAAGAAGAGAATAAGAAAAGCTGCAGTCAGCATTTCAAACATGAGGTCGGATACGCGGATATAGCTTATTGTGCGTGTGAAACGGAAAATAAGCCTGAACATGCTCCAGAGTACGGGGGCAAGTGAGAGCAATTTATAATCAGAACCGTTGTTTTTTCCGCTGAGTGCGCCTGCACCGACAGCGAGAAGATATATTGCAGAAAAAAGTGAAAAAACAGCTTCCAGTCCCGATATAAATACGATAGGTTGAAGTTTACCCTCGGGAGTGAGGATAGTCTGAGTGTTCATAACGGACAGTATGCAGTTAACGCCGTCTGCAAGAATGCCCAAAGCGGCGGTCAGCGAGAGGATGCCGAAGCCGGGGCGCTTCATTGATTCAAGTGAATATTCAAGCTTTTTGCGGCGAATCAAGCCGAACACAAGGCAAAAAGCTGTTGCGGCGGCAAGAATTGTATAAAGAAGTATTACACTCCAATTTGTTTCGCGGAAAAAGCCTGTTTCGCTTTCAAGAACCGTAAAATACTGAATTGTTCTGACAGGCAGAGAAATAACGGCTGCCGCCACTAAAACCAGCATTCCGATACCAAAGCCGCTTTTGAGGGATTTGTTTTCCATTATGAGTTACCTCTTATCTGTTATTGATTGGAACATATATGTTTCTGATGTTGTTGCTCTTGTAAGCAGGCCTGATAATCTTGCCGCCCGTTACAAGCTCTTCAATTCGGTGCGCAGACCAGCCGGCAATTCTTGCAATTGTGAAAATGGGTGTAAAGAGGTCGGATGGAATATCGAGCATTTTGTAGACGAGGCCCGAATAAAGGTCAACATTTGCACACATTGCCGCCTTTTTCTGCGACTTGTTGCTGTTGAAAATTTCGGGAGTAAGCTGTTCAATGAGGTTGAGAAGCCTGAACTCATTTTCAAACTCGGTGTTTACGGCGAACTCCTCTGCTTTCTGCTTAAGGATTTTTGCTCTGGGGTCAGAGAGTGTGTAAACTGCGTGACCCATGCCGTAAATAAGGCCTGAACCGTCGCCTGCTTCTTTGCGGATGATTTTTGTCAGGAAGTCCGCAACCTGACCTTCGTTTGTGATGTCGCTGACACCGGCCTTGATTTGCTCAATCATTTCTGCAACTTTGATGTTTGCACCGCCGTGCTTCGGGCCTTTAAGAGCACCTATGCTTGCGGCAGTTGTGGCGTAAGTGTCCGTGCCGCTTGAGGTGAGAACGCGCGTTGTGAAAGTGGAGTTGTTACCGCCGCCATGCTCTGCATGGAGCATGAGGCATATATCAAGCAGCTTTGCTTCTTTGTCTGTGAATGTTTTGTTTGCTCTGATGGAGCGAAGAACTGTTTCTGCCGTTCTGTGTTCAGGCTTCATCTGATGGATATACATGCTCTTTTTATAATAATGCCTGCGTTTTACTTGGTATGCATATACCATAATCGCGGGAATCTGCGCAATCAGATGGATGCACTGGCGAAGAACGTTTTCAATAGAAATGTCATCGGGATTGCTGTCGTAAGAATAAAGCGAAAGAACGCCGCGGGAAAGCTTGTTCATGATGTTGGGCGAGGGAGCCTTCATTATCATATCTTCAATGAAATCCTCAGGCAGCTCACGGCATGCCGCAAGAATATCGCAAAAATTATCAAGCTGCTCCTTGGTGGGCAGAGTTCCGAAGAGAAGAAGATAAACAACTTCTTCAAATCCGAAACGGTCCTCTTTTATGCAGGCGTTAACAATATCCTCCATGTCAATGCCTCTGAAGCGCAGACGGCCTTCTCTGGGGATTTTTTCGCCGTCATCAATAAAATAGCCTTCAACCGTGCAGACACCGGTGATGCCTGCCATAACGCCGGTTCCGTCAGAATTTCTTAATCCCCGTTTAACATTGAAGCGTTCAAAGTCGGCGGGGTCTATATGGTTATATTTGCGAATTTCATCGCATAAAATTTTAATGTCATGTTCAGCAACATGGGAATCAATGGTGGACATATTCTGAGCCTCCGTTCGTTTAAATATGATATAATATCTCCATCATAATCAACTTATTATATATCTTAAATATTTAAAAGTCAAGTTAAGAAAGGATGAACAAAATGCGCACGAATCTTATTATTTGCATAATTATTGCAGTTTCAATGATTTTATGCCCGATTGCGGCGCTCGGAAGCGAAGCCGCTCCGAATGATACGAAAGAAACCTTTGCCGCAGCAGACGATTTTGCGGCTGAAGAGGGAGCGTATATTTCTGTTTTGTCATCGTCGAGCGGTGATATTGAAAAGGTGAAGCTTCGCGAATATGTTATCGGTTCGGTTGCGGCTGAAATGTCCGCTTTGTATCACACGGAAGCCCTTAAAGCGCAGGCGGGTGCAAGCTATACCTATGCCAAAAAGGTTGGCGAACAAAACGAAAAATATAAGGATTCGGCGCTGGGCGATGCCGATATAACCGACAGCCCCGATATTCATCAGGGATATATAAACGAAAAACAGCGCAAGGAAAAGTGGGGAGAAAACTTTGAGGAATACGAAAAAAAGGTGGAAGCGGCCGTGGACGAGGTTTTTGGCTCATATATGACCTATAACGGCGAAACCGCTCTTGCCGTATATCATGCAAACAGCGCAGGCAGAACGCAGAGCGCCGAAACACTTTGGGGCAGCGAGATACCCTATCTTATCAGCGTGGAAAGCCCGGGCGACAAACTGTCGCCTGATTATATAAGCACCCAAACGTTTGATGCAGGCGAGTTTAAAAAATGCGCAAAGAAATGCGATATTAATCTCAGCGGTGATAAATCGGAGTGGGTAGGCGAACTGACAAAAGCGGACAGCGGCTATGTTATGTCTGTGCGTGTGGGTTCAACCGAGGTGAGCGCCTCAAAATTCAGGGAGGAATTCGGTCTTAAGAGCTGCTGTTTTGATATTGAATATTCCGACGGCGAATTTACGGTTACCTGCTACGGCTACGGCCATGGTGCGGGCATGAGCCAATACGGCGCGGATTACATGGCAAGGCAGGGCTGTTCGTGGCGGGAGATACTTGAGCATTACTACACGGGAATTGAAATTGACAAAGACTAATATTAAAATGCAGCCGAAGATATCATTTTATGATATTTTCGGCATTTTCATATCTAAAATTATGGAAATATCACGAAAAAGCAATTTTCTGCTTGAATTATGATTAATTTTTTTGTAATATAGAATAACTGTGCAAAAAATAAAAGCAAAGGAGATATATATGCAGGAAAACAATCAATTCAAACCTTATATTGCTGCAAGCAAAATTACGCCCGAATTCACCGTGACTTCAATTGTTATGGGTGTTATTCTGGCTGTTGTTTTCGGTGCGGCAAACGCATATCTCGGCCTGCGTGTCGGCATGACGGTTTCGGCATCCATTCCCGCGGCGGTTATTGCTATGGGTGTTATCCGTGTTATTATGCGTAAAAATTCAATTCTTGAAAGCAATATTGTTCAGACAACAGGTTCTGCAGGCGAATCGCTTGCCGCAGGAGCGATTTTTACCCTCCCCGCTCTTTATCTTTGGGCGGCAGAGGGAAAAATGGACAAGCCCAATCTTGTTGAAATAACTCTTATTGCACTTCTCGGCGGACTTCTCGGCGTATTCTTTATGGTTCCGCTTCGCAACGCTCTTATCGTTAAGGAGCACGGAACCTTGCCCTATCCCGAGGGAACAGCGTGCGCAGAGGTTCTTCTTGCAGGTGAAGAAGGCGGTTCAAATGCCTCAACTGTTTTTGCGGGCATGGGATTTGCGGCTTTCTTTAAACTCATTATTGACGGAATCAAGGCTGTTCCGGGCGAGATTTCATTCAGAATCAAGGGCTTTGCCGCTGAATTCGGAACTCAGATTTACCCTGCCGTCATGAGCGTAGGTTATATCTGCGGACCTCGCATTTCATCCTACATGTTTGGCGGCGGCATCTTGAGCTGGCTCGTTCTCATTCCCATGATTGTTCTTTTCGGTGAAACGCTCACACTTTATCCCGGCGATATGCCTATTGGCGAAATGTTTGCGCAGGGCGGTGCAGGCGCTATCTGGGGCACCTATATCCGATATATCGGCGCAGGCGCACTTGCAGCGGGCGGCATAATCAGCCTTATTAAATCACTTCCCCTTATTGTCCGCACTTTCAGAGACTCTCTTAAGAGCATGGCGGGCGGCTCGGATGTCGGCTCAGAGCGCACAAATCAGAGCCTGAGCATGAAGCTTGTTCTTATTGCTATTGCAATTCTGACAATAATTGTATGGCTTGTTCCTGCAGTTCCCGTTTCGCTTCTCGGCGCGGCGATTGTTGTTATTTTCGGCTTCTTTTTTGCAACCGTTTCTTCAAGAATGGTCGGACTTGTCGGCAGCAGCAACAACCCTGTTTCGGGCATGGCAATCGCAACTCTTCTTATTGCAACCGTTATTCTTAAGCTCACAGGCGACACAGGCGCACACGGCATGAGAGCGGCTATTGCAATCGGTTCAATCATCTGCATTGTTGCCGCTATCTCGGGCGACACTTCGCAGGACCTTAAAACAGGCTATCTTCTCGGCGCAACGCCCAAGAAGCAGCAGATTGGTGAAATTATCGGCGTTGTTGCGGCAGCTCTTGCCATCGGCGGCACTCTTAATCTTCTTGATTCTGCATGGGGCTTTGGTGGCGATGAGCTTGCAGCGCCTCAGGCAACACTCATGAAGATGATTATTGAGGGCGTTATGGACGGCAACCTGCCCTGGGGTCTTGTTTTTATTGGTGTGTTTATTGCTGTTGTTGTTGAGCTTATCGGCATCCCCGTGCTTCCGTTTGCAATCGGTGTTTATCTTCCCGTTCAGCTTAATGCATGCATCATGGTTGGCGGTCTTGTTCGCCTTGCAGTTGATAAGATGAAGAAGCCCGAGGAAGAAAAGAAGAGAATCACAAACGACGGTATTCTTTTCTGCTCCGGCATGATAGCAGGCGAAGGACTTGTAGGCATTCTTCTTGCTCTGCTTGCTGTTTTCGGAATTGATAAGGTTATTGATATTTCGGGCTATCTTAATCTCCCCGACGGCATTGCAAAGGCTGCAGGTCTTGTTGTTTTCGGCCTTATCGTTCTTTCTCTTCTTAAGTTTTCAGTTTGGAAGAAAAATAAGAAAGCAAAATAAACCATGAAAAAGAAAAACGAAACCAATTATCTCGAAAAAATACCCGTTCATCCCGAGGGGATTCCTTGGAAAACCGATGAAAACGGAATTGTAACCCTTGAAATCGAAAATAAGGGTGCAATGAACCGAATCGCGCAAAGGCTTTTCAAAAAGCCGCGAGTGAGCTATATTCACCTTGATAAAACGGGCAGTTTTGTCTGGCCGCTTATTGACGGAAAAAAGAATATAATTGAACTCGGCAAGGCGGTTGATGAGCATTTCGGAGAAGAAGCCCATCCGCTTTATGAACGCTTGGCGCAATTCTTTAAGATTCTTGAAAGTTATAAGTTTATTTCTTGGATTGAATAAAATTAATATAGGGGGCGATGCTGGCATCGCCCCCTATTTTTTGTATTCAAAATCACCGATGTTCAAGTGAAACTCGGGGATTAATCATTTTATTCAGTTTTTCTCAACGCCGAGGGTTACTTTTTCGCCGTTGATATCCCAATCCTTGGTGTAGGAGCCGCCTGCTGCGGTGAGGATATCGGTTGCGAGAACATCGTGCTTGATTGTGTCTGCGTTTGAAGCGAAGATTGCTTCAATTTTCTCGTTGCCGCTGACATAAATCTTGATGGTGTCCATAACCTCAAAGCCTGCGTCCTTGCGCATGGTCTGAATCTTTGAAATAAGCTCTCTTACGAAGCCTTCTTCAATCAGTTCATCGGTGAGGTTTGTGTCAAGAACAACTGTAACGCCGTTGCCGCTTTCAGCCTGGAAGCCCTCTTTCTGAACGGTTTCAATAAGAAGGTCTTCAACTGCAAGCGAAATTTCAGTATCGCCTGCCGTGAAGCTGATTGCGCCCTTTTCGTCAAGCTCCGCCTTTGCTGCCGAGCCGTCAAGGGAAGCAAGATGCTCGCGGATTGCGCCGAGAAGCTTGCCGTACTTGGGTCCGAGAGTCTTAAGCTGAGGCTTGAAGTTGTATGAAACATAGCCCGAAGAATCGGTTACAAAATCAAGAGCCTTAACGTTCAGTTCATCCTCAATGATTTCGCAGTATTCTTTGCCGAGCACTTTGGGAGCGCTTACAAAGATCTTGCCGAGAGGCTGTCTGTTCTTGATGTTTGCGGTGTTTCTTGCCGCACGGCCGAGAACAACGATGTTGAGAACCTCATCCATCGAAGCTTCAAGCTCTGCATCAACAAATGCCTTGCTTGAAACGGGGTAGTCGCAAAGATGAACGCTGACGGGAGCGGTTGCATCTACGTTGCAGACAAGGTTGCGGTAAATATCCTCTGCCATGAACGGAATCATGGGAGCTGCAAGCTTAACAACGGTTACAAGAGCGGTGTAGAGGGTCATGTAAGCGTTAATTTTATCCTGCTCAAGGCCTTGTGCCCAGAAACGCTCTCTGCCGCGGCGGACATACCAGTTGCTCATGTCGTCAACAAAGCTCTGGAGAGCCTTTGCAGCTTCGGGGATTGCGTAGCTGTCAAGATAGCCGTCGACGGTGTCAATCAAGGTGTTGAGCCTTGAAAGCAGCCATTTATCCATGATGGAAAGCTTGTCATAATCAAGCTCATGCTTTGTGGGGTCAAACTTATCGATGTTGGCGTAAAGTACATAGAATGCATAAGTGTTCCAAAGAGTACCCATGAACTTGCGCTTGCCCTCAACAACTGCGTTGTCGTGGAAACGGTTGGGCAGCCAGGGAGCGGAGTTGGTGTAGAAATACCAACGGATAGCGTCTGCGCCGTGCTTTGCAAGAGCGTCAAACGGGTCAACCGCGTTGCCCTTGGATTTGGACATCTTCTGGCCGTTTTCGTCCTGAACAAGGCCGAGAACGATAACATTCTTATAGGGAGATTTATCAAACAGGAGGGTGGAAATCGCCATGAGCGAATAGAACCAGCCTCTTGTCTGGTCAACAGCCTCGGAGATGAACTCTGCGGGGAACTGCTGCTCAAAAAGGTCTTTGTTTTCAAACGGATAGTGATGCTGTGCAAAAGGCATTGCGCCCGAATCATACCAGCAGTCAATAACTTCAGGAACGCGCTTCATTTCGCCGCCGCACTTTTCGCACTTGATTGTAACATCATCAATAAACGGTCTGTGAAGCTCGATATCGTCTGGGCAGTTGCTGCTCATTGACTTAAGCTCTTCAATGGAGCCTATTGAATGTCTGTGGCCGCATTCGCATTCCCAGATGTTGAGCGGAGTGCCCCAATAGCGGTTACGGCTGATGCCCCAGTCCTGAATGTTTTCAAGCCAGTCACCGAAACGGCCCTTGCCGATGCTTTCGGGAATCCAGTTAACGGTGTTGTTATTCTTAACAAGGTTATCCTTAACGGCTGTCATCTTGATGAACCAGGATTCTCTTGCATAATAGATGAGCGGAGTATCGCACCTCCAGCAGAACGGATAGTCATGCTCAAACTTGGGTGCGGAGAAGAGCTTGCCCTCGCTGTCAAGGTCAACAAGAATCTTCGGGTCGGCATCCTTAACGAACATGCCTGCATAGGGAGTTTCGTCGGTCATGTTGCCCTTGCCGTCAACAAACTGAATGAAGGGCAGGTCATAGCTTCTGCCAACCTTGGCGTCGTCCTCACCGAAAGCAGGTGCGATGTGAACGATGCCGGTACCGTCGGACATGGTAACGTAGTTATCAACGGTTACGAAGTGAGCTTTTTTATTCTGTTTTTTTGCAACCTCGCCTGCGCATGCAAACAGGGGCTCATATTCCTTGCCTTCAAGGTCTGTTCCGACAAATGTTTCAAGGATTTCATAGGCTGCAACGCCGTTTTCCTTGTCGCCGAGTGAGCCGAGAACGTTACCAAGAAGAGCCTTTGCCATATAGTAAGTGTAGCCGTCAGCTGCCTTTACTTTGCAATAGGTTTCTTCGGG
>JAZRIG010000084.1:0-12772 GCA_045645145.1 Acutalibacteraceae bacterium
TGTAAAGTTGATAAAAATTTAAAATGGTTTTCTTAAAAATATACAATTTGTAATATACGCTTGCTTTTTTGAGAATAAGTCACTCATTTAATGTTGAAAAATATGTTTCCATACTGTATAATTAAATCATATAGCAAATATTATTACGCAGGAGATGACAGCATGCTGAGAGAATTGGTGTTAAAAAACAGATCCTACAGAAGATTTTTTGAGAATGAAGCTGTGTCCGAGTCAACATTGAGAGAGCTTGTTGATTTGGCGCGCAACACGCCCTCAACCGTTAATTCACAAGCTTTAAAGTTTAAAATTGTTAATACTCCGGATGAAAACAAAAAAGTTTTTGAGTGCCTCGCTTGGGCAGGGTTGTTAAAGGACTGGGACGGACCCGAAGCAGGGGAAAGGCCTTCGGCTTATATTATCATTTTGTGTGATCTTGAAATCGGCAGGGACAAACGCTATGATGACGGTATAGCGGCTCAGACAATTATGCTTGGTGCTGTTGAAAAAGGTTTGGGCGGATGCATGTTTGGCAGTGTGAAGCGAGAGCTTTTAATGAAAAATCTTAATATTGATGTCGAAAGATATTCGGTTGATTTGGTTTTAGCTATAGGAAAGCCGAAGGAAGACATTAGAATTGTGGATTTGCCTGAAAGTGGCAGCACGGCATATTACCGAGATGAAAACGGAACACATTATGTGCCTAAACGTTCTCTTGATGAGATAATTCTGTGAATGCAACCAATAGTTTACGGATAGTTGGTTGAGCGTAACTGCTGTTTTTGCTACAATTTCATTGAGGTGATTGTTATGACATTGGGCGAAAGAATCAGTGACTTAAGAAAGCAAAGAAACTATTCGCAGGAATATGTTGCGCAGGAGCTTGATATCAGCAGACAGGCGGTGTATAAATGGGAAAAGGATTTATCAAGCCCCGACACAGCTCATTTAATCAGGCTTGCGGAGATATTCGGTGTTTCGGTTGAATATCTTGCAACAGGAAAAACATCAGATGTTATATCTGAAATTTCGCACACCAAAACCAAAAAGAAACCACGCAAAAAAAGAAGCAGACTTTTTAAAGCTATGGTTTCAATAATTTGTATTTTTTCTGTAATTCTGATTTCTTCTGTTGCTTTTATTGCAACAAGAGATGTTTCATTTGATGCAGGCGGATGTTCGGGCGGTTTCAAAACCGACATTTGGCATAAATATAAAGACGTGTTGTTTGAAAAATATCTTAATGGCTTTGAGAATGATAATTGTAAAAGAGAATTAATTGAAGATTCAAGGGCTGTGATTTTTAAAGACAAAACAATAGTTTTTTTCTTTGATGTGGCGGTAACAGATGAAAACGGTAATGAGTGGACCGATTATGCTCATATCACAGGCAAACGTATCTGGACCTGGAAATATATTTTAGGTAATTGCATTCTTTCGGAAAAGCTATCGCCTGAAAATTATTTTGGCATAGGCGATGACGGAGAATAAAAAATATAATGAAAAAAACGGCTTGTATGGGCATTTAACTCATACAAGCCGTTTTGTTTTTTAATAAATATTAGTGATGGAAAAGGCGCATACCTGTGAAGCACATAACCATGCCGTGATTGTTGCAGGCTCCGATAACATTATCATCTCTGATTGAACCGCCGGGTTCTGCAATGTAGGTTACACCGCTCTTGGAAGCTCTTTCAATGTTATCGCCGAAGGGGAAGAATGCATCGCTGCCGAGTGCAACACCCTTGATTGTTGCAAGATATGCCTTCTGTTCTTCTTTGGTGAAGGGTTCGGGTCTTTCTGAGAAATAAAGCTGCCATTTTCCGTCTGCAAGAACATCATCGCATTCATCTGAGATATAAACATCAATTGTGTTATCTCTGTCAGGTCTGCCGACTGTGTCAAGGAAGGGGAGGTTGAGCACTTTGTCATGCTGTCTGAGATGCCAGATATCAGCTTTGTTGCCTGCAAGTCTTGTGCAGTGAATTCTTGACTGCTGGCCTGCGCCAACGCCGATTGCCTGACCGTCAACGGCATAGCAAACGGAGTTTGACTGTGTATATTTGAGAGTTATAAGAGCAATGATAAGGTCGCGTTTTGCGCTGTCAGGCATTTCTTTGTTTTCGGTAACAATATTTGCAAGAAGCTCGTTGTTGATTATGAAATTATTTCTGCCCTGTTCAAAGGTGATGCCGTAAACCTGCTTTGTTTCCTGAACAGCGGGAACATAGTTAGGGTCAATTTTAACAATGTTGTAGTTACCGTTTCTCTTGCTTTTGAGAATTTCAAGAGCTTCGGGTTCATAGCCGGGTGCGATAACGCCGTCTGAAACTTCTCGCTTGATGAGCTTTGCTGTTGTTACGTCGCAAACATCGGAAAGTGCAATCCAGTCACCGAAGGAACTCATTCTGTCGGTGCCTCTTGCTCTTGCGTAAGCTGTTGCAAGGGGAGAATCGTCAAGGCCCTCGATATCGTCAACAAAGCAAGCTTTTTTAAGTTTTTCACTCATTTTGATTCCGACTGCGGCCGATGTGGGGCTGACGTGCTTGAATGAGGTCGCAGCGGGCATTCCGAGAGCTTCTTTGATTTCTTTGACAAGCTGCCAGCTGTTGAAAGCGTCAAGGAAGTTAATATAACCGGGTCTGCCGCTGAGAATTTCAATGGGAAGCTCGGAGTTATCTGCCATGTAAATCTTAGCAGGCTTCTGATTGGGATTACAGCCGTATTTAAGTTCGAATTCTTTCATCTCTGTACCTCTCCTTATTTGTTTTTGTTAATCATTCTGCTTTCGTATTTGCCGTTTTCAAGGTCTATGTAACGAACATAAAGTGAAATCTTATTCTGCTCGTTAAGGTTTTCCCAAATGAGGTTTGTGAATTCATCAATATCATCGGGAATTGCAACTCTTTCAGGTTCGCCTGTGAAAGTGGGGATGGGATTTCCGTCATGATTGTAAGTGTGAATAAAATGGCCGAGACCTGCAAGTGAGGAATATGCAAATGTATATCTGTTGCATGCTGTACCCTCTGCGTCAGCGCTCTTGAGAATGCTCATTTTATATGTGAAATCGCTGTCTGCAAAGGTCATCATACCGCTGATTCTGGGGGTGAAGTTGGGCATGTCGGGCTCAAATTCTCTTGTTTCAAGCGCCTGCTCAAAGGTTTTGCCGTCCTTGACAAAATCATAAATAGTGTCAGTCTGGTCACCATTGGTAACAATGAGATTGTTGTTGATAACTCTTACGGGTGCATAAATGATGAGTGAAGGGTCTTCAACCTTTGAAGCATCAAAGGGATGAATAATGATTTCGTCACCTTGCTCAATGAAAACTCTGTTTCTGCTGTTTTCACTTCTGCCCATGATAAAATAAGCTGTAACAGCTTTTTTGCCGTCTGCGCTTTTGCCGATAACAATGCCTCTTCCTACATAAGTGTTATCTTTGATAAGTTCGCCCATGTTATTGATTTTGTAAATGCCCATTTTTTTCATCCTTTCAAAAAAATTAAGGGCAGTCATATCAATAAAGATAGGACTGCCCAGACGGTCGGCATAGAACAGATTTTTTGTTCCTTTGCAGTGCTCTGCTTATTCCGTCAGTCCCAAAAAATCTTTTAATTTACTAATAAATTCTATCATGTTAATTTGCGTTTGTCAACAAAATTATATTCTGATTTTCGGAGTTTTCCATTTGCCTTTTGCAACAAAGATAATGCCAACAACAATTGATGCGAGAGATGCAAGACCTGTTGCGAGCCCAATTCCGTTGAATCCGAGATGAGTGAGTTCAACAACAAGATATGCAAAGGGAACTCTGACAAGAATTGAACTGAAGCATGCATTAAATAATGCAAAATTAGTGTATCCGGCTCCGATTGCAAGACCGTTCATGCAGAAAACAAAAGGCACAAACAGATAGTCAAGCGCAATAAAACGCATATATTCCGTTCCTACTGCAATAACTTCTTCATTTGTGTCAAACAATGAAATAATTGACTGAGGAAATGCTTGAACAATAACAAAAACAAAGCAAGACATGGCAAAGGCTATGCCCATACCTGTCAGCATGGTTTTCTTTGCTCTTTCAATTTGACCTGCGCCGATATTCTGGCCCGCCATGGATGAAACGGCGCTGCTCATTGCGAGCGCAGGAAGAATGGCAAAGGAGTTAACTTTGCCGCCGATGCCCTGGCAAGCGGAAGCGATATCTGCATTCGGCAACGAATTGACAAGAGCTGTAAGCGTTAAAAAGGAAAATGAAACAACAACCTGCTGAACTGAAGAAGGCAAGCCGAGCTTGATAAGCATTTTTGCTTTTTCTTTGTTGATTTTAAAATCCTCTTTTGAATATCCGGCAAAGAAATGATTCTTTGCAAGATAAATTAATGAAAGAATAACGCTTAATGCCTGCGCGGCGACGGTTGCAATGGCTGCACCGGCTGCACCCATCTGAAAAGGCCCTACAAGAATGATATCACCGATTATATTTACGATTGTAGCTATAAGAACAAAGTAAAGAGGACGCTTTGAGTCGCCCATGCCTCGCAGGATTGCGCTGATAACATTATAGGCGAACATGAATACCATTCCGGCCATGCATATATTATAATAGTTTACCGCTTCCTGATATGCAACCTGAGGTGTGTTAAGCAGTTTCAAAAGAAAATCTCCGAGTGAAAGCATTGCTGCGGTGAAAACTACGCTGAGAACCATATATATTGTGAAAAGGGTTCCTATGGTTTTTCTCTGCTCGTCAAATTTTTTTGCGCCGCCATACTGAGCAATAAGAACTGTTCCGCCAACAGCCAGTCCGAATGCAGCGCCCGTCACAAGAATATTAATCTGGCTTCCTATGTTAACGCCGGTGATGCCGTGTGTTCCGCAGAGTCTGCCAACGATAATCATGTCAGCAACTGAATAGAATGCCTGCAGAAGATTTGAAAGCAGAAAGGGAATGGAGAACTTAATGAGCTGCTTGCCAACGCCTCCCTGGGTCAAATCCTGTCTGAATTTATCTGCCACTATTATTTTTCCTCCTGTTTTTTAGGTTCTTTCATTGTGAGAGAAATTCTCTTTTTAACGGCATCAACAGCCATTACCCAAACTGTAACAATTTGGCCAACCTTAAGAACCTCCGACGGATGCTTGATATATTTGTTGGTAATTTGAGAAATATGAACAAGTCCGTCCTGATGAACACCGATATCAACAAATGCACCAAAATCAATTACGTTTCTGACCGTGCCTTTAAGCTCCATGCCGGGAACAAGGTCTTTGATATCCATAACATCGGTTCTGAGCATCGGGGGAGGCAATTCATCGCGCGGGTCTCTGGCGGGCTGAATAAGTTCTTTAACGATATCTTTGAGAGTGGGCACGCCGATTCCAAGCTTCTCTGCCACGTTGTCTTCGCCGAGAGTTTCAACTTTTGAAACGATTTCTTTTATGCTTTGCGTACCGATATCATCAAGTGAATATGCGCAAAGTTTGAGAAGCTCCTTTGCAGCGCTGTAGCTTTCGGGATGAACTCCTGTATTATCAAGCACATTTTTGCTTTCGGGTACTCTGAGGAAACCTGCGCATTGCTCAAAAGCTTTTGCTCCGAGCTTGGGAACCTTTTTGAGTTGTGAACGCTCCTTGAATTCGCCGTTTTCATCTCTGAAATCAACAATATTTTTGGCAACGGTTGCATTGATACCCGAAACTCTTGAAAGAAGGGGAGCGGAAGCCGTGTTAAGGTCAACTCCGACGGAGTTAACCGCATCCTCTATAACTCCGTTAAGAGCGGCATCAAGTTCCTTGGGCGGCATATCATGCTGATATTGGCCAACACCTATTGCTTTAGGGTCAATTTTAACAAGCTCTGCAAGCGGATCTTGCAGACGTCTTGCAATGGAAACAGCACTTCTGAGCGAAACGTCATACTGAGGGAATTCCTGCGCAGCAAGCTTTGAAGCGGAGTAAACCGAAGCACCTGCTTCGCTGACTACCATATATGAAACATCGGCGTTGATTTCGCGCAGCACTTCTGCGGCGAACATCTCTGTTTCTTTTGAAGCTGTTCCGTTGCCGATTGAAATGCAGTTAACGCCGTGCCTTGCAATAAGTTTCTTTATAAGCTCTTTTGCTTGGTTGCGCTGTGCATCAGAGTGTGTTACATAAATAACACCTGTGTCAAGGACTTTTCCCGTTGCGGCAACAACGGCAACCTTGCAGCCTGTTCTGTAGCCGGGGTCAAGGCCGATAACAACCTTGCCCTTAACGGGAGGTGCAAGTAAAAGCTCTTTGGTGTTAAGTGCAAAAACTTTGATTGCGCTTGCAGCCGCATTTTCTGTCAGCATATTTCGAATTTCGCGTTCAATTGAAGGATATATTAATCTGATATATGCATCCTCGCCTGCAGCGCGAACGGTTTCCGTGCATGGAGAACCGTTGGGGTTTAAGGTTGCACTTGTGATAACATTAGCTGCCTTAACCGCATCAAGTGTAACGCTGACTTTAAGAAACTTTTCTTTTTCACCTCTGTCGATGGCAAGAACTCTGTGGCCTGCTATTTTATTAACAGGTTCAGAATAATCATAATACATGGAATATACGCTGTCAGCATCCTTGTCGGTTGCAGTTGCAGTAACAACACCGATAACGCTGAAAAGGTTGCGAAGTCTGCGGCGGATATCAGCATCGTCTGAAATGTTTTCCGCGATTATATCCATGGCACCTTTAAGTGCATCTTCAGCGGTTTCAACGCCTTTTTCGGCATCGACATATTTTTCTGCAAGTTCAAGCGGTGCGGCAGAATTCGGATTCTGCTCATATATTTCTGTTGCAAGCGGCTCAAGACCTTTTTCCTTTGCAACAGAAGCTCTTGTCTTTCTTTTGGGTCTGAACGGCCTGTAAATATCCTCGATTTCAGCAAGAGTAGAAGCTGCATCAAGCTTTTGGGAAATCTCTTCGGTAAGCTTTTCCTGGCTGTCAATTAAAGCTCGCACTTCTTCGCGGCGCTTATCAAGATTTCTCAAATATTCGAGTTTTTCGGAAAGCTCTCTGATTGTTTGGTCATCAAGAGTGCCGTGTGCTTCCTTCCTGTATCTGGCAATGAAAGGAATTGTATTTCCCTCATCAATAAGCTTAACTGTGTTTTCAACCTGCCATTTCTGAAGCCCGAATTGCGTTGTTAATTCCTGAATGATATCCATTGTGTACTCCTTAATTTTTCCTTTTAAGCTGTCTTATGTCTCTGCCGAGGAACAGCAAAGAAACGTAGTTGCCGATAATTCTTGAGGTGACTCGCTGCGTATATTTTGCTTCAAGCTCGTTTTCCGTGAGGTTTGTGCTGATAATAACGGGCTTGGAGCGATTTATTCTTGTGTTAATTATGTTATATATTGCTGCTGATGTGAACTGCGTTGAAAATTCAGAACCTAAATCATCGATTATCAGCAAATCGCAGTCGAGAATTTCTTTTTCGCGCTCTCCGTTGCCTGAATAGCTGAATTTTTCCTTTTCAAGCGAAGAAAAAATGTTTTGTGCGGTGTCATAAATTACTCTGTAGCCTTTTTCGGCAACAACATTGGCAATTGCAAGGGAGAGATGCGTTTTCCCCAGCCCTGTTGCTCCGTGCATATAAAGACTTTCGGAATCTGTATCAAAATCTTCAGCGTAACATTTGCAGTATTCAGCGATACTTTTCATTCGCTTTTGCGGTGAAACACCCAAAGCGGCATCGATCGGCTCGGGGTAATATTCAATGCTGAAATTATCAAAGCTGCAGTTTTCGCTTTCCGATACAGCAGACAGTTCGTCTTTGGCAAGCTGTTTTAAAAGCTCTTTTCGGCATTCGCAGACATAGCCATTTGAAAATCCCGTATCGCTGCAGATGCTGCATGTATATGGGATTTCAAGATAGTCTTCGGAATATCCGTTTTCGGAAAGTGCTTGTCTGATTTTTTCCTGAATTGAAAGGTTAAGCTCGGAAAGCTGTTGAATATATTCCTCGGCATTTTCGCCCATGCCGATTGCTTTGACAACAGCGAGACCGGTTGAAGAAAGTTGAGCTTCATATTTTGTGATTTCAGGTATTCTTTCTGAAACTTCTATGCGCCTTGCAAGCTGTGTTCTTTCAGCTTTTCTGCGCCTTTTTTCAAGAAGCTGAGTTGCTTTTGCCAAAACTGAATTGCTGTAACTCATTTCTTATTCTTCCTTTCATATTTTAAATCACCGTGGAGAGACTGTTCTTTAAATTCATCTAAATCATAAGATGCTGTTGAGGGGATATCCGATTTGTTGCCGGCGGGGATTTTGCTTTTTTGTTCTTCAGCCGCTTTTTCAACATCTGCAGGAGTTTTGTAGCCGTGGTTTTTCCAGTTTCCGAGAATCTTCTCTATGTATCCCCAACTGAGTTTTCCTGTGTGATTTGCCATTTCTTCATAGGCAAGAATTATCATATCAACGCTGAATTTCCATTCCTCATTCCAGCGGCGTAAATATTCGGATTGCTTAACCGTAGGTCTCGGATTTGCAATGCCTGCAGACCTGGCGAATTCGCTCCATACAGTATTGATTTTTCTTAAAACAGAAATTTGTTCCGCTGCCTTATCAAGAGTATCAATTTCACGGTTGCCCCAATCTTTGCCAACAGCTTCAAGATAACCGTAATTGGTTTTGCCGATTGAAACGCAATAGTCAATCATCATGAACAAAACTTCTGCGGGCAGTCCGTAATGGTCATGAAGCAAAAGCAGCGTGCATTGGCCGTCATAACCTATTGTTTTGCCGAGTTTATGCTGTGCTTCGTTGAAAAGATGCCCGATTTCAGGCGATTCATCAATTCTTTTTGCAATCTCCGAGCTTGACGGTTTTGACGGAATTGATGTAACGTGTTCTGCTTTTGATGCAGGAGTTATTTGCGGTGTTACCGAAATAGGACTTGGCTCTGCTGACGGAGCAGAGGAGGGGAGGCTGCAGTTGTTTTCGTCGTCTTTTAAAACACCTGTAAGCACCCAGTATTGCAAATAGTCAGCCGCATCCGATTCGTTTATTTTAAGCGCAGCACACATTTCGCTGATGTTTGGGTTATCGGGTGAATTGCGCAAAATCCAAAGAAGAACCTTGAGCTGGTCACCGTTAGCAAGGCGGATATGCTTATCAACTATATCCGCAGGTACGGCAAATATTGATTTGAATGCCGAGGGGTTAACAGAATAACTCATATCTATTCTCCGTTTCGATTATTCGCATTTCAGCAGGAAATAATATTATACACAATTTTATTGAAAAATGAAACAAGTTTTTGCAAAAAATCCGTCTTTGTGCAATATTCTATAATATAATGTAATAAATCACAAGGTGTTGTATTTTTAATGCGAGATTTACACAAGTTAATCGGCATATTTAACAAATGAGATAGAAAAAGAGACTGCCGAAGCAGTCTCTTAATCATGCGTTTGAAATCAAACGGCTCTTGTAACCTTACCGGAGCGAAGGCAACGTGTGCAAGCGTAAACTCTTTTGGGAGTACCGTTAACAACAGCCTTAACTCTCTTTACGTTGGGTTTCCATGTTCTGTTTGAACGTCTGTGTGAGTGGGAAACCTGAATGCCGAATGACACATCTTTACCGCAGAAATCGCATTTTGCCATGTGTCACACCTCCTTTTTAGTCATTAACAGATGATATATTAACAGGTTTCGGCGCAAATTGCAAGTATTTTTTTATATTTTTTTATGGATATTTCAAATACTTTTCAAAATCACAAAAAATATTTAAAATAACTATTGCTTTTTCATAATTTTTGTTATATAATGCCTACAGAACATTTGTTTGATTAATGATTTGGAGGTTTGACAAATGGCGGATAAAAAGAAAGCTCTTGAAACTGCTCTTGCTCAGATTGAGAAAGCTTACGGCAAAGGCACAATTATGAGACTTGGCGAAAATACAGGAATGAATATAGAAGCAATTTCAACAGGCTCAATTGCCCTTGATGCGGCAACCGGTATCGGTGGATTGCCTAAAGGAAGAATTATTGAAATCTACGGCCCCGAATCTTCGGGTAAAACAACTCTTGCATTAACAGTTGTTGCTCAGGCACAGAAGGCGGGCGGCGAAGCTGCATTCATTGATGCTGAGCATGCTCTTGACCCTTCTTATGCCGCCAACCTCGGCGTTGATGTTGATGCGTTGCTTGTTTCTCAGCCTGATAACGGTGAGCAAGCTCTCGAAATAGCTGAGGCGCTTGTTCGTTCAGGTGCATTGGATGTTGTTGTTATTGACTCTGTTGCTGCGCTTGTTCCGCGTTCTGAAATTGAGGGTGAGATGGGCGATTCGCATGTCGGCGCCCATGCAAGGCTTATGTCTCAGGCTCTCAGAAAAATTGCAGGTGCCGTTGCTAAGTCAAATACAATAATTATATTTATCAATCAGCTTCGTGAGAAGGTCGGCGTTGTTTACGGAAATCCTGAGGTTACAACGGGCGGCAGAGCGCTCAAATTCTATTCCACAATGCGAATTGATGTTCGTCGCGTTGAATCTCTTAAGGGCGCAGGCAACGAGGTTGTTGGTAACAGAACAAAATGCAAAATTGTTAAGAACAAGGTTGCGCCTCCGTTCAAAGATGCTGAATTTGATATTATGTACGGCAGAGGTATATCCAAAGAGGGTGAGATGGTAGACCTCGGCGTTAAATATAACGTTATTCAAAAGAGCGGTGCATGGTTCTCCTACGGTGATATGCGTCTTGGTCAGGGCAGAGATAATGTCAGGGAGCTTTTCTTCAATTCTCCCGAGCTTGCTGAAGAGATTGAAAATAAAATCAATGCCGCAATGCGTGAAGCTGCTGAAACAGCTAAAGTCAAGAAACCTGTCAGACCTGCCATGCCTGCACCTCCCGCTCCGGAACCCACAACCAAAGCGAGTGCCCGAGCAAAGCTTGATATAGTAGTGGATGATGACGAATAATATATGAAAATCACGGCAAATCGAGGAAAACAAAACAAGGTTCATATTTTGTGCGACGGTGAATATTCTTTTACCGTTGATGCGGAGTTTTGGTTCAGCAGTCCGTATTGCACAATAAATAATATTGAAAATGAAGAGGAGTTGGCGGCTTTTTTTGAAGCCGTCGGCTCCCGTTGCGCTTTCATAACCGCCCTTAGGCTTCTTTCTTATCGCGACCACAGCGAAAAAGAACTGACCGATAAATTGATTCAAAAAAATCACAAAAGAGAATATGTTGAGTCTGCCTGTGAAAAGCTTAAGGATTTCGGATATATTAATGACGAACGGTATGCGCAAAATTATGCAGAAAGCTTGCTTGAACATAAGGGGACAAGTATAAGAGGGATTAAAACCGAGCTTTACCGTAAAGGAATTTCCCGGGAAATTGCAGATAAAATTACGGAAAATCTTGACTTTGACCCGATTTTGCGTATTATAGATTTATTGAACACCAAATATTCTCGCCGTTTAACGGATGAAAAAGGTGTAAAAAAAACCGTGGCAGCTTTGCAACGGTTAGGATATAAGTGGTCTGATATTAACAGCGCACTTCGACGGATTGAAGTTGAAACGGAGGATTTTGGCGATGTATAAAATCGGAATGATTTCTCTTGGCTGCCCTAAAAACCAGGTTGATGCCGAAAGAATGCTTGCCCAGCTTGACAAGAGCGGCTTTTCAATTGCGGATTGTTATGACGGCGTTGATGCTGTTATAATCAATACCTGCGGTTTTATTGATGCTGCCAAGCAAGAAGCAATTGAGAATATTCTTGAAATGGCTCAGCTCAAAGAAGAAGGTCTTGTTAAAAAAATAATTGTTACCGGTTGCTTGGCTCAGCGATATAAAGAAGAAATTTTGAGCGAAATTCCAGAAGCAGATGCGATTGCGGGAATTGGTGCCAATGCAAATATTGCCGAAATTGTCCGTAAAGTTATTGAGGGCGAAAAAATATATGAAATGCCTGATAACAGCAGCCTTCCGCTTGTTGGGGAGCGTTTGTTAACAACGCCGGAACATTGGGCATATCTTAAAATTGCCGATGGTTGTTCAAACAGATGCACATATTGCGCAATCCCGTCAATCCGCGGCGATTTCAGAAGCGTTGATTTTGAAACACTTATCGATGAAGCTAAGGCTTTGGCAGATGCAGGAACAAAAGAACTTATTCTTATTGCTCAGGACACCACAAACTACGGTATGGATTTATACGGTAAGCTGCGCTTGCCCGAACTGCTTGATGCTCTGTGTGAAATTGACGGAATTGAATGGATAAGAATGCTTTATTGTTATCCTGATAAAATTTCTGATAAACTGCTTGAAACTATGGCAAGACAGCCGAAGATTCTTCATTACATTGATCTTCCTCTTCAGCATGCAGATGACGGAATTCTTAAGGCTATGAACAGGAGAGGTGACAGCACGTTTCTGCGTGAAATAATCGGCAGAATCAGAAAAGTTCTTCCTGATGTTGTAATCAGAACAACGTTTATAGTTGGTTTCCCCGGCGAAGGTGAGGAAGAATTTGAAAATCTTGCTGAGTTTGTTAATGAAATTGAGTTTGACCGTCTCGGTTGTTTTGAATTTTCTCCTCAGGAAGGAACTCCGGCTTTTGATTTTGAGGATGATGTTGACAGCGATACAAAGCTTCGCAGAGGTGAAATAATTATGCAGGATCAGCTTGAGATTGTCACTCTTAAAAATACGGAAAGAATCGGAAAAAAATACAGGGTTCTTCTTGAGGATTATGATGCCTATTCTGACAGTTACAGCGGCAGAACATAT
>JAZRIG010000085.1:0-21183 GCA_045645145.1 Acutalibacteraceae bacterium
TATTTTTTAATGAGAGCTTTGAACTCTTCAAGCTTTGCATCGTCGTTGAGAAGAATTTCAGGGTCTGCGTGAGCGTTGCCGGGGTAGCCGCCGCAGCCGATTTCAACCATTTCAATGCCGAGAGATTTGAAATATTTGAGAGCCTCTTCAAGAGAGAGGTTTGAAAGTAATGTTGTAAATACTCCGAGTTTCATGATTTTCTCCTTTAAATAATGCTTTTAAGATATTTTATGCTTCTTGTGATATCTTCAAAGCCTGTGGGTACGGGGTCGTCGTTTTCAACGATAAGCCACTCCATGCCGATATCCTTAGCAGCCTTAACAACGGCAGGGATATCGCAGTTGCCTTCACCGAGAGCCATCGGCTTGCCGTTAATGCCGTCTTTCACGTGGAGATGAACTATGTTGTCTTTCTTCTCTGTGATGAGCTTATAGTTATCCATGCCTGCGTGGAAGCTCCAGTATGTATCGATTTCGAGAGAGCAATAGCTGCCGATAACGTCGATGGGGAGCATCTTATTGCGCAGAGGCTTGAATTCTTCGCAATGGTTATGGTAATAAACTTTCATGCCGTATTTTTCCGTTGCATATTTCTGAGCGTTGCCCAGTATTTTGCCTGTTGCTTTGCATTCAAGCATGGTTCTGTGCGGTGCGCCGCCCACTCCGACAGCTTTCACGCCGAGAGCGTGTTGGAAATCAATGGTCTTTTCGAGCTTGCCTTTAACAAAATCTGTTAAACCGATGTGACCGCCTACGGCAACAAGGCCGAGTTCATCAAGCTTTGCCTTGATTGTTTCGGCATCGGTGTCGAAATATCCTGCGAACTCAACGCCGTCATAGCCGATTTTTTTAATTTCTTCAAGAGCCTTGAGAAGGGTTTCCGAATTATTTATATGGTCTCTTACGGAATAGACCTGAACTGCAATTTTCATATTTTCACCTTAATCGTTGTTGATGTAAACGGGCTTGCCTGTTTTTGCGGATTCATAGATTGCTTCAAGAATCTGAGTAACAACCATTGCCTGCTCAGGCTTTGTGCGAAGCTCTGCACCGTTGAGAACCGCATCATAGAATGCACGGCATTCAAGCTCCTCGGGCTTGTCGCTTGCGCCTTCATAGAAAGCAACGCCGCCTGCTTTGAAGTTGGGAGTTTCAATAACCTGTCTGCCGTTCTTGACATAGTTGATGCGAAGGTCATCGCCAAGCATGTCTGCGCCGCCCTTTACGCCTGCGATGAGAGTGGATGCCTCACAGGGGTCTGCAATGTTGAGAGCCCAAGCGGATTCAACGCTGATTGTTGCGCCGTTTTCCATAACAACAAAACCGAAAGCGGAATCTTCAACGGTATACTTTTCGGGATCCCAGTCGCCCCAAGCATTGGCGGTTCTCTTTTGGTCGCCGAGCTTCTTGAAGGTTGTGCCTACAACCATCTTGGGCTTGTAGTTGTTCATCATCCAAAGAGTGAGGTCAAGAGCATGGGTGCCGATATCGATGAGCGGACCGCCGCCCTGTTCTTCTTCGTTAAGGAAAACGCCCCAGGTGGGAACGGCTCTTCTGCGAAGAGCAAGAGCTCTTGCATAATAGATTTCGCCGAATTCATCATTTTCGCAGCATTCCTTAAGATAGAGCGAATCGCTTCTCCAACGTGACTGATAACCGATTGAAAGAACCTTGCCGGTTCTTACCGATGCTTCATACATAGCCTTTGCTTCAGCGTAGGTTTTTGCCATGGGCTTTTCGCAAAGAACATGCTTGCCGGCTTCAAGAGCGTCGATTGTGATAAAGCTGTGGGACTTGTTGGGTGTGCAAACGTGAACTGCAACAATGCTTTCGTCTTTAAGAAGCTCTTTGTAATCTGTGTAAACCTTGGCGTTTTCGCTGCCGTATTTTTCAGCTGTTTTAATAGCTCTTTCTTCAATAATATCGCAGAATGCAACAGGCTCAAGGAAATCAATGTTTTCAATTGCACGAAGGTGCTTTCCGTTGGCGATGCCGCCGCATCCGATAATACCAATCTTAACTTTTTCTGCCATAATTCAAATCTCCTTTAGACAAATTGCGGAAAGACCGCTATTCACCTTTATTATACTTCTTTATCAGTTTAATGCAAGAAAAAATATTTTTTAAAGGTGTAAAATTTACAAGCTATATTTTGGGCAACATTAACAAAATAATCTTGCGGCCACAGAAGTTGAATTGCAGGCCACTTGACGGATTTTTTCATAGTTGATATAATCGAGAAAGGTGATAGTATGAAAATTTATAACAATGCTGCCGAAACAATCGGCAACACACCGCTTGTTAAATTCGGCGCTTATGCAAAGGAATCAAATATAGCTGCGAATATTCTTGCAAAGCTTGAATACCGCAACCCTGCAGGCAGCGCAAAGGACAGGGTCGGATATGAAATGCTGAGGGCTGCCATGGCTGACGGAAAAATAACCGAAGATTCCGTTATCATTGAGCCTACCAGCGGCAACACGGGCATAGGCATCGCATCAGTTGCGGCGCAGATGGGGCTTAAGGTTATCATAACAATGCCCGAAACCATGAGCGTCGAGCGCAGAAAGCTGCTTGCCGCTTATGGCGCAGAGCTTGTTCTGACCGAAGGCTCAAAGGGCATGGCAGGGGCGATTGCAAAGGCAAACGAGCTTGCCGCAAAAATCCCCGAAAGCTATATTCCCGCTCAGTTTGATAACCCATCAAACGTTGATGCGCATTATAAAACAACAGGCCCCGAAATATGGAGCGACACCGACGGCGCGGTTGATATTTTTGTTGCCGGTGTCGGAACGGGCGGAACAATAACGGGAGTCGGCAAATATCTGAAAGGGAAAAATCCGAATATAAAAATTGTTGCCGTTGAGCCTGCGGATTCGCCGTTCCTTTCCGAAGGCAGGGCGGGCGCTCACGGCTTGCAGGGCATCGGCGCAGGCTTTGTTCCGTCGATACTTGACACCAATGTTTATGATGAAATAATAACAGTTACCACCGAGGAGGCTTATGCTGCGGCAAGGCTGACGGTTAAAACCGAGGGCATACTCATCGGCATTTCTTCGGGCGCTGCGCTGCATGCGGCATCAGATGTTGCAAAACGCCCTGAAAACGCAGGCAAAAACATTGTTGTTCTTTTGCCCGACGGCGGTGAAAGATATCTTTCAACGCCGATGTTTGAGTGAAAATTTTTATTGATGGGAGAGAAGAGAGAAAATGAGTAACGAATTAAAAAGAACTTATATACCATTTAAGGATTGGAAAGAAAAATCCAAACAGACGGAATATACGGAAAGCACTCCGCTGCTTGCCCCCGACGGCACTCTGCTTGCCAAGGGCTGGGCAAGGCATAATGTTTTTGAATATAACCGCGATTATGTCAAAACGGGCATTATGAGCCGCAAGGAATGGGATTTTTATAACATCGTTGACGGCGAAATGCAGATTCTTGTCAGCTTTGCCAACATCAATCTCGGCGGCTATGTGGGCGCAAAGCTTGTTAATCTTAAGACGGGTGAGGTAATCTGCGATTCGATTCAGTATTTCCTCGGCGCAAACAAGCATGTTCCCCCTGCAAAGGGTGACGTGCCAAACCGCTATAAAGATAAAATCGGCAAAACCGAATTTGATTTTGACACAAAAGAAACCGAAAGAACCTTGTGGTACAAAGGCTCATATAAAGGCAAGCCCGTTGAGGTTAATGTGTCAATGGATATAATGCCCGGTTTGGAAAATATCACAACCATTTTCCCGTTCGACGAGGATGAAACAAAATATTTTATGACCACGAAGCAGATGTGTATGCCTTGCGAGGGCAAGTTTGTTTTCGGCGATTATGTTTATGAATTCTCAAAGGATGCCGCATTCTGCACCCTTGACTGGGGCAGGGTTAACACCGTTCACAAAATGGTCTGGTATTGGGGCAGCGGCAATCAGTACATAACGGACGAAAAGGGCGAAAAACACCTTTTTGGCTTTGAAATCACATGGGCAATCGGCAACGAAAGCAATGCAACGGAAACCTGCATTTTCTATGACGGCAAGGTGCATAAAATCGGCGCTGTTGACGTTGAAAAATTCCCGAAGGGCAGATTCCTTGAGGAGTGGAAGTTTGTTTCGGAGGACGGCAGATTCAACATGACGATGACACCGACTCTTGATAATCACACGGACGTTGACTTTAAAATCGGCAGAATGAACTGCCACCAGATTTTCGGAATGTGGAACGGCGATGTCACCCTTGATGACGGCACAAAGCTTGAAATAAAAGACCTGTTCACTTTCTGTGAATACGTTGAAAACAGATGGTAAACAAATAAAAGCCAAGGCAAAATGCCTTGGCTTTTTTGTTACATGCTTTCGGGAACGTTGATTCTGAACATTGTGAGAATATTCTTAAGAACATTTTTTACGCACAGGCAGAGATTGAGTCTTGCCTGCATAAGGGATTCATCCTCGCAGTTAACGCGGCATGCGTTATAGAATTTATGGAACAAGGTTGCAAGGTCAACCGCATAGCGGGTAATCTTTGCAGGGTCGTAGTTCTTTGCGGAGTTGATGATTTCGTCGGTGAGAGATGCAAGGTGCTTGATAAGCTCCTTTTCTTCTGAAGCATTGAGGAGAACAAGCTCGGGAATTGTGCATTCTCTGGGCGTTTTGCCTTCGCTTGCAAGCTTTTTGAGGATGCTGCAGATTCTTGCATGGGCATACTGGCAATAATAAACAGGGTTCTGCGAACTCTGCTCAACTGCAAGGTCAAGGTCAAAATCCATCTGTGAACCGGGTTCCCTCATGTTGAAAAGGAAACGGACTGCGTCGATGGGGATTTCTTCAAGCAGGTCAACAAGAGTGATGGCCTTGCCCGAACGCTTGCTCATACGAACAACCTCGCCGTCGCGTGTCAGGCGGACAAGCTGCATGAGGATGATGTCAAGGTCATCTCCGTTGCAGCCGATAGCATCAAGAGCGCCTTTCATTCTTGCAACGTGGCCGTGGTGGTCTGCGCCCCAAACGTCAATTGCCTTGTCAAAGCCTCTCATCTGAAGCTTGTTGCGGTGGTAAGCGATATCTGCGGCAAAATATGTGGGGTTGCCGTTGGTTCTGATAAGAACCTCGTCTTTAAGCTCAAGGCGTTCGATTTCCTCGGGAGTTTTGCCTTCTTTTTCAAGCCTTGCGCCGAGAATTTCTTTGTTTTTATACCAAAGTGCACCGTCTTTTTCGTAAGTCAGACCTTTGCTCTTCATGATATCAAGAGTTTCTTTGAGTTCGCCGTCGTTATGAAGAGTGCTTTCAAGGAACCAGGTGTCGTATTCGATGCGGTACTTGGTGAGATTTTCTTTCATTGCGGCTATGTTTTTGGGCAAAGCATAATCAACAAGGGCCTTTCTGCGCTCCGCTTCGGAAGCGTTAAGATACTTGTCGCCGTTGATTTCGGCAAATTCCTTTGCTCTCTGAATGATGTCTTCGCCGTGATAGCTGTCCTCAGGCAATTCTACGGCATCCTCGCCCTTGTAGAGCTGCTGATATCTGACATCAAGAGAAAGGCCGAATTTATCAATCTGGTTGCCGGCATCGTTAACATAGAATTCGCGGCTGACATTGTAGCCTGCAAAGTCCATAACTGCGGCAAGGCAGTCGCCGAGCGCGCCACCCCTTGCGTTGCCCATGTGCATCGGGCCGGTGGGGTTGGCGGAAACAAACTCGATGTTTATTTTTTTGCCTGCGCCGTAATCGGAGCGGCCGTAATCATCGCCTTTTTCAAGGATATCCTGAATGATGCAGGCGTTATAGCTTTCTTTGAGATAGAAATTCATAAAGCCGGGGCCTGCAATTTCGCATCTGTCAACAAAGGTGTCGCAAAGTTCAAGCCTGTCCGCTATTGTCTGGGCAATCTTGCGTGGAGCGCTTCTGAGGTCTCTTGCCCATGCCATGGCGGCGTTGGATGAATAGTCGCCGTTTTCTCTGTTGGCGGGAACTTCAATAATAAAATCGCTCAGCGGAACTTCGGGGAATTCGCCGTCTGCAACAGCCTTGCCCGCGGCTTCAATAATAGCTGCGCGGATTTCGGCCACAGCCTGTTTAACCAAAAGTGACATTTTTTATTCCTCCTGTGCTTTCACGGCAACGGTCAATTCGTTTTCCGAAGCCGGAGCATTGTTAAAATCAATTGTGTAAGAAAATTTTAATATGCCGCCGTTTTCGCTGATATCATTTGAGACGCTTTTGGCATAAATGCCCATCATCAGCTCGCCGTAAGGGGTTGCATAAAAGCAGGTGTGGCGGCGGTCTTTTTCGATTATCATTTCCGTGTTGTATTTGCCTGTCCGGGTCATGGAAATTTTTGCGGAGCCTTCAACGTCAAGGGAAGTCAGGCAGTTTGCAAGTTCTTCGTCTGTTTCGGAATAAATGACTTTGCAGCCGCTTTCCGTGACCTCGAATTCGCCTGATGTTGTCAGCTCGCAAACATATTCTTCACCGTCCTGAACATGACGGTCGGTTATTTTAATAATTGCTTTTTTCATATTTGTTCCTTTATTTTTCCAATGCGAGATTAATCAGTTTTTCAAGAAGCTCGGGGTAGGGGAGACCTGATGCCGCCCAGAGCTTGGGATACATGCTGATTGAAGTGAATCCCGGGATTGTATTGGGTTCATTGAGCATTATTTCTCCGTCGCTTGTGCGCACAAAGAAATCAACCCTTGTGAAGCCGGAGCAACCCAGCGCTCTGTAAGCATTTATGGCGCAGTTCTGAATATCCTTAAGCTTTTCTTCAGGGAGCCTTGCGGGAATGTGAAGCTCGCTTTCGTTTGCAAGATACTTTGCGTCATAGTCATAAAACTCGTTGCAGGGAACAACCTCGCCCACAACAGAGGCAACAGGCTCTTCGTTGCCGAGAACAGCAACCTCAACCTCCATGCCGATTATGCCTTCTTCAAGCACAAGCTTTTTGTCATGCTCAAATGCCTTTTCGCATGCAGCTTCAAGCTCTGCGATTGTTTTTGCTTTGCTTATGCCAACGGAAGAACCGGCATTAGCGGGTTTAACAAAAATCGGGAATCCGAGCTTTTCTGCGGCAGATGCAAGCAAATCGGTTTTATTGACCGAATAAGCATGTTTATCAAAGGCAACCCATTTTGCCTGGGCGATGCCGTAAAAGTCCGCCAAAGCGTTTGTGACGGCTTTATCCATGCATGCAGCGCTTGCTGCCGTGCCGCAGCCGACATAAGGCAACCCTGCAATCTCAAGCAGGCCCTGCATGGTTCCGTCCTCGCCGTTTTTGCCGTGAAGAACAGGGAAAACAACATCGATTTTTTCGATTTCTGCGCCGTTTTTAAGGCGGATAATGCCGTGATGCGAGCGGTCAGGGGAGATTATTGCAGGCTCAAGATTTTTCTCATCCTTAAGCCAATTGCCGCCGGGAAGCATATCGGGCGAACCGCTGTAAACATAGCATTTGCCGTCCTTGGTGATGCCCATGGGGATTATTTCATATTTATCGGTCGGAATATTCTTTATAACGGAGCATGCGGATGAAAGCGAAACATCGTGTTCGCTTGAAACGCCGCCGAAGAGAACGAGAACTTTTTTCTTCATGGTTGATTACTCCTTCTGTTTTGTTTTGATTTTCAAAATACGAGAAAGTCGACACAATCCCATTATAGTATCTTTATAACTAAGATATGATAACACAGCCTTTTGAATTAGTCAACAGCGCAGATGCGAATTTTGATTTAAAAATATTATATTTTTAAGCTTATTTTTCGATTTAAGAACTAACATATAATAATAATATGTTACAATAAGCTATATTTTATAATTAGCTATCTAAAGGAGAACTATTATGGCTGATATTTATGCAATTCTTTCCGATATCAACAGCGGTCTGAGCGCGGTGCTTACAGAGTGCGGATTCAGCGTTGTTATTCCCGACGGTGTTGAAAAGGATGAACTCCCTGCCGTTACCGATTCCGGCAGAATAACAATCGAGTACAAGGGCGAAAACAAAGCTCTTAAGCTTGAACATTTTAACAACAAGCTCTCGCTCCTCGGCGCAAGCAAGGAGGGAGAAATCCTCAGCAGCGACTATTCACAGATTTCTCTTTCGCTTCTCGATTCGGAAACTGCCGATGCCAAGGATGTAAAGTATATCGTCAACGAATTCACCGAAACGCTTGTTGAAACTTTCGGAACAAAAACGCAGAAGCCGACCAAATCAAAGCTTCCTCAGCCTGTTTCCAAGGCAGCGGCAAAGAGCGGCGCGGTTTCTTATGACCCCAACACTCTTGCCAACCGTTTCACAGCCATTTATCCGGAGCTTCGTGAGGAATACAAGGCAAACTGCGAGAAATACGGCCAGTTCCTTCCCGAAGATTTCTTCATCAACCACGGAACACCCGTTGTTCTTGAAATTATAAAAGAAAACAATCCCACAAAGATGAGAAAGCTTTTCAACCTTCTCAACGATATTTATGAGGACGGAACAAACGAAACACAGAGCCTCATTGCCGTAACAATTCTCGGCGCAATGGAGAATGACCAGGAAATGCTGGCGAACTGCGTTGATTATATGTGCGACGACATGATGGGCCCTGTTATCAACGTTAACAAATATCTTGCTTCAAAATCAGGCAAGGGCGCAAAAATGCGCCTTATAAATCCCCCTAAATATAAACCTCAGAAAGCAAAGAAGAAAAGCGGCATAATGTCAAGCCTTGGAATGTAAGGCTAAAGGAGGCAATCAAATTGGATATTCAGAACAATAACGATATGAATGTTTCTCAGGCGGTGCCCGATGAGGAAGTTCCTGTTTTTGAGGCGGATTCCGAGGAAATGAATACGGTTGTTACCGAGGAATACGATGCCAGCCAGATTCAGGTTCTTGAAGGCCTGGAGGCAGTCCGCAAAAGGCCCGGTATGTATATCGGTTCAACAGGCCCCAGAGGCTTGCATCACCTTGTTTATGAAATAGTTGACAACTCAATCGACGAAGCGCTTGCGGGCTACTGCACCCACATTGAGGTTGAAATTGAACCCGGCAACGTTATTTCCGTTCGCGATAACGGCCGCGGAATCCCCGTAGGTATCAACGAAAAAATGGGCCTGCCTTCGGTTACGGTTGTTTTGACCGTTCTTCACGCAGGCGGCAAGTTCGGCGGCGGCGGATACAAAGTATCCGGCGGTCTCCACGGTGTTGGTTCATCGGTTGTTAACGCTCTTTCCGAGTGGTTTGAGGTTGAGGTTTCTCAAAACGGCCATATTCACCGCCAGCGTTTTGTTAACGGCGGCAACATAGAAACAAATCTTGAAATCATCGGCGATACGGAAGAAACCGGAACATTTATCCGCTTCAAGCCCGACCCGAAGATTTTCCAGGAAACCACCGTTTATGATTTTGAAACGCTTGAAAGACGTCTGCGAGAATCGGCATTTCTAAACGCAGGCCTTTCAATCAGCCTGACGGACAGAAGAGACCCTGAAAACGTTGTTGAACGTGTTTATTGCTATGAAGGCGGTCTTTCTTCCTTCGCAGAATATCTCACAGGAGTCCGCAGTCTCACTCCGCTTCACGAAACTCCGGTTCATTTTTCGGGCGCAAAGGGTGACAGATACGCAGAGGTTGCACTGCTTTATAATGACAGCTATAACGAACTTATTCTTTCATTTGCCAACAACGTTCGCACGGTTGACGGCGGCACCCATGAAACAGGATTCAAGAACGCTCTCACCCGTGTTTTCAACGATTACGGCAAAAAATACAATATTCTCAAAGACGGCGACAAGAAGCTTTCGGGCGACGATGTAAGAGAAGGTCTTACCGCAATTATCTCCGTCAAGCTGACTGAAGCTCAGTTTGAGGGTCAGACCAAGGGCAAACTCGGCAACACCGATGTTCAGACTCTCGTGAACGCATTGGTATACGATAAGCTCATGACATATTTTGAGGAGAATCCCGCCGTTGCCAAGGCGATTTTCTCAAAGGCTCTCGATGCCGCAAGAGCAAGAGAAGCTGCAAGAAAAGCCCGTGAACTTGCAAGAAGAAAGTCTGTTCTCGAAGGCAACTCACTCCCCGGCAAGCTCGCAGACTGCACCGAAAAGCAGGCTGAGGGCACCGAAATCTACATCGTAGAGGGTGACTCGGCAGGCGGCTCCGCAAAGGAAGGCCGCGACAGAACCTACCAGGCTATCCTTCCCCTCTGGGGTAAAATGCTCAACGTTGAGAAAGCACGTCTCGACAGGGTTATCGGCAACGATAAGCTTCAGCCCGTTGTTACGGCTCTCGGCACGGGTATCGGCGACGAGTTCGATATCAGCAAAATCCGCTATGAAAAAGTTGTTATCATGGCCGATGCCGACGTTGACGGTGCTCATATCAGAACCCTTCTTCTCACCTTCTTCTTCCGCTATATGCGTCCTCTTATCGAAGAAGGCCACGTTTTTCTCGCCCAGCCTCCTCTTTTCAAGATAAGCAAGGGCAAGAAATTCGCTTATGCTTTCTCCGATGCGGAAAGAGATGAAAAAATTGCTGAATTCGGCGGAAGCTGTGATATCCAGCGATACAAAGGTCTCGGTGAAATGGACCCCGAGCAGCTTTGGGAAACAACTATGGACCCTGCAACAAGAGTCATGCTCCGCGTAACTCTTGCGGATGCCATGGAAGCGGACGAAACCTTCTCCATTCTTATGGGTGACAAGGTTGAGCCCCGCCGTGAATTCATCGAAAAGAACGCAAAATTTGTTGCAAATCTTGATATATAACATAGGAAAGGACTGATTGAATATGAGTTTTGGCGACGCAAGAGATACCCAAAAAATAATTAATGTTGACCTTAACAAAGAAGTACGTCAGGCTTTCCTTGACTACTCAATGTCGGTTATCACATCCCGCGCTCTTCCTGATGTAAGAGACGGTCTTAAACCCGTTCACAGAAGAATTCTTTACACAATGCACGAAAACGGACTTACCCCCGACAAGGCATACAGAAAGTGCGCCGATACCGTCGGTTCCGTTCTCGGCCGCTATCATCCCCACGGCGATGCATCCGTTTACGATGCAATGGTTCGCCTTGCTCAGACTTTCTCGATGAGATACATTCTTGTTGACGGCCACGGCAACTTCGGCTCTGTTGACGGCGACCCCCCTGCTGCTTACCGTTACACCGAGTCGAGAATGAGCAAGATGGCGCTCAGAATGCTCACGGATATTGACAAGGATACCGTTGATTTCACCACCAACTACGATGACCGTCTTAAAGAACCCGTTGTTCTCCCCTCAAGATTCCCCAATCTTCTGGTTAACGGTTCGGTAGGCATTGCGGTTGGTATGGCAACCAACATTCCGCCCCATAACCTCGGCGAGGTTATCGACGGCATGTGTGCCATGATTGATGACCCCGAAATCAGCCTTGAAGGTCTTATGGAGCATATTCAGGGCCCCGATTTCCCCACAAAGGGTGTTATCATGGGCAGAGCGGGCATCAGAGCCGCTTACGGCACCGGCAGAGGTAAAATCACTCTCCGTGCAAAAACCGAAATTATTGAAAAGAAAAACGGCAGATTTGAAATTCAGGTAACAGAAATTCCTTATATGATCAACAAGGCAAGGCTCATCGAAAGCATCGCAGACCTTGTTAAGGAAAAGCGAATTGAAGGAATTTCCGACGTTAATGACTATTCCTCAAAGAAGGGCATGCTGATTTCAATTGACCTCAAGAGGGACGCAAATCCCCAGGTTGTTCTCAATCAGCTCTTCAACTATACACAGCTGCAGTCCACCTTCGGCGTTATAATGATTGCCCTTGTCAACGGTGAACCCAAGCAGCTCACTCTTAAAGAAGTTCTTGGTCACTATATCAAGTTCCAGAAAGAAGTTATAACCCGCAGAACAAGATACGACCTCAAAAAAGCTCAAGACAGAGCGCACATCCTTGAAGGTCTTGCAAGAGCCATTGATATTGTTGACGATATCATTGCCACTATCCGTTCATGTAAGGGCGGTCAGGCGGAAGCAAAGCAGGCTCTTATGGATAAGTTCGAGTTTGACGAACCCCAGGCAGCGGCAATCGTCGCTTTCCGTTTAGGTCAGTTGGCAGGTCTTGAAATTCTCAAGATTCAGAACGAGTTGGACGAGCTTAAGGCAAAAATCGCCGATTTCCTTGAAATTCTTGCCGATGAAGCAAGAGTTCTTGAAATCGTAAAGACAGAAGCAATGGCTGTCCGTGACAAGTTCGCAGACGAAAGAAAAACAGAAATCGTCAATGTTTCGGGCGAGGTTGATATTGAGGACCTTATTCCTCAGGAAACCTGCGTATTCACCCTCACCGATATGGGCTATATCAAGCGCATCCCCATGGATGAGTATAAGCAGCAGAACAGAGGCGGCAGAGGCGTTAAGGGCCTGACCCGCCGCGACGAGGACGTTGTTAAGACAATGTTCACCTGCTCAACGCATGATTACATCATGTTCTTCACCACAAAGGGCAAGACATACAGGCTCAAGGGCTATGAGATTCCCGAAGGCTCTCGCCAGAGCAGGGGCATGAACATTGTTAACCTGCTTCCGGTTGAGGAAGGTGAAAGAGTTTCGGCAATGATAAGAGTTCCCGAGTTCGGCGAAGATAACTACTATCTCAGCATGCTCACGAGAAACGGCATTATCAAGCGCACAGAGCTTGATGCATATAAGAATGTTCGCAGAAACGGCGTTATCGCTATCAACCTTGATGATGATGACGAGCTTGTATGGGTTAAGCTTACGGAAGGCGGCGAAAATCTGATTATCGCCACAAAGAAGGGCATGGCAATCGCATTCCGCGAAGATGACGCAAGAGTTATCGGCAGAACGGCGAGAGGCGTCCGCGCTCTTAAACTCAAAGAGGGCGACTGCGTTGTTGGCATGGATATTCTCACCGAAGGCAAAAAGGTTCTCACCGTCAGCGAAACCGGCTACGGCAGGCTGAGCGAAATTGATGATTACCGAATTCAGAACAGAGGCGGTTCGGGCCTTACCAACTATCATGTTGCAAAATACGGCGACATTGCCGCAATCGAGGTTGTTGACCCCGCAGATGACCTTATGCTTATTTCATCCGACGGCATTATCATCAGAATTCCGCTTGAAACCGTCAGAATTTGCGCAAGGCCTTCAAAGGGCGTTCGCGTTATGAAAGTAACGGAAGGCGAAAAACTCATAACAGCGGTTGCTGTTGCAGGAGAAGAAATTGAAGAAAATGCAGCAGAAGCGGAAGCGCAGGTTGAACAAATCAACGAATAAATATACAAAAAATATCAATATTTTTTAAATAAGTACTTGTCATAAGCTGTAAGATTTGATATTATAAACAAGAAAGGTCGAAAAAGGAGATGATGGATTTATATGAATATTGCTTTAATTGCTCATGATGCAAAAAAAGAACTTATGACTGAGTTTTGCATTGCTTATTGCGGAATTCTGAGCCGTCATAACATTTACGCAACCGGAACAACGGGCAAAATGGTTGCCGAGGCAACAGGGCTTGATATTACCCGTTTCCTCAGCGGCATTCAGGGCGGCGACGAACAAATCGCTTCGAGAATTGCCTGCAATGAAATCGATCTTCTTTTGCTTTTCCGTGACCCTCTAACAGCAAAGCCTCACGAGCCTAACGAAGCAACTCTTCTCAGGCTGTGTGATGTCCACAATGTCCCCGTTGCAACAAACATCGCAACGGCGGAAGCTCTGATTCATTCACTTGCCAGAGGCGACTTGGATTGGCGCGATATCGTCAATCCCAAATAAGGTTTAACCTTAGTTTGACGCTCCTGTTGGCAGAAATGCAAAATATATGGGGGTCGTCTTTATAGGACGGCCCCTTATTTTATCCGTAAAGGAAGATAAATTATGGCTTTAGTAACAAAGGCTGTTAAGGGAACACAGGATGTTTTGCCCGCGGACAGCTATAAAAATCAGTTCATAGAGGCAACTATGCTTGATATTGCCTCAAAGTTCGGCTTCAAAGAGGTCAGAACTCCCGTGTTTGAGCATACGGAGCTTTTCCAGAGAGGCGTTGGCGAAACAACCGATGTTGTTCAGAAAGAAATGTATACTTTCAACGATAAAGGCGAGCGTTCAATAACTCTGCGCCCCGAGGGAACGGCAGGCGCCGTCAGAGCTTTTCTTGAACACGGCCTTTTCAATGAGGCTCTTCCCCAGAAGATGTGTTATTTAACATCATGCTACCGCTATGAAAAACCTCAGGCGGGCAGACTGCGTGAGTTCCACCAGTTCGGCATTGAGGTTTTCGGCGCAGGCGCTCCCGCGGCGGATGCCGAGGTTATTTCGGTTGCAAATGAAATTTTTGCATTCCTCGGAGTTGAAAATCTTCAGCTTGAGATAAATTCCATCGGCTGCCCCGAATGCAGGAAGAATTATCACAAGGCGCTCAAGGAATATTTTGAGGCAAGAAAAGAAACTCTTTGCCCCACCTGCCTTGACAGGCTTGAAAAGAATCCCATGCGTATTCTGGATTGCAAAAGCCCGATATGCAAGGAAGTAACAGAAAATGCTCCCGCAATCCTCGATTATATCTGCGAGGACTGCTCAAAGCATTTTGAAAGCGTTAAGAAATATCTTGACGTTATGAATATTGAATATAAGGTGAATCCCCGTATCGTAAGAGGCCTTGATTATTATTCAAGAACCGTTTTTGAGTTTGTTTCCAACGATATCGGTGCTCAAGGCACGGTTTGCGGCGGCGGACGCTATGACGGCCTTGTTGAAGAGCTTGGCGGCCCCAAAACACCGGCGCTCGGCTTCGGCATGGGAATCGAAAGGCTTCTTCTGCTCCTTAAAGCGCAGGGCATCGAAATCCCCGTTCCTTCGGGTTGCGATATTTATGTTGCTCCCATGGGCGATGCAGCTTCGCTTGAGGCAATGAGAATAGTCAGCGACCTTCGTTCAAACGGCGTTGCGGCGCAGACAGACGTTGTTGGCCGTTCGCTTAAGGCTCAGATGAAATATGCCGACAAAATCGGTGCAAAATATACAATGGTTCTCGGCGATGACGAAATTGCGGCAGGAAAAGCAAAAATCAAGAATATGGCCACAGGCGAAGCATCCGAAGCGGAGCTTGCGGACCTTGGCGAAACCTTCATGGAATTTCTTGTCCGCGAAGCAACCGCTGCGCTCGGCGAATCTCTCGGCGGCGACCTTGACGGCGTTGACCTTTCTGCGATTCTCGGCAGCATCTGAAAAAATCAATGGGCGATTCGTGAATCGCCCCTACAATAAAAAGGAAGATAAATTATGGATTTTATGACCGGACTTAAAAGAACTCACTATTGCGGCGACCTGCGCATTTCCGATGCAGGCAAAAAGGTAACGGTTGCAGGCTGGGTTCAGCGTCAGAGAGACCTTGGCGCGCTTATTTTTATTGATTTGAGAGACAGAGAAGGCATTGTTCAGCTTGCGTTTGACGAATCAACCGCAAAGGATGTTTTTGAGAAGGCTGCATCGGCAAGAAGCGAATATGTTCTTATGGCAGAGGGAACTGTCAGAGAGCGTTCCTCAAAGAACACCGAGATTCCCACCGGCGAAATCGAAATTGAAGTTACAGATTTGAGAGTTCTTGCAAAGAGTGAAACACCGCCCTTTGAAATCATTGAGGATTGCCAGACTGCGGAGCTTACAAGGCTCAAATACCGTTATCTTGACCTTCGCAGACCCGATTTGCAGAAGAATATCCTTCTTCGCCACAAAATCACAAAGATAACAAGAGACTATTTTGACGAGAACGGTTTCATTGAAATTGAAACCCCCATTCTCATCAAATCAACTCCCGAGGGCGCAAGAGACTATCTTGTTCCCAGCCGTATCCACAAGGGCAAGTTTTATGCTCTTCCGCAGTCGCCTCAGCTTTATAAGCAGCTTTCAATGGTTGCGGGCTTTGACAGATATATGCAGATTGCCCGCTGCTTCCGCGATGAGGACTTGAGAGCTGACCGTCAGCCCGAATTCACTCAGATTGACCTTGAGATGTCCTTTGTTGATATGGAGGACGTTCTCAAAATCGGCGAAGGCTATGTTGAAAGAGTGTTCCGTGAAGCTATCGGAGCTGAAATTCAGCTTCCGCTTCCCAGACTCACTTACAAAGAAGCAATGGAGCGCTACGGCAGCGACAAGCCCGACACACGCTACGGCATGGAGATATATGACCTGAGCGAAACCGTTAAGTCCTGCGGCTTCGGCGTATTCACCGGTGCAATTGAGGCAGGCGGCAGCGTTCGCGGAATTACCGCCAAGGGCGCTGTTAACACTCTCACAAGAAAAGAAATTGACAAGCTCACCGAAATGGTCAGAGGCATTGGTGCAAAAGGTCTTGCATGGGCAAGGCTTGCAGAGGACGGCTCAATCGCATCCTCATTTGCAAAATTCCTCACCGAGGATGAAATGAATGCATTGCTTGAAAAGGCTGATGCAAAGGCCGGCGACGTTGTTCTTATTATCGGCGACGGCAAGAACTCAACAGTTCTTTCTGTTCTCGGCGCTCTTCGCCAGGCAGTTGCGAAAAAGCTTGATATTATTCCCGAAGGACAATATAATCTTCTTTGGATAACCGAATTCCCGTTCTTTGATTGGGATGAGGATTCGCAGCAGTTTGTTGCAATGCATCATCCGTTCACCTCACCCATGGATGAATGCCTTGATTATCTTGAAACCGATAAGGGTTCGGTCAGAGCAAAGGCTTATGACCTTGTTCTCAACGGCGTTGAGCTTTGCTCGGGTTCAATCAGAATCACAAATCCCGACCTTCAGGCAAGAATTTTCTCGCTTCTCGGTCTTTCCGATGAAGAAGCTCACAACAAATTCGGCTACCTGCTTGATGCGTTCAAATACGGCGCACCGCCCCACGGCGGCATGGGCATCGGCCTTGACAGGCTTGTTATGCAGATGCTCGGCTGTGAGTCATTGAGAGATGTTATTGCATACCCCAAGGTTCAGAATGCAAGTGAACCCATGACCGAATGCCCCGCAACGGTTGACGGAGTTCAGCTTAACGATTTGGGCATTGCAATCACGGAAAGCGAAGAATAATATGTTTGTAGGGGCGATTTGTGAATTGCCCGCATATTCTATAAGGAAACAAAAATTCCACACGGAAGGATGAATATACAATGGCAAGAGTTTATAATTTTTCGGCAGGCCCCTCAATGCTTCCCGAAAGCGTACTCAACAGAGCCGCAGCGGAAATGCTTGATTATAAGGGCAGCGGCCAGTCAGTTCTCGAAATGAGCCACCGTTCAAAGGTTTATGAAGAAATCATTTTCGGTGCCCGTGATCTTTTCAAAGAGGTTATGAACATTCCCGATAACTACAAGGTTATCTTCTGCCAGGGCGGCGCATCAACACAGTTCGCAGCAATCCCCCTCAACTTCCTTAACGGAAGCGGCAAGGCAGACTATGTTCTTTCCGGTCAGTTCTCGACCAAGGCATATAAGGAAGCCTGCAAATACGGCGATATCAAGGTTGTTGCATCCTCAAAGGAGCAGAATTTCAGCTGCATCCCCGAGCTTGATAAATCAACCTTTACCCCCGATGCGGACTATTTCTATATCTGCCAGAACAACACAATCTACGGCACACGCTTTGCCGAACTGCCCGACACAGGCAACGTTCCCCTTGTTGCCGACGTTTCATCCTGCTTCCTTTCGGAGCCGATGGATGTTTCAAAATACGGCGTTAGCTACGGCGGCGCTCAGAAGAACGTTGCTCCCGCAGGTTTGACTGTTGTTATTGTTCGTGAGGACCTTCTCGGCAATGCAAGGGACTACACTCCCACAATGCTTGATTATAAGACCCTTGCTGACAACGATTCAATGTATAACACTCCGCCCTGCTATTCAATCTATATGTGCAAACTTGTTCTTGAATGGATTAAGAATCTCGGCGGTCTTGAAGCCATGAAGCTTCATAATGAAAAGAAATGCTCAATTCTTTATGATTTCATTGATAACAGCAAGATGTTCAACAACCCCGTTAAGAAGAGCGACCGTTCAATGATGAACGTTACATTTGTTACCGAAAGTGACGAGCTTAACGCAAAGTTTGTTAAGGAAGCAACCGAAGCAGGCTTCGTTAACCTCAAGGGCCACCGCTCGGTTGGCGGCATGAGAGCTTCAATCTATAACGCAATGCCCATTGAAGGCGTTGAAAAGCTTGTTGATTTCATGACAGAGTTTGAGAAAAAGAACTGATTTGGGGGATATAACAATGTTTGAAATTTTAACCTTAAATAAAATCTCCAAGCTCGGCCTCGACAAGCTTGACAGCGCAAAATACACCTGCGCAGACAGCTTTGATAACCCCGATGCCGTTCTCGTTCGCTCCGCTTCAATGCATGAAATGGAGCTTCCCGAAAAAACAGTTGCAATTGCAAGAGCGGGCGCAGGCGTAAACAACATTCCCATCCCCGCATGCAGCGATAAGGGCGTTGCTGTTTTCAACACACCCGGTGCAAACGCAAATGCAGTTAAAGAGCTTGTTATCTGCTCACTTTTCCTTGCTTCAAGAAAAATCGGCGCATCTCTTGACTGGTGCAAAACTCTCAAGGGTGAGGGCGAAAACGTCGGCAAGCTGGTTGAAAAAGGCAAGAGCAATTTTGCAGGCCCCGAAATTCTCGGCAAAACCCTCGGCATAGTCGGCCTCGGCGCAATCGGCGCCCTTGTGGCTGAAAGTGCAAAAGCTCTTGGCATGACCGTTATCGCTTATGACCCCTTTGCAGCAGGCAAAACTGATATTAAGCTTGTTGAGCTTGATGAAATTTTCGCAAACAGCGATTATATCACTCTTCACGCTCCTCTTAATGACGGCACAAGAGGAATGATTAATGCGGAGTCACTTGCAAAGATGAAGGACGGCATAAGAATCCTCAACTTTGCCCGTGGCGAACTTGTTGCCTCAAAGGATATTATTGATGCACTTGCAAGCGGCAAAGCGGCAGCTTATGTTACCGATTTCCCGACTGATGAGCAGCTTGATGTTGACGGTGTGACCGCAATCCCGCATCTCGGCGCATCAACTCCCGAGAGCGAAGAAAACTGCGCAATGATGGCGGCGGAAGAGGTTGCTCTTTATCTTGAAAAGGGCATCATCAAGAATTCGGTTAACCTGCCCAACGCACCTCTTGCAGACGAATTTGTTTGCCGCACCTGCTTTATCCACAAAGAAGATGCAGATGCTTTTGCAATCAAAGCGGAAGCAGCAGCAAAGGCTGCCGGTGCAAATGTTGCTGCAATTTTCACCGCAAACAAAAAGGATATGGGTTACACAGTTATCGATACCGACAAGGCTTTTGATGCATCAGGTGTTGAAGGTGCAATCAGAGTTCGCACAATCTGAAAATAAAAATCAGGGAGCATTGATAAATTCAATGCTCCCTTTAAATTTGCTTAAACATCAAAAAGCCCCGTACCAAACGGTACGGGGCAATTTTTATAATTACTTGCTGTACTTTGAGCGTGCAACATAGTGAGTGTGGAGAACCTCGTGAGCAATGTGGCTGCCGGGCTTCTCGAAATACTCAGCATAAACAGTCTTAACTGCTTCGCTTTCGTGGCTCTTTCTGAGGGGAAGATTCTTGTCTGCCTCATAGAGTGCCTTGCCTCTGATGCCCTTAAGGTCAACAAAGTTGTGAACGCTTGCGGGCTGAACGGGCTGGCCACCGCCGTTTACGCAGCCGCCGGGGCATGCCATGATTTCAACAAAGTGATAATCAGCTGTGCCGTTCTTAATCTTTTCCATAACAGTTTGGGCATTCTTAAGGCCGCTTGCTGCGCAAACCTTGATTTCCATGCCTGCAACTGTGTAGGTTGCTTCCTTAAGACCCTCTGTGCCTCTGACTTCTGTGAAGTCAGGGCTCTTGAGTTCTTCGCCTGTGAGAGTTTCAACAGCAGTTCTCAGAGCAGCTTCCATAACACCGCGTGTTGCGCCAAAGATGACGCCTGCGCCTGTGCCTTCGCCGAGAGGATTGTCAAACTCTTCGTCGGGGAGAGCATTGAAAGCAATGCCTGCTGTTTCAATCATTCTTGCAAGCTCGCGTGTTGTGAGAGCGTAGTCAACATCGGGATAACCGCTTGCGGACTGGTCCTCTCTGCCGCATTCAAACTTCTTGGCTGTGCAGGGCATGATGCTGACAACAACGATATCCTTGGGGTCAAGGTTCATCTTCTTTGCATACCATGTCTTGGTTACAGCGCCGAACATCTGCTGCGGGGACTTGCAGCTTGAAAGATGCTTAATCTGCTCGGGATAGTAGTGTTCGCAGTATTTAACCCAGCCGGGTGAGCAGGATGTGATGAGGGGAAGAGCGCCGCCGTTGTTAATTCTGTCAAGAAGCTCTGTTGCTTCTTCCATGATTGTGAGGTCGGCGGAGAAATCTGTATCAAATACCTTGTTGAAGCCAAGGCGGCGAAGAGCTGCTACCATTTTGCCGGTAACGTTTGTGCCGATTTCGTTGCCGAAGCACTCACCAAGAGTAACTCTGATTGAAGGAGCGGTGTTAACAACAACATACTTTTCGGGGTCGCTGATTGCAGCGAATACCTTTGCTGTGTCGTCCTTCTCGTAAATTGCGCCAACGGGGCAGTGAACGATGCACTGGCCGCAGGATACGCAGGAGTAATCGTTGAGAGGAAGCTCGAAGGGGGAGCCGATGTGAGTGTCAAAGCCTCTTGCGTTTGCGCCGATAACGCTGATTGCCTGATTGTCGCAGGCTGCAACGCAGCGACGGCAGAGTACGCACTTGCTGTTGTCTCTGATCATGTGAGCAGCAGAATCGTCATACTGAGCTTCGGGATATGCGCCCTCATACTTGAGAGCATCTTCAACGCCATAGTCCTTGCAAAGCTTCTGGAGCTCGCAGTTACCGCTGCGAACGCAGGTAAGGCAAGCCTTGTTGTGAGTTGAAAGAACAAGCTCAAGGTTCTGCTTGCGGCTCTTTCTGACCTTTTCGCTGTTTGTGAAAACTTCCATACCCTCGTTAACGGGGAATACGCAAGCTGCAACAAGCGAACGTGCACCAGTTACTTCAACCATGCACATACGGCAAGCGCCGATTTCGTTCATTTCCTTAAGGTAGCAGAGAGTGGGGATTTCTACGCCTGCATATCTTGCAGCCTCAAGGATTGTGATGCCCTTGGGAACGCTCAGGGGCATATT
>JAZRIG010000086.1:0-52515 GCA_045645145.1 Acutalibacteraceae bacterium
GCTTTTGCGCAGGATATTCGAAATCATCGTTGAGGTTGAGCCTTTACCGTTAGTGCCTGCAACGTGAATAACCTTAAGCTTTTTTTGCGGATTGCCAAGCATATCGCAAAGAGCGCGTATTCTCTCCATACCGGGCTTGATGCCGAATTTTTCAAGAGAATGGATATATCCGATAGCTTCATTTGAATTCATAAAATCACCTGATATAAGACCCCGAGGAATCCCCCGGGGTCAAGAAAAATTAGCCTAATTTTGCAATGCTTTCCTTAAGCATAGCGATTTTTTCTGCATATTTTGCAGCCTGCTCTCTCTGAGCAGCAACAACGTTTGCGGGAGCTTTTGCAACGAAATTCTCGTTGTTGAGCTTGTTGTTAACAAAATCAAGGTCTTTCTGAACAGCAACAAGTTCTTTGTTGAGTCTTGCCTTTTCTGCTTCAAAGTCAACAAGTTCGCCCATGGGAATATAAATTTTAGCGTCCTGAGTAACGATTGAAACCGCGCCTTCAATTTCAAAGCTGTCTGCAACTTCAACCTCGGATGCGCTTGCAAGTCTCTGCATGAATACGCCGCCCTGCTCGAATGTTGCCTTGTGAGCTGATGCAATATAAACCTTTGCCTTCTTTGAGGGAGGTACGTTCATTTCTGCTCTGCGGTTACGGATTGCACGAACTGCAGTCATGATTCTTTCCATTTCAGCTTCTTCGGCAGCGAATGAAAGAGCATCATCAAATTCAGGCCATGCGGAAATCATGATTGATTCGCCGATATGAGGAATAGTCTGCCAAATTTCTTCGGTAATGAAAGGCATGAAAGGATGAAGAAGCTTGAGTATTTTATCCATAACCCAAACAAGAACCTGTTTTGCGGTTTGAGCTTCTTCTGCGCCCTTTTGAAGTCTGATTTTTGCAAGTTCAATATACCAATCGCAGAAAATATCCCAAATAAAATCATAAAGCTTTGCAATTGCAATGCCGAGCTCATATTTTTCAAGGTTATCGGTAACTTCCTTTGCGAGCCTGTTAACAAGGCTGATTACCCACTTATCTTCAAGTGCGAGTTCTGCAGGCAGCTCACAAGGAATTTCATCATCGCCGATATTCATAAGAATAAATCTTGAAGCATTCCAAAGCTTATTTGCAAAGTTACGGCTTGCACTAACCTTCTCATCTGAGAATCTCATGTCATTTCCGGGACTGTTGCCTGTTGCAAGAGTAAGTCTGAGGGCATCTGCACCGAACTGATCAATAATTTCAAGAGGATCAATTCCGTTGCCGAGAGATTTTGACATCTTTCTGCCGAGAGCATCTCTTACAAGGCCGTGAATAAGAACAGTATCAAACGGAACCTGACCTGTGTACTCAAGAGCAGAGAAAATCATACGGCTTACCCAGAAACCGATAATATCATAGCCTGTAACCAGAGTGCTTGTAGGATAGTAATGCTTAAGGTCTGTTGTTTCATCAGGCCATCCGAGAGTTGAGAAGGGCCAAAGAGCTGAGGAGAACCATGTATCAAGAGTATCGCCGTCTTGCTCAATATTTTTGCTTGAGCAATGGGGGCAACAGTCAATATCAGTCTTTGAAACGATTGTTGCACCGCAATCTGCGCAATACCATGCCGGGATACGGTGACCCCACCAAAGCTGACGTGAAATACACCAGTCACGTGTACCTCTCATCCAGTTCATATAATTCTTTGTGAATCTTTCGGGAACAAATACGGTTTCGCCTTTTTCAACAGCTTCAATAGCAGGCTTTGCAAGGGGTTCCATTCTGACAAACCACTGCTTAGAAACCATGGGCTCAATTGTTGTATGGCAACGGTAGCAAGTGCCAACTTCGTGCTTGAGAGGTTCGATATATTTGATATATCCGCCGGCTTCAAGATCCTCAAGAATAGCCTTGCGTGCTTCCAAAGTTGTCATACCTGCATACTTGCCGCAGTCAAGAACTTCGGGCTCGTCTGCAGCAGCCTTGCCGCTCGCAACAAGCTCATCATAGGCAGCCTTATCAGCCGCGCCTGTCAGATGGCCGTCATAGGTAAAGGTTCTTACCATGGGAAGATTGTGACGTCTGCCAACCTCAAAGTCGTTGGGGTCATGTGCGGGAGTAATCTTAACAACACCTGTGCCCTTTGTCATATCAGCGTGTTCATCACAAACGATGGGAATTTCCTTGTTAAGGAGAGGAAGAATAACGTGGCAACCGTGAAGATGTGCATAACGCTCATCTTCTGCATTAATTGCAACAGCAGTATCGCCGAGCATTGTTTCGGGTCTGGTAGTAGCAAGTTCAAGCTGCTCTCCTGTCTCTTTAACAGTATAAAGAAGATGCCAGAAATTGCCGTCCTGCTCACCATATTCAACTTCAGCATCAGAAATTGAAGTTTCGCAGTAGGGGCACCAGTTAACCATGCGGTTGCCTCTGTAGATGAGATCTTTTTCATAAAGTCTTACAAAAACTTCACGAACAGCTCTGCTGCAGCCTTCATCAAGAGTGAAGCGCTCTCTGTCCCAGTCGCAGGAAGAACCCATTTTTTTAAGCTGTTCGATAATACGGCCGCCGTATTTTTCTTTCCATTCCCATGCACGAACAAGGAAACCTTCTCTGCCGAGGTCATCTTTTGTGAGACCTTCCGCAGCCATAGCTTCAACTATTTTTGCCTCTGTCGCAATTGATGCATGGTCTGTGCCGGGCAGCCAAAGTGTGTCAAAGCCCTGCATTCTTCTCCAGCGAATAAGAATATCCTGAAGTGTATTGTCAAGTGCATGACCCATGTGAAGCTGACCTGTGATATTGGGAGGAGGAATAACTATTGTGTATGGTTTTTTGTCGTTTTCTGCCTTGGCATGAAAATATTTTCCTTTCAGCCAAAAATCATAAATACGATCTTCAACGTTTTTGGGATCGTACTGTTTGGCAAGCTCTTTTGCCATAAAAATCATCCTTTCTTTTTGTAAGGCAAATAAAAAAACTCGCCTCACAGATATTAAATCAATGAGACGAGTATAACTATACCCGCGGTACCACTCAAATTGCGCAAAGCGCCGCTCTTTAGGCTCTGACAAGCCCTATGCATTAACGCAGCAATCACGGAAAGGGTCTACTTGCAAAAAAGCTTTCTTCCTTTCGGCTCGGGGGCTACAACAGGCATCTGCCGCACATCGGCTTTTCACCAACCGCCGACTCTCTTGGAGCGCATTTATGCCGCCCTCCCCGTCAAAACCTTTAATATTCAAATTTGCATTATTTTAACATATAACAAAATCATTGTCAATATAATTTTATGCGGCAATTCCGTAAAATTTAAGCAAAGCTGGGTTAATTACCGTATCGGTATATTCAAAGCAAGTGCTGTGACCGCCGCCGACAATCATCAGTTCTTCGGCACCTTCAATAGATTTGGTTATCATTTTTGAATGCCAGCGCTGAATCATATCATGTTCACCGAAAATATTCAGAACAGGCACTTTTATTGCCGAAATATCTTTGAAAGTAAGGCTCGGCTGGCCAACCATCATGCCCTTGATATCACGGCGAATTTTTGTTTCTTCATCCCCTTTTATCCAGGCCTCAACGCATAAAACAATGTATTGATATGTTATTTGAATCTGGTCAAAAGTATTTGTTCCCCATGTGTTTATATTTGAACCCATAACAACAAGCGACTCCACCCTTTCCTGATGAGCAAGAGTGAATACAAAGCCGAGATTGCCGCCGTCGCTGAAGCCGAATATCTTTGTTTTATCAATCCGTAGATAATCAAGAAGCTTCACCAAATCTTCTGCCATGGTTTCGAAATTCATTGTGCCGTCAACCCAGCCTGATTTACCCGTACCTCTGGGAGAAACAGTTATAACTTTGAAATGCTTTGACATTTCGGGCAAAATGCTGTCATCAAAGCAATGCATATCTCCGCCGTTGGGAGGAAGAAGCAGCAGCGGAGCGCCGTTTTTAAGCCCGTAAATGCCGTATTCCATTTTGATATCGCCGCAATCAACAAAGCCGTAATCAATCATTTCGGGTCGATTAGATTCATCGGCATGGCTCACAGGATAAAAACAAAACGCAAGAGAAAACGCCAAAATAACTGCAAGTATCTTTTTGATTTTTTGCATAAAATCACCTCTTTTTTAATTATATCACGGCAAAACAAATTTTCAAGCGTTATGAGGTCAAAAACATGAAAAACAAATCCAATCTGTTTGCACACACAGTCATAATGACTGCCGTAAATTTAATAATGCGCTCGGCAAGCGTCAGCTTCAACGCATATTTAACTTCTAAAATCGGAGCAGTCGGCATAGGGCTTTTTCAGCTTGTTATGAGCGTTTATTCGCTTGCCGTCACGTTTTCAACAGCGGGTATAAGATTGGCAACAATGAGAATAACGGTTGAAATCAGCTCTGCAAACAAAACCGACCTTAACAAAACTCTTGCCGTCTGCATAACATACGGCGGTTTCTGCGGCTCTCTTATCGGTTTTTTGCTTTTAATTTTTGCCGACATTATAAGTGTTTCATGGATTGGTAATGCTCAAACAGCCATTCCTTTACGCATTCTTGCCGTCAGCCTTCCTTTCGTTGCAATGTCCTCTGCTTTAGGCGGATATTTTACCGCTGTTGGTCAGATACCGCAGTATTCGGTTGTTCAAATGCTTGAACAGGGCGCCAAAATAGGAATAGTTATTTTTCTTGTCAACAAAACTTCCGGCCTCGGCGCTTTCTACTCGGCAACATCGATTGTTGCCGGAATGACGGCATCGGAAATAATTTCATTTACACTTTCAATGCTGTTAAAAAAGCATTCAGCTCCGTCAAAAAGCAACAAACCCGCAAGTAATATAGCAAGAGTTCTTCGCGTTGCCTTGCCGGATGCGGCAGGAACATGCGCAAGAAGTATTTTGCTGACTATAGAACATCTGCTTATTCCTAAGGGATTTGAGAAGTCGGGCTCCGGCAGCTCCGCCGCACTTGCAGCTTACGGCAATATTCACGCAATGGCTATGCCTGTTCTGCTTTATCCGAGCGCCGTTCTTTACTCACTATCTTCTCTTCTTATTCCCAATCTTGCCACGCTAAATGAAAAAGGCGACAAAAACGGCATAAACCTTTCAGCAACACGCAATTTGAAAAGAACGCTGATTTTTTCAATACTCTGTGCGGCTTTTTTCTATCTTACGGCGCCGAAAATTTCGTTATTAATCTATAAAACAAATGAAGCGGTGAAATATATTAAAATACTTTCACCGCTTGTTCCGATAATATATCTTGATATAATTACGGACGGAATATTGAAAGGCCTTGACCAACAAATTTATTCCATGCGCTACAATATCATAGATTCACTTTTATGTGTAGTTTTGGTTTATTTTTTGCTCCCGAAATACTCTGTTAAAGGATACATTTTCATTCTTTATGCAAGCGAAATCATCAACTTTTTCTTAAGCTTTAACAGGTTGATTTCTGTTTGCGACATTAAAGTGTTTCGAGCACCTTCAAAAGATATTCCCATATCCTCGCTGTGGAAGAAATGCTCAGCTTTTCACAAGGAGTATGAATATCATAGATATCGGGGCCGAGAGAAACGCAATCAAGTCCCTTGATTTTGCCGCAGAAAAGACCGCATTCCAAACCTGCATGAATCGCAGTTACCTTCATTTCCTTGCCAAACATATCAAAATATGTTTCAGCCATTATTTTTTGCAATTCGGAATCCTTCTTGTATTCCCATGCAGGATATTCGCTGTTAAAAACGATTGAGCATGCAAACTTCTCGGCAATTTTTCTCAAATTTTCGGAAAGTTTTACTCTTTCTGCATCTTTGCCGCTTCTGACAGCAAATCCAAAGCTGATTTTTCCGTCAGAATGTTTGAGAATTCCGAGATTGAGCGAAGTTTCCACAAGACCGTCAATTTCTTTGCTCATAGCTATAACACCGCTGGGAAGCTCATTAAGCAAATTAATAAGGTTTTCTGTAGTTGAGCCGCTCATACTTATTTCAGCTTTTTCGGCAGAAACAACGGCTGCTCTCGCATCAGGATCGGTATTTTTAATATCGGCAAAAATTTCTTTCCAGATTTTTTCGGTTAAATTGGCAATATCATCACATTTTGAAGCAATAACGCAGCAGGAATCGCGGGTTATGGCATTATCGGCAGAACCGCCGAAAATATCGACAATTCTGATATCGGCTTGTTTCTTAAGTTCTGCAAGCAGCTTGCCCATAACCTTATTAGCATTGGCATAGCCTTTGTGAATCTCTGCACCTGAGTGTCCGCCGTGAAGGCCCGAAACGGTTATTTTATAGGTTAAGTCACCGTTTTCAATATAATCTGCTTCAAGCGAAATATCCGCTCTTACTCCTCCTGCACAACTGACCCAGAGTGTCCCCTCTTCTTCGGAGTCAAGATTAATCATTCTTTTGCTGCTGAGAACAGAAGTGTCAAGCGCTGTTGCGCCAATCATACCGATTTCTTCATTGGAAGTAAAAACTATTTCAAGCGGCGGGTGGCTTATATCCTCGCTGTCGAGCAAAGCAAGACACATTGCAACCGCAACGCCGTCATCACCGCCGAGAGTAGTGCCTTCGGCATAAATGTAATCGCCGTCAACCGCAAGCTCAAGCCCGTCGGTTTCCAAATTAATATTGCATTTTTCATCTTTTTCCCAAACCATATCAAGATGGCCTTGGATGATAACAGGCGCCGAGTTTTCTTTATTAACAGCAGCAGGCTTAAAAATGATAATATTATCTGCTTCATCCGAAATATATTTTAAATTTCTTTCTTTTGCAAAGTTCTCACAATATTCTCTGATTGTTTCTGTTCTGCCGGAACCTCTGGGAACAGAAGATATTTCCTCAAAATACTTAAAAACTTTTTCAGGACTCAAACCTTTTAAAATTTGCAATCAAATCACCTCAAATAAATATCGCCAAAAAAACTTTTTGCTGATATTTTTATAACATAAATCAATGCTTTTTTCAACCGCATAATTATAATATCCGATTTTCAATAAACAAGCCCGAATTCTGCAGAATTCGGGCTGATTATCATTCTTCAACTATGCCTTCAAGGAAGTTGGTCTCGGTAACATATCCATTACTGTTGATTCGAAATGTTTTAATTTCAAACTGTTTAAAATCAGCATAAAAACCTGCTTCTGCTATATCGCAAACGATTGCAGCCTTAACAGGAACGCCGTCAGTTTCACAGAATCGCATAATAACGTCTCCTGAGCCGTCTTCGCAGAATTTGAATGCATCAAGGCGGACATTTGACTTATTAACTCTGATGAAGCTCTTGCTTTGAGGAAGCACGCCCTTGTGATAACCGACAGGAACAGCAACAGGCTTTGAGTTAAACACAGCAGAAAGCCTTTGAACGCCGCTGTTTTCGGCCTCGCCTGCATGAGGATAAACAGCATATTCAAATCTGTGGATTCCCTCATCAGTATAGCTGAAATCAGCCGCGGGTCTGTCGGAATAATGGTCTGCAAAAATGCAGTTGCGAAGCATGGTTAATCTCAAAGTGTTTCCCGGGCAATCGTAGCTGTATTTTGCATCGCTGATTATTGCAACGCCCTTGCGTTCATCATTGCCTGCAGTAATATCGGCCCAGGTAAGCGCGGGCTCTTCCTCGCCGTTGCAGGGACGCTTGATAAATCCGGCAGGTATTTCGTAAGTTGAAATCGGAGAATCGCCGCCAACCGTAACTGGCATTTTAAGAATTGTCAGCGGCTCCTGCCAAAGAATTCTGCATTTGACGCGAAGATGCTTGCTTTCGGCTGCAAGTATGAAATCCTGCGTGAGATATGAACCGTTATAAATATGTTTAACACGCATAACCGCTCTTAATGCACCGCATTCAACAAGCTCAATTGAAGCGAGTTGCATCTTTGCGATTTCTTTATCAAACTTAAAAATGTTGTGGGCCCAAGTGTCAGGCTCTGTATTATCGACAACGGTGGGAACACAGAATTCACCACCGACATATTCAGCACCGTTATCCTTTGTAACCAGGCTCTTAATTCCACCTGTTTTTTCATCGAAAACAACTTTTAAATACTTGTTTTCAAGTTTGAGTTCATCAGCAGTAACATCACTCTTGTTATTTGACAAATCTTCGCAGCATTCCGAATCTGCGTGCCACAACCAATATGTAGCATAGCCGAGTGCAGGAACTTTTGCGGCAAAAACCGTGTCCTTATGAGAATCGTTTGAACGCGAAGAACGGACATTTTGGAACAAAACATCATTGCCGTTTGAATCTTCAACTTTTCTTGAGGGATGATATGTTCTTACAGGAGTTTCAACCTCAAAAGAATGAGGATTAAAAACTATAACAGGTCTGGGGAACTTGAGATTCCTGCAATGATGGCGTTCATTTGTCGAAACGGAGTCCGAAACGCCGTCAAGCCACGTGTTAACCATGCCTGCAATTTTAAGCATTGCTTTGTTTTCTTCGTTAGCAGCAATTTTCATGGCATAGCCCATTGAATCGCGAACATCATCATAAGCTTCCATAATGGAACAGCCGCAAAGAACATCGTGAAACTGGTTGAAGCAAACCTCTTTCCAAGCATCGCCAAATTCTTTTGTTGCCTTCGGCATGTCAGCAATTTTAGCGGAAACCGTGTTCCATTTTTCGGCGTTTGCAAGCCAATATTCAGCTTTTCTGTTAAGCTGCTTTACCATTGAATTTGCTGAATAACATCCGCTTGCATGATGCTGAAGCTCATCATTCCAAACAGGCAAATCAATTTTTTCGGCGCACTGATCGGAGAAATAATCATCGGGTGAGGAATATTCGAGATCCTCAAAACCGTCAGCCTTTAGTTGGTTAAGATAATCGATATCACCTTTAGATGGGCCACCGCCATGATTGCCAAGGCCAAAAAACATCATCATTCCGTGCCCTGTTTGTGTAGCTCTTTCACGGAGCAAAGAAATCTCTCTGTCAATATCTCTTTTGCCGCTAATAGCATAGCTGCAAGGAATTCTGTAAGTGAGAACACGGGAGCCGTCGGCGCTGTCCCACCAGAAAAGATTTTCGGGAATCTCCGAATTTTCATGCATTCCGGGGCGCATCATAACATAGCATCTCATGCCGCTGTTCACCAGAAGCTGAGGCATCATTGCGTTGTGACCGAAGGAATCAACATTATAACCCGTTTTGCAAATCTCGCCGAATTTTTCATAGTAATAAAGCTGGCTGTAAAGCGCCTGGCGTGCAAAGCTTTCAGCCGACGGCATGTTACAGTCGGGCTGGACCCACCATCCGTTAACAGGAACCCACCTGCCGCGCTTAACAAGCTTTTTGATTTCTTCAAAAAGCTCGGGGTCAATCTCCTCAACCCATTTATAATAAGATGCAGAAGAGCAGGTAAAAACAAGACCTTTGTATTCTTTAAGTCTGTCAACAGCGCTTCTGAAAGTCTGAAGAACCTCTCCGCAACCTTCCTGCCATCTCCAAAGCCAGATAGGGTCAAGATGTGCATTGGAAATAATATGTATTTTATTATTCATAACTACACCTCATTATTCAAAAAATCCGAAAAATCTGCCAATCCAATAAGCAAAGGTATAAACATAGCAGCTTTCAACACAAACTGCTCCGCCCGAATCCTCATTTTTATATTCAAGAGGATTTCTGTCATATTTGGCAATGAAAACTTCGTCGGGCGGCAACTGAACGGAAATCTCCTTTGCGCCAGCTCTTAAAGTTTTAACAGGAACATCATGCCTGCCCACAAGGCTGACACCAGCAGCCAGGCGGCTTGAGTTAAATCTGTAATACCAGCCTGCAAGCTTATCCAAATCGGGTTTTTCATCCGGGCAAGCAATAAAATAAGGCAAATCATATCCGGGATTGTGTTCGCGTGCAAGAGAAGTGCGCCAAGCTTTAAAGCCGTTACGATATTTTTTAAGCAAAACTTCATCTGTTTCAAGCATGCAAAGTCCCCAGAAAGATAAAACAGCAAGCATGTGGTCGCCATACATAATATCCTCAGGGAAATCAAAGTTCATTGAAAGACTTGCCTGATAAAGCCTGCCAAAATGCTGTTCGGTCATTTCGGCATATCCTAGATCATTAACAAGGTGATCATAACTTTCACGCCATTTGCCCTGTTCGCCCGTTATCTTCATTGTAACAAGGTGATACATCAGAAGCTCTGCCGAGTTGAGCGCACCGTCTACCCATCCGAATTCGGTGTTAAAATAAGAAGCGCTCCATTTTGCCCATGAAGTCGGCTTTCCGGTAAAATCATGGAGTTCATAACCGTGGTCAATAATGTGGTTCATCAAACCCTTGACAGATGTGATAATCAGCTCGTCAAGTTCAGGGTCATCGCAGGCAAGATATTCATGAGCAATCAATAAATTGAGAAAATGATGTGTTATTTCGTCGCTGCTGGTATCTGCTTTATATACTATGCCGTCAATTGTGTAGCCAAGGTCAGTATAGAGCTTAGCAAGTCTTTCGGGGACTTCGGCACTTGCATCAATTTCACAGCCGCAGACGTTTTTCTCTTTTGAATCCGTTGTTTCAACGCAAACAGCTTTGCCGTTATTAATTTTAAAGAAAAGTCCGTCATCGGGAACAGGCTCATCAGGGGCAAGATATGTTCTTGCAACAAAGCCGTCACCCCTGCAGGGAATATGCAAAAGAAGGAGGCAAGCTTCAACCGCTTTAGTTGCAATTTCTTTTGCTTTGAGAGTATCGGGATGATCAATTCCCTTCTCTTTCTTAAATGTGGCATATCTTAGAATTTCACCGATCGAAAATCCAGAGGTAAAGCTGCCGTCATTATCAGAATGGCCGTAAGGAAGTATTGAATCAAAATCACGAGCTCGCGTTAAATACTTCTGGCTGAACATCCATCTGCGATTAACGTATTTAACAGACTCATCAAGAAGTATATCAGCTTTTTCCTCCATGCTTACCATCCGCATTTCAATAAAGGCTGCACCCGTTTCCGTTAAAACCCAAACATTTTCACCTTGCGGTAAGATAGACTTAACATTATTATCAAGCAAATCTCTGGGCGCACTGAAATACATAATAATATCTTCTTCGCGCTCTGCATTTTTGTCAAAACGCGTAAGTCCGCTGCTTGCACCGTACCATTCAATATCTCCCGTTGCGGCAAAGCAAGTGTAATCACCCTTTTTGGAGGGAAGCGGATAAGGAAAATCCGATAAATCAGGAATTTCGTTTTTAGCAGCAGTCAATTCGGCAGGAATTTTACTGTCCCCGATTGAGAAAAAAGTGCAAAATCTGCATAAATGTGGTTTGAGCTTGTAAGGTTCTGTCATATAGGCACCCCTCATTCAAAATATATATTTTAAATATAACAGAAGACCCCGATATATGCAACCAAAAAATTAGAATTTAAATATTTTTTCCAACTTTTTATTACATGAGCAAAAAAAACCTTTACATGTTTTAGAAAAAATGTTAATATACAATAACAAATATTTTCTATTCACAGAAGGAGAAATCAACATGAAAAAGTTCGGCATTAAAATTGTCAGCGTTATTCTTGCGTTCTCACTCATCTTCGGCGGTGCCTCCTCAACAGTAACTGCATCCGCCGCAGATATCGGCAAAACACTTGAAAACGTTGGCCTCGGCATTGTTGAAGCTATTTTCACAACACTTGTAGGCGCAATCAATGCTATTGTTCCTGACAGCAAAGATTTTGTCAATGTTAAAAACAGAGTTATCGAAAACTTCTATGAAGGCACAAAATGGGAAAAAGAAACAGCCGAAAACGCACAGTGGAAGCTCGGCCATGCAAAGGCATCACTTGTTCCCGATGACTACAAAACAAAAGATTATTACCTCGGCGGTTTCATCGACCCCAACAACGGCATGGTTAACAAGGTTGAAACCGTTATCGACGACATGCAGGTGAGAGTTATTGCAGTTGAGGACGGTTCGGGCAGAGGCGTTGCTCTCTTTGCAAACATCGACTGCATCGGCTTCTCAAACGGCGACATCAAAGAAATCCGCAAGCGTGTTAAAGCTATGAACCTCGGTGTTGAATTCAACAGCATCAACGTTTCATCAACACATACTCACAGCTGTATCGATACACAGGGTCTCTGGACAAACCTTTTCCCAAAACTTTTCAAGAACATGGCACTCTCTTATATCCCCTTCGTTGAAAAAGAAAGAGGCGCTGATGCTGAATACATGGAATTCGTTTATGAAACAGTCGCAAAAGCAATGAAAAAGGCTGTTGAAACAATGGTTTCCGGCACAATGACATACGCAGTTAAGGAAGTTAACAAAGAATACTTCAATAACAAAAACAGAAGCCAGTCAACATCACTTATTGATGAACTTGCAAGATTTGTCTTCACTCCTGACGTTATCGATGAAGAAAAAGGCATAATCCCCACAATGATTGTTAACATCGCTGCTCATCCCGACGTTGCAGGTCTTCCTGTTGACGACGAAGACAACGGCAGAGACCTTTCAGGCGACTATATCTTCTATCTTGGCAAAAAACTTGAAGAAAAAGGCTATAACTTCATGTTCTTCAACGGTGCTATCGCAGGCATTTATGAAGGCAGAGGTCCCGCAGGCGACGGCGTTCCCACAGAACGCAGATATCAGGAAACTGAACGTTACGGCGAAGAAATGGCTTATCTTGCACTTAACCTCACAAATACAGTTGCTGAAATCGAAGCCAACATGACAGAAGCTGAAAAAGCAAAGATTGAAAAAGAAAAAGCAGAAGGCAGAGAACACTACACTCTTTGGTATGAAGGCTGGACTCCAGTTGAAGAAAAGGTTCTCGAACCCAACCTCAACATCATCATTAAGGAAGTTAAGATTAAGGTAACAAATCCCCTTATTCAGCTTGTTGGTAAGCTTAATCTTGTTAACTACACGGTTTGCAAGGAAGGCTTCAGCTACTACATCTTCGCTGAAATCGGCTACATGGAAATAGGTGGTGTTAAGGTTGCACTCATGCCCGGTGAAATCGTTCAGGACATCATCTGCGGCGGTGATTCACTCACAGCCGACGGTTCATTCACAGGCAAAGATTTCGGTCACAAGAGCGTTTATGAACTCTTCGGTGAAGACACAATCTGCTTCGGTCTTATGAACGACGCTATCGGCTATGTTGTTCCCGATAACGACTACACAATGGCACTTCTCGGCGACCACTATCAGGAAATGATTTCACTCGGTAAATATGCAGGCTCAACAATTATGAAGGGCATGGCTGAAATCGCAGAAGAAGTTAAATAATCAATCAGTATTTTACGGCTGTCTTTTCAGACAGCCGTATTTTTATATTTCCTATTGAATTCACCAAAGTAGAGTGTTAAAATATGATATAAATGAAAAATTAAAGGATGTATGAAATGCAAAAACCATTTTTAAAAGGCTTCTCACACGGAATTCCGATTGCTTTGGGATATTTCTCTGTTTCTTTCGGCTTTGGGATTTTTGCCGTAAAATCCGGTCTGCAGGCAATTGAGGCTATTATTATTTCTTTAACTAATCTTACCTCTGCCGGCCAGGCAGCAGGTGTGGGAATAATCGCCGCTTCGGGAACGCTGATTGAAATGGCGGCAACACAGTTCATTATCAACCTGCGTTATTCCCTTATGGGTCTTTCTTTGTCACAAAAGCTTTCAAGTTCATTTACTACCGTACACAGACTTATCGCTTCATTCGGAATAACAGATGAAATATTTGCCGTCGCTTCATCTCAAAAAGAAAAGCTTGTACCTTCATATATGTACGGTTTAATCATGATTTCATCAGTCGGCTGGGTCAGCGGCACAGCCTTGGGGGCAGTTGCGGGCCTTGCACTCCCCGCTTCGCTGACAGCGGCAATGGGTATTCTGCTGTACGGAATGTTTATTGCAATTATTATTCCCGCCGCACGAAGCAGCAGAAAGGATTTAACGGTTATCTGCCTTGCTGCTTTGTTCAGCACTGTTTTCAAACTTTGCCTGCCATCGGTTTCATTTGGATTTGCAATCATAATAAGCGCTGTTGCGGCAGCGGTAATCGGAGCGATTCTGTTCCCCATTGAGATTGCTGAAACGGAGGACCATCAATAATGAGCATGTTTCTTTATATTGCAGTTATGGCAGGAATAACATATCTCATAAGAATGATACCATTTACACTTTTCAGAAAGAAAATCAAATCAAAGTTTCTGCAAAGTGTTCTTTACTACATACCTTATGCAGTTCTTAGTGCTATGACTTTCCCTGCAATTTTTTATTCAACCGACAATACGGTTACCGCTTCTGTCGGAACTGTTATTGCCGTTATTTTGGCATATTTTAAGCTTCCGCTTACTGTTGTTGCGCTTTCTGCCTGCGTTGCGGCGTTTATTACCGGCATTTTTATTTAAAAAAAGATCTTAAAAAGTATTTTATATTTTAAATCTCTATTAATCAAAAAGCGGACGGCATCAGCCGTCCGCAATTTTTATTAATTACACTATCTTCCAATCAGCCATTTTACCGGCCTTTGCCCATACTTGTTCAGCTTCTTTGACCCATTCTTCAAAACCGTCAGGTGTTTCGGGAAACTTTTCATAAAGTGCCGTAAGCTTTCCGCTGTTAATAATAGCTTTTATAACGCTTTTAAGTTCCCAGAGCTTTATATTGCCCGAAATAAGACCGATAATAACAAAAATAAGTGTTTTTAGATAATCAATAACATCAAGTGAAAGCCCGCCTTCACCCATACCTCCAAGTATCTTCTGGCTGAAAATAACATCATATTTAAACAGATATTCATTGGCTTTTGCGCTGTGACGGATAATTGAAGTGAGCAGCGCCATAAGATTTGCAAACTCCTTGCCTTGAGTATCATTATAACGCTTATTAATGCACCAAAGCGATTCTCGGGTGGGGTATGCGCCATCCTTCATTGCGGCTTCGGCGGCATCAACCGCGATGTCTTCAAGCACAAGCGAAGCGGTGCAACCCTCTCCGCAATTGGGTTTTGTCAGGCAAGCTGCATCTCCCATTGCAATGAATCCGTCAGCAACAAACGAAAACGGAGCGCGGTGATAAGGAGTGCGTCCTCTTTCGATTCTTTTAACTGTATAGGGCGGAAGGGAAACATTTTTGGTAAAAAGCTCAAACATTTTCTCAACATAATCAAAACCGGAGCACGCACCTATGCCCAGAATTGCATCGCTTCCTGCACTTGGAGCAAGCCACGATTTATAAAACAGCCAAAATTCGGAATGAAGCCAATCCGCTCTTTTTTCTTTAAAATCGATATAACGAAGAGTAACAAAAAACATGTCATCGGGAGTAAGTTCGAATTTCTCAACCCCGTAATCATCAGGCAAGCTGCACCTTACAACGGCAGGAATACCCGAACAATCAGCAACCAAACGACAGTTAACAGCGGATTTTTCGCCATCTTTTTCATATTCAACACCGTTTATCTTGCCGTTTTCATCAAAAAGCAGCCCAGCAAATGATGTTTGATAAAGAATTTCCGCTCCGGCTTCAACAGCCCAGTCATTCATATAAACTATGTAATCATGCTTATGCATTCCTATAACCGGAGCCTGCGAAGGCTTGGGATGATGACCGTATGCGGAATACATGTTTTGATCTTCATACATAAAAGCAAAAATGCCGTCGCCCTTTTTAACGGGAGGCAATCCGTGACGTTCCATTTCAGCCTTGCCCATGTGAAAAATATCATAGTCGGGGCTTATGGTCTTTCTTGAGCTTTTATCAATAACGAGAACGCTGAAGCCTCGTTCAGCCATCCTTCTTGCAAAATAACTTCCCGCAGTTGATGCACCAACAATAACAACATCGTAAGTTTTCATAAAAAATCCCCTTTGTTAACGGTTTATTTTCTTTATACCAAAGGAACTGTGCGGTTGTAATCGGTATACCACACACCCGCAGAATAACTTCTTGCGCGGATTTCAACTCTGTCATCATAAACTTCAAACTGATAACCGGTTCCGTTGGCAATTCTTCCTCTGATAGTCATATACATATAGCTCGGAAGATTAACGCTGTGGAATGAGCCGTCAGATTCAATGCTGATATAGCCTGTCAGATCCTCCTGCCTGCTGTTTGAGAAACCGTTATGAATATGGCCGGATATCATAAAAACATTGTCATATTTTTTCAAAATTGCTTCAACCTCTGCCGATTGGTCGCCGATGCCGCCGTCATCCGGCTCGGGTTCATCGTCACCCCATGTGACAGGCAGGCCGTGAGTCTGATTAAGCGGCCAATGAGAAACAACAAAAACAGGCAAATTATCCTTTGAAGCTTTTTCCATTTCATCAGCAAGCCATTCAAGTTGTGCGTCGCTCATCCACATGGATGTTCTGTCATCCTCGCTGGCAAGAACAATGAAAGTATAGCCGTTTATTTTGGTTGAATAGTACTCATGCTCAATATTTCTGCCCATGATTTCGCCGGCATAATCGATAAAATAATCACGAGCCAAATCATAGCCTTCATCTTCTGTCCAAGTGTCGTGATTACCCTGCGCAAGAATAATTTCTTTAGCGGGATTATATTTGGCAAAAGTTTTGGCAAGCATTTCCCACTCAGGCTTCTCGCCTCCGTCAGTAAGGTCACCTGCCGCAACAACTGCATCAAGCTGATGGTTTGAATTCTGCATATCATCCAAACCGAATTCAAGCATAAATGAGCGAAGAACCTCATCAGTCATGTGAATATCGGATATTCCTGCAAAATTAAGCTTGCAGTTTTCAGGGTCTAAAGGCTGCGTTGAAGCAGTAAAGTTGCCGAAAACCGCCGATGAAAACAAATTCAGCAAAGCCAGAATCATTGAAAGAAATGTTTTAATAAACCCGATCATTAACATACCGCCTTTCATTTTGTGATTATATGTTAACAGAAATTACATAATATTTCAATTAAAAAATCAAATTATTCCGATACTGATATTGTTATTAATCAAAAAGTATGTTAAAATTAATTAAAACAAAGGCCAATCTATTATTGAGGTGATTTAAATGATTCACAACAGCCAGTTTATCAAAGATTTTATGAACAGATATTCATATCCCGAAGTAGCCCAGAAGGTTTTCTTGGAAATAGGAAACCGCCTTGATTCTGAATCGGATTTTGCCGAAGAATTTGACAGCATTGTTAAAGAATTCATGTTCCCCGCTGCCGATGACCTTGGCGAAGCCTTGGAAAAAGTAACAAAGCTTGCAGAAAAAAAGAATATAAACGAATATTCTCTCCATTTCGTATTTTTGCTCAATTGCTTACCCATTTTAAAAGAGCGCTATGATGAAGCGGGGCTTTCGGAAGAACTGTTTTTTGACACAATGGCAGACCTTGGCTATAAACTCAAAGAATGCATGGATTGCGAAGAAGTTCCCGGCACGTTTGTAGCAGGCTGGAATCACGGATTTTTTGATATGACAAGATTCACTTACGGCCGTTTTCAGTATGAAATACGTGAATTCTCTTTTGAAAAAGATTTCATAACTTCCTGCGGTAAGGTTCTTAAAAACGGCGATAAATACATAAATTTCCACATCCCCTCTTCCGGTGTTTCTCTGACCGACGATGTCAGACTTGATTCTTATAAAAAGGCTTACAACGTTTATAAGCACCTTTTCCCTGACGGCAATGTAATTTTCGGCTGCGGCTCATGGCTGCTGTTCCCCCGCCACAAAGAATTTTTGCCCGCAAAATCAAACATTTTGAAATTCATGAATGATTTTGAGTTAATATCTTATGAAGAAAAAGAAAACTTCAACGACGGTTGGAGAATTTTCGGCAAAGATTCTGACCTCCCCATCGAACAACTTCCACGCACCAACTCGTTGCAAAAGGCTTATGCCGATTGGTTTGCCGCAGGCAACAAGGGCGGCAGCGGCTTCGGAATAATTGTTTTTGACGGAGAAAAGATTGTCAGATAAAGATCATATAACTAAATTGCAATCAATGATAAAAACACCGTTTGTTCTCAAAAGAACAGACGGTGTTTTCTGTTATGACAACCATTCGCCTTTTCGCTTCATTTGATTTTTAAGAATAAAATACAAAGCGAACTGAACAAAAAAGGTTATTGCCCAAGAAACGGGATATGACCAATAAAGCATGGTTAATGTCCTGTCAAGCGGAAGAATGAAGTATATCCAAAACAGTCTGACGCCGCACGCGCCAATCAAAGACACTATCATCGGCTCAACCGATTTGCCGAGCCCGCGAATTTGACTTGCCGCAACGTCCATTAAAGAACAAAAGAAATAAAACGGCATAATCATTATAAGCCTGTCAGCACCGATGGCAACAACATAAGGGTCATCCGAGAAGAAGCCAACAATGAAATCGCCGAAAATGCAGCCGACAATACCCATTAAAACACTTATGGCAAATGTTATGGTTATGCAATAACGGTAAACCTTGCCGATGTTGAAAAACCTTTTTGCTCCGACATTCTGCGAAGTGAAGGTCATGGTTGTTTGCGCTATTGCGTTTGTTGCCGTGAAAATATATGAATCATAATTGGAGCCTGCGGCAATGCCCGCCATTGCAACCGAGCCAAAGGAATTGACCGTTGACTGAATAATAACATTGGAAATTGAGAAAAGCGAGCTTTGAATTCCTGCAGGCAGACCCAAAAGCAAAATACGCTTTAATTCTTCGCCATGGAACTTCATATTCTTGATAACAAGACGGCAAGCATTATTTATTCGCATCAGATATGCAATTATAATTGCAGCCGAAAGATATTGTGAAACAATTGTTGCAATCGCAACGCCGCTGACGCCGAAATCCAAAACAATAATCAAAACCAAATTTAAGACAACATTAACAATTCCGGAAAGTGTTAAAATATAAAGAGGTCGCTTGGTGTCACCTGTAGCTCTGACAATTGAAGCTCCGAAATTATAAGCCATAAGTCCGGGAGAACCAAGAAAATAAATTTTAAGATAAAGCGTTGCAAGCTCCAGAACATCATCGGGAACTTTCATGAGCTTGAGCATTTCGCCGGAAGCAAAGAAACCAAGCGTTCCGATAAAAAATCCGCTTATAATGCTCAGAAGCATTGCTGTATGAGTGCATTCCTTAACCTTTTTTTCATCGCCCTCACCGATATGCCTTGCAACCATAACGCCCGAACCCATTGACAAGCCGAGAAAAACATTGAGGAACAGATTAACGAGTGAACCTGTTGAGCCAACCGCCGCCAAAGCTTCTTTGCCGACAAACCTGCCGACAACAACAACATCAGCTGTGTTATAAGCAAGCTGTAAAAGACCTGTTATCATAAGCGGCACGGAAAAAATCAATATTTTTTTCAAAAAAGGCCCTGAGGTCATATCAAGAGAATATCTTTTTTCCATTTTGTCTTTTCTCCAATAAAAATGTTTTATGCATTAAGAACAGGTAACCCCTGCGCATCCCAAAGCACTCTGCGCTTTCTTGCGCTTCGGCACGGGTCATATAATGAATCAAAATGCGAATAACCGCATTCACCTTTGAAACACGCTTCGTCACGGGAATGATAAATAAAAACCCAATCTCCGTTTTCATCCTTAACAAACGAATTATGTCCGGGGCCGTATTCGCCGTCAAGGTCATCAGAAGTCAATACGGGTTTATCAAGTTTTTTCCAATTCTCAATATTCATTAAATCTGAATCTTTATCGGCATACATCAGCCCTATGCAATATTCCGGACCTGTTGCTGAAGCGGAAAAAGCAAGAAAAATTCTATCACCGTGAATCACGGCCGCCGGCCCCTCATTAACGGGAATCCTGACTTTCTCCCAGGCATATTCAGGCTTTGTCAGAAGCATGGCAGGACAAGTGGTTTGCCAAGGCGCGTCGGGGTTAACTGTTGCAAGATAAACATTTGAATTTCCGCCATTCTGCGCCCACGAAACAAAGTGCCTGCCGCCGCACTCAAAATAAGTCATATCAAGCGAAAAACCTCTAAAAGAAAAGCCGTCACCGTCACACGCGGTAAACTTGCCTTTGTCAATCCATGAATCATTATAAGGATCGCTTCCGCTGCACATGATTATATGGCAATCAATATCCCAAACATTGTTTGCACTTCCGCTTGCAGCAAAAAGAACATACCATTTTCCGTTTATCTCATGAATTTCAGGTGCCCATATAAAGCGAAATGCGGTTTCGGAATCTTTTTCATCCCAGATCACCTTTTCCTCAGCCACCGCAAGAGCATCAATCGTTTTTGCACGGCGGAGAATGACTCTGTCATATCCTTCGGAATCTTCTGAGCCGTACATAGGATATGATGCGGTAAAATAATACCAACCGTCGCTGCCCTGAGTTATATAAGGATCGGCTCTGTCTTTTATGAAAATGTCAGTTTTAACGCTCATTCAGCTCACCTTATTTAATTTCAATTCTGACAGTTTTGATTTCCCACGGGCGGAAATTGAGTTTTCCGTCTTTAATTACTGAAATAACATTGCCAAGCAAATCCGTTTCCGCGTTTACTGCACCAAAAGACGATTTGAATTCAGCTACAGCCGATTCATCGGAATAATTGCAGAAACGAGCCAAAATCGCTCCGTCCTCAGGATAAAGAGCAGTCAAAACAACCTCTCCGCCGTTTGAATTAAACTCAGCGGCGGTTAATTCGGTTAAATTGCCCTCACCTTTCGGCAATTTTGCAACCGTAGGCGGATATGCATAAGACATGGCATTGCGATGAATATCAGCATCGGACAAAGAAGAATCAAACGGCAGAAGTGCAAATTCATCTTCAAACACACCGTCAAGAATTCTTGTTCCGCACATGTATAAATTCGAATAAAGAAGCGGAACCGACACACGGTTGCCGTGGATTGCAGCGCCCATACAGCCTCGGTTAAGGACTGCGACACCGTTTTTATCATCACGCAGAGAGAACCAATATATGCCGTGAGTATATGTTGTTGAGGCAAACGACTCCTCGGGGGAAACTTCAACATCAATGAGGATTTCGTCGTCAGGATACCAATATTCCTCTGTTTTGCGCAACGCACCGTTCCAATCAGAAACAGAATACGGAAGATCGCGAACTATACGTCGGTCGTTTTTGAGGCAGGCATTCAAAATAAAGCAAAGCTTATCTTCATGATGGTGACCGTTAACGGTTAACGGAACAGGTCTGCCCTGAGTAACATCAGTTCTGCCAACATGTTCACCATGCATTTCAAAGCGCGATTTACAGTTGATTCGCGGGTTGTTGCCGTTAAAACTCATTTCAAAGCGGTAAGGGATTCCACCAATTTTACCGTTTTGAACCGCAACAGCTCCGTTTTCGGAAACAGTAACCCCCCATTTTCCGCAAGAAACGCATTCCTTATCTTCAACCCAAGCGCTGAAAAGCTCGCCCTCACCATTATCAACAATTCGGCGATTGTTAACTGCATCATCAATATAAGCAATACCCGAATCCGTAAGCTTCAGGCGATAAAACGGTGTAACAAGCTCGCATTCTTCATCATTCCAGGCATAACCTGCAACAGTCTCCGCTTTGTCAGCAAGGCGTTTAATGCAGAAGGGCTGCAATTCAACGTGAACACCGTTCACCCACTCATCAATGGCAAAAGAATGCAGGTTAACCGCCAATATCCCGTCCTTATTTTTATCGGCAAATGCGGCAGAAATATCCTTCAGCGATTGCTCCTTAACTTGTTCGGAAGCCGCAAGAGAAGCAGGGATAAAACGACGCGAAAGGTCAAGAAGTCCGCAGATGGTAACATCATGATGTTGAGCTGCAAGCGCATATTTCCAAGCTTCTTCGGATTTTCCCTGAAGCGAAGCACCGCCCAACATAACCGAAAGAGAATTAAGTTTTTCTGCCTGAACTGCCTCAACCTCACTTTCACGGCAGCCGTTAAAAATTTCATTACCGCAGTAACCCCAAGGCATTTGGACGTGAAAATCATTATCGGTTGTTTTTAATTCATCCTTTGCTTCACCGTAAACCTCGGGAATCTCTTCAAGAAGAAGATACTGATAGTTGTCTTTTGTTTCAATATATTCCGTCAATTCCTCAATAGGCTGAGTTAAATCATCATATCTTGAAGCAAGAAGAGGAGAATAATCGGAGAAAATTTTCTCAAAATCTTCAAGTGAATATATTCTTGAATCTCTTGACCAACGGGAAAGAATCCAGTTATCAAGAGTTGTGCAGTTATAGCCCCTGCCCTGACCGTGATAGGTAGGCACAGAAGGCATTTCCGTTAAATCCTTGCCTATCCAGCGGCCCCAAGCACTGCCGAATGTTTTCGGATATCCGTAACCCATAACGTGAGATCGAAGAATGGCCGCCTTGTAACCGCAAAGCGAAGCAAGCTGCGGTGTTTGATTATTGAGAGCGAACTCCGAAATAGAATAAACATCGGGAGTACGGCCGAAATAATGTAAATTGGTGCGCACAGCATAAATTAACTGGCGCGCATTGGATTCTTCTGAAATCGTCAAAGATAAGGGCTGACCGTAGGTTGTTGCGCCAAGGCCGAATCTGTTTGGATATTTTTTCAAAAGATCGGCAATTATTTCAACCACTTCAGGGTCACACCGCGAAAACTCATCAAAGGTGAAGGACTCATAATCAAGTCCGATTTTAAGCTTAGGATATTTTTCAAGCCAAACAGCAATATTTTTAAGTCGAGGCTTAACCTCTTTCTCCCAAAGAACATAGCCACCGTGGTCATAAGTCAAAATATACATCGGTTCTTTCAACAAAATCACCTGCTTTAAAATTTATTATAATTAAGTATAACTCCCGAAAAAATCATTGTCAACAGAATAATGCCGCTGTCAGGACTTTTCTGAATGTTATATTAAATGGAAATCCGAACCTGTGCTTTCACACAAATTCGGATTTTAAACATTAACAATCAACGCTGAACATCTTTACAAACAAACAAGCGTCATAATATTGCTTTTTCAAATTATATATATTTATACCTCGATCAAATTATATTCTCTTGAACCAATACCAAGAATTTCGGCCATTTCAATTGTGTGAACTCCGTTTCTGCTTTCAATACGCTCAATAAGATGGGGCTTGCCCGGATCTGAGCAAGCATAAACCAAATCAATGCAAGCCTGATCAATCGCAACAGGATCATCTGAAACAAGTATTCCGATATCCGCAATGCAAGGGTCCTCAGCAACCGCACAGCAGTCACAATCAACACTCATATTTTTCATAACATTAACATAAAGAAGATTATCCTTGAAATAGTTAACAACCGAGCTTGCCGCATCTGCCATTGATTCAAGGAAAGAATCGTGATCCGAAGTCCAGAAATCAGCAGGATCTCCAACGCCGTGAATATAGCCCTTTCCGTATGAGGAAGCAACTCCGATTGAAAGCTGTTTCAATGCGCCGCCATAGCCACCCATCGGATGACCTTTAAAGTGAGAAAGCACAAGCATCGAATCATAATTAATCAAGTTTTTCCCAACAAAATTCTTCTTGATTTTTTTACCTTCAGGAATTTCAAGTTCAATGTCAGGCCCTTCGGCATCAAGCAAATCAACCGAAAAATGTTCAGTCCAGCCATGAGTTTCAAACAGCTTTTTATGCTTTTCGGTAGTATTTCTTTCGCCATTGTAAGCTGTGTTGCATTCAACAACGGTGCCGTTCACATATTCGATAATCGGCTTCCAAAAATCAGGCTTAAGAAAATTCTGATTTCCTTTTTCACCTGAATGGACTTTAACGGCAACCTTACCTTCAAGTTGCTTTCCGAGCATTTTATAAAGCTCAAGAACTTTTTCAGGAGTTATAATTTTAGAAAAATATACATTCGCAGCCATTGTAGGTCTCCTCTAACCAATTAATTTTATAAGAGCATCAATTTTCACATATATAAATCCGATAACTTCAACAAATTTATAGAGTATTCTTTTAATAACATTTTCAACAGAATTCTCTTCATACTCATCTGTTCGTATAATTGTTATGCTGTCAAGGAGCTCACTGTTATCCCCTCTTCGTGTTTCAAGTTTCATTGTATTTCCCTTAAAATCGAGAGTTGTGTATGTTGTAACATCGTTTTCAATAAAGCTGTAGGCAAGATGCTCGGCAGAATAATCCATAATAACCTTTTCACAAACAGAGTTGGAATTAAGATACAAAATTCCTGACGGATTAGTGTATGTTTCGCCGCTTTTCGCCTTGCCTGCAATTTTATTGTTTTTCATAAAATGCGAGCGTCCCTGGGAGTGAGTGTGGCCTGTTATAACAAGATCAAGATCATAGGATTCAAAAATCGGGGTAAAAATTGCGCTCAAAAGAATCTCGGTTTCCATATCACCGATAGCATCGCCTGCGCCGTATATTCCGTGATGAACAACGCCGATTCTCCACTTGGCATCCCGGTTCTTTTCAACAGCCTCTTTAGCCATTGCAATGTGGTCAGGCGCGCTGCCAGATGTTGAATCAAAAACAAGATAAAGAACATCGCCGTAACGGAACCAAAAATCGCGGTCAAGGCCTCTGAAATGCTTGCCGTAATATTCATTGGGCATGTTTGTGTAATAATTATAGGTCATGCCCTTTTTATCATGGTTGCCGATTGCAAGCGCCATAGGAAGACTTCTGACAGACTGAGGCATAAGAAACGTTTGCCATTCCTTGGCGGTCTGACCGGTTGAGGTGTTATCGCCGGGTGAAACAAGATAGCTTATATCAGGATTCTTTTGAAGCGCTTCTGCGAGAACATTGTTCCAATTGAACCCAATGTCAGACTGTGAGAGTGAATCTTCTCTAAAATCTTCCGCAATCTGAATATCACCGACAACAAGTGCCTTATGGTCATTGAAAGACTTTGTTTCATATTTGGCTGTTTCGCTCCATCCACCGTCTGAATACCACTGATAATAATATGTTGTGTTTTCTTCAAGACCTGTTATGGTTACCCTGCAGACAAGCTGCTCATCAGTTTCAGCTGCCGTGGTTATGCCGCTAAACTCTTTTGCATCAGACATATCATCATTTTTTGAAATTCTGACCTTGGGATTCGCAGTTGATTTTTCGGCATGCCAGCAAAGGCTGACCTGAGTTTCATCTGCGCCTACATTAAGCATAGGGAACCTATTATCATCGACAAGCAAAGAATACATATTATCCCACTCCTCTCTGCTAAGCTTTGAAGCATCAAAAGCTGCATACGAACCAATACTGAATTGCAGCATTAAAACAGCACTTAATATAAATGATAAGACTTTTTTCATTTATTTACCTCCAATAACTTTACAGTGACTTTATTCATAAAAGAATTATACCGTATTTACAATTAATTTTCAATATCACAATTTAATATGAAAATTAATATAAAATATCAAACACAATATAAGTTCATATCCCAGCACGGAATATAGGGATGGCGGCGCATATAGAATTTATATTCGGGGTTAATTTTTGCAATTTGCAGCGGTATTTCAAATAAATCTCTGCTTTTATGATAAAGTGCAATATTAAGCTTGGGTTTTTGGTTTTTCAAGGTGCTTTCCGCTCCCTTGATTGCTTCTTTTTCGGCACCTTCAACATCCATTTTTATATAAGTGACAGTCTTTTTATCAAACAGTTCATCAACTGTTAAGGACTCAATTTCTTCGCCCTCGGAAGCGATTGTTGACTGGCGCCCCGCCTTATTGCTGAAAACAAGGTTTTTGCTTTCGCTGTAAATCGCCTTTTGAACGGCTTCTGACTTCGGAATGTCTGCCAGATATTCCGTCAGCTTTTTAAAAGTTTTTCTGTCAGGCTCAAGAGCAATAATGCCGCTGTATTTATTATCGCAATAATGCAGAAATTCTGCAACGGTATCTCCCCTGTATGCCCCCAAATCAAGATAGCTTTCATCGGAACTTAAACAAAGGATATTTTGAAACACCTCGTCCTTTTGGCTTGTTATATTTTTTAGTGTTTCAAGCTCTCCGCCAAACATAAAATTGACACAACCTGCAAAAATCCGTTTTGATTCTTCATCAAAAAGAGAATATGCTTCATTGATTTGCGTATTATATTTTTCAATAAAATCGCGGTTAAATATTTCGTTGCCAAAAACGGGAACGCAAGGAACAATAACCCTGTGTTTATCGCAAAGAGAATAAATATGATTCATGACATCGGGCAAACAGCTTGCAAACGCAACAGCTATAATAAAATCGCCCTCAAACTCGGCCAATCTTTTAACCCTGAAGCCGCGAAACATCTGTCCTCTGACAAATGCGTCGCTTGCCGTAATCCCTAAAATCGGGATTGACAGCCGTTCAAACTCGTCAATAACCTTATCCGCTCCGTTGCCCATTCCGTAAATAACAACAGGCAAGCCGCTTTCTTTTATTTTCTCCCAAGAGGATTTGTTTTCAAGCTTAAAATCAAGCATCTGATCACCGTTAAATATTACTATTATAAAAACCTTGATACAAATTAAACTGTATCAAGGCTTTTTATCAGCCAAAAGACTTTATTTTAATAATTTCATCAAACCATGGCCTGCATTTAACCTTGAGGTTCAATGCGCTTTTAACAAGCTCTTTCATCAAAGTAACAACCGAACAGTTAATCTCCGTTCCGAAGCCGTCAACGGCAGGAATATGCTCGCCGTACATATCAACAAGCCCGTTTTCCGCTGCAATATTCATTGCGTTTATTTGAATTTCAGCGCTGTGCATAATTTCTGAATCTTCCAAAAGATATGCGAGCATGGCAATAAGGGAATAGCATCCCCAATCAGAAACTGTTGCCGTTATAATATTGTCAGCCTTTGTTCTTGCAACGATGCCGCCCTTGCATCCACACTCACAGGCAACAGGGATTTTTTCTTTAATATATTCGGAAATTGTGCCCATGCCGATTTCATTGCCGAGGTCGCCGACAGCAATATTGAGCACACCTGCTGCGCGAAGCTTATCAAATAAAATATCCTGCTTTGCTTCAAGCTTGGTGACCTCAACACCTCTTGCATTATGATAACGGCCCTGTTCATTTTCACCGGGGCACTCAATGCTGATAACAGCTTTGGGAACACCGTCGGCAATTATCGAATCAGCGCATTCTTCCGCCTTGGATTTATCCTTGGTAAAGATTTTAACTTCAACAGCCGAACCGGTTAAAAATTCAGAAAGAGCATCAACGGCCGCTTTCCCTTCGGCAGGACAAACGATAACAGGTTTTGCCTTAAAACCTCTTATTAAAGCCCTTGCCAATAAAAGCGCGCTGATAATCCCGTCCGTTTCGGCTTTGTTATAAGGCGTAAGCACGAAACCCGTCAGTATAAAAACCAAATCGCCCTGAGAAATTTTTTCAACCAGCTTAACAGCGCCGTTCACACAAAGCGGCATACCCGTGTATTCTTTTGATGCTTTATAAAGAAGCTTGCAAACGCCGTATCCACGCGGGTCAATGTTGGCCAAATCATCAAGACTGCTCCCGAGATTTAAAAGCGTTATCTCCTGTTGTGTCATAAAGAACTCCTTAAACCGCCAAATAGCTAATTCCGTTGCAGACATTGAGCAATACAAGCAATATCATCACGGAAACAAAAACTTTTCGAATAAGCTTATCACCAAATCTGCGGTTTAGTTTTGAACCGATTATTCCGCCCAAAACCGCGGCAGGTAAGATAAACAAAAGCGTTTTCCATTGGTGTGCATAAGGCTGTATGCCTGTGTTGACAAAAAGAGTCACAAGCTTTGAAAGCTGCGAAAAGAAAATAATCGCAACGGAATAAACAGCCGAATCCTTAACGTTCATTGAAAAGAAGAGCGTAAGCACCGCAACATTAATCGGCCCGCCGCCGATGCCGAGGAACGAAGCAAGAAAACCCAGCAAAAGGCCGACAAGGCAAACAGCAATGTTGTTTTTAACATGAAACGAAAGGCGCTCTTTGCTCACATAAAAGCTTACCCCTGCAAGCAAAGAAGCAAGAATAAAAGCCTGAATGCATCGGATTATATTTGAATGAAGAACATCTTCAAGCAAATCCATGCAGGTGTTTCCGAGAAATCCGCCTGCAATTGAACCGAGTGCAATCAGTATAATTATGTTTTTTTCAAAAGAAACCTTGTTTTTGATTGATTTACCAGTTGAAACAACTGACATTGTAAAAACAGCTGCGGATGAAAGAAAATCAACCTGCATTCTCGGCTCTGCACCGATAAAATCCAAGATTGGTTTAATTATAACTCCCCCACCCAATCCGACGAAAGCGCCGAGAGTTGTTGCAACCAGGATTACAACCGAATAAACCAGAGACAGCATAATCAGAACCTTGCCGCTACGTCAGCGAACGCATCGGCAATAACCTTTTGGGTTCCGATGCCCATGGAGTTTGTTTCGTGATAGTGATTAAGGCCAAATTTATCCTTATATCCGTTGAGATAAGGCTGAGTGGGATGGAGCACGAAATCGTTGGGAGGAACAACATAACCTGTCATGTCATTTGAAACACCAAACACAATCATATCGGGCTCGCCCGCAATCTCAGCAAGCGGGGTGGGGTTAATTTCGCCACCCTTGCCTGTGGGAGAAACATCGGCTGACATATAGCCGCCGTAAACCGTTGAAACAAAGCTTTCACCGGGAAGAAGCAGAATTTTCTGGCCGCCGATTGACATATAAGTCATTTCGGTCATCGTGGCAATGCCCGTGTCACTTTCAGGGCATGCATAAGCATTGAAGCTCATAACATGGCGCATTGCGAGCAGGGTTAAAACATAGTTGCCTACCGGCAGATAGAACGGCTGCTGAAGAATTTTCATTTCAGGCTCAAGTTCAACATCGTTATCGATTTTGAGAGCAGCATCAGCTATCATTTTAGCCTGAAGCTTTATGCAGTTAACATTATCCTTATCATCAAGCTCCGCAACATCCATTGCACCGATTGCACCGATACCAAAAAGAACGTCTGCTCCGTTTTCGGCAGCAATCTGTTCACGCATAAAATAGGGATATTCGCCGCTGAGCATTCTGTTGCCGCCGCCGAGAGAATTGGGGTGACCTCCGAAATTGAGAATCCAGATATCCTTTGAGCCGTCATCAGGAACAAAACGAAGCCTTGAAAGCACCTCATGCCTGTCAATAAAGCCTCTTCTTGTTTGAAGGCCGTCATCAATAGTAATTTTTCCGTTATAAAGCTTGCCGGCTTTTCTGCCGGCATAGGCTTCTTCCGCAACCTTAACGGCATTGTTCATAAGCATTTCCATATATTCGGGGTCCTTGCCGTCTGACGGAATGCTTACAAGATTAGCCTTGCCCCAATAACCGAGCGTATCAATGCCAGAATGGCTGTGGGTGCAGCTGAAATTAATGCATTTGCAGCCCTTGATTTTATCAGAAGCCATAATCATGGAGCGAATTTTATTGACCTCAACTCTTGTCATGCCGACAATATCGCCGCCAAGCCAAAGCATGCCTTCATCATTGCCGCAGTCAAGCCACACTGCGCTGACATAAACAGGAGAAAGAACTCCCTCCATTTTGTGGCCTGAACCGTGGCCTGCAATCCAATATGTTTTCCCACTTGTTAAATCGGGCATAATCTCCGCGCGTGCAAAACCTGCACGATAGCATGAACCGCTGATTTCAACAGGCTTAACTTTTTCAATTTCAGGAGCTTTGCCCTGCTGTTTGCAAATCTTTTTTCCGAAGTTTTTAGTTATTGCGCAAATACCTTTTGAAGCAATATCCATAATATCCATAATATCTATTCCTCTTTCATTTTTATTTAACAATTCTTACCGAATTTATAAATGCTTTGCGATTCAATATCAAAATTAGGCAAAATTACGGGCGGAATGCCTGCATTGACAGTCAACGATGAAATCATTGTTCTGACATAAGGGAACAGCTCTTTATAAGATTCAACATGGATAATTTCTTTTTTTGTTTCCGGATTATATGTGAAAATGCCGAGAACAACAGCCTTGATGTGAAACTTATCTTTATTTGCTTTATCGTTAACCTCAACGGTGAACTCGCCTATGCAGGTGTTGTTAGGCGAATACTTTACATTATATGAATACTTGTTTTCAAATTCTATTCTGGTTCCGTTTTCATGCTTGTTAACAAAATCAATTTCGCTCGCTTTGAAAGCTTTGAAAGTTACATTACTCATAAATTGCCTCCGCTTTTTCAATAACGATCGGGTCAACAGGCTTTGAAAGATAACCGCTGCTGTCATAAGTTCTTTCAACCTCAAGGAAGGCATCAACAACCTCCATGCCCTCAATAACCTTGCCGAATGCCGCATATTCCGTGTCAAGATAAGTTGCATCGGTAAAGCAAATGAAGAACTGTGACGAGGCGGAATTGTAATTATCGGGTCTTCTGGCCATTGAAACAACGCCGCGTGTATGCGAAAGAGTGTTTTGCTCAAATCCGTTAATACTGAACTCTCCGACAATTTTTTTCGCGCTGCCGCCTGAGCCGTCGCCGTTGGGGTCGCCGCCCTGAGCCATGAAATCTTCAATAACTCTGTGGAAAGTCAAACCGTCATAAAATCCGCTCTCAACAAGCTCAAGAAAATTCTCAACAGTCTGCGGCGCATACTCAGGATAAAGCTCCATTACAAAAGAACCGCCGTTTTCCATTGTAAACTTAACTTTTGATGCCTGTTCAGGGCTGTCAGACGAGCAAGCACCGAATACGAACAGCATTGCCAGCAGCAAAGCCGCTAATCTGATAATTTTTTTCATAATAACACCTTCTGTTCTATTTTTGATAATTATATAGTTTTTTTAAAAAAATAGCAATAAAAACAGCAAAAGTTAATCAAATTTTTTCGCAATTAAAAAGCCGAGGTAAAAACCTCGGCTTTTAACTGATTAATAATTCTCTTTTCTGACTTCGAAGAAGCTCTGAGGATGAGCGCAAACGGGGCAAACCTCGGGAGCCTTTTTGCCCATTACGAGGTGACCGCAGTTGCGGCATTCCCACATTGTTTCCTCTGCTTTTTCAAATACTTTCTGCATTTCAACGTTGCTGAGGAGTGCACGGTATCTTTCTTCATGAGCCTTTTCAATTGCAGCAACCATGCGAAACTTTTCTGCAAGCTCAGTAAAGCCTTCTTCGTCGGCTTCTTTGGCAAAGGTGTCATACATATCTGTCCATTCGTAATTTTCACCCTCAGCTGCGTGGAGAAGGTTTTCGGCTGTGTTTCCAAGCTCACCGAGAGCCTTGAACCACATTTTTGCATGTTCCTTTTCGTTGTTGGCTGTATCAAGAAAAATTGCAGAAATCTGCTCATACCCTTCTTTTTTTGCTACTGAAGCAAAATAAGTGTACTTATTTCTTGCTTGTGATTCGCCGGCAAAAGCTTCCATAAGATTTTTTTCGGTTTTTGTTCCTTTAAGATTCATATTTTTCTCTCCTTCTTTTGAATTTTCCTCCACTGCTTCAACTCTTTCAAAGTCGGAAGCAGGATGTTTGCAAAGCGGGCAAATAAAATCAGCGGGCAGTTCGTCTGCTTCATGAATATATCCGCAAATCTTGCAGCGATAATATACTTTAGCAGCCTTTTTAACCTCGGGCTTCGGCTTGATATACTTATGATAATAGTCATAAGTTACGCTTGTTTCATCGGAAAGCACTTCGCAATCGGTTACATCTGCCAAAAACAATGTATGAGTTCCGAGATCTGTTGAAGAAACAACCTTGGCTGAAATATATGCGTTTGTTGATTCGGTAATATAATAAATTCCGTTTTCGCTTCTTTTAACCGCGCCGTAATCGCTGAATTTATCAACATCCTTACCGCTTCTGAAACCAAAAGCCTTGAAAATTTCAAATGAAGCAGCTGTTGATAAAATGCTGACGTTGAATTCACCGGCTGAAAGAATCATATCATGGGTTTTGTTTACCTTGTTAACAGCAACGGTAATCCTGTTTGGTGAAGCCGTAACCTGAGAAACGGTATTTATTATGCAGCCGTTGTCAAATCCGTTTTCACGCGCCGTAAGAACATAAAGACCGTATCCGATTTTAAACATTGCATTTGTGTTCATACTATCCCTCACAAAAAATCAAATTCATTGTTCACAATCATACTAAAACATATTTTTAAGTATGTCAACTCAATTTATGCAAAGCATTCCGTTATTTTAATTTGTTTTCCCGTTATCGAATACTTCGATTTAGCATTCTCGGGCATGAGGAAATAATCTCCCTTTTTTACGGTGCGGCTGTAATTTTCACCCGTTAATTCGCCGCAGCCCTCTGTAACAACATAAACTGCTGCTCCCCTTGTTAAATCAAACGAACCGTCTGCAATCGTTACTGTTCTGACTGAAAAGCTGGTTGTGACCGTTTCATCAATAACAGATTCATACTTTACACCGTTGTTTTCAAAAATCACCTTTGGAATCAGAGGTGCAGGGAAGCGTTTTTTCATATCAAAGCACTCCAATGCTTTTTCACGCTCCAAGCCAAGATACATTTCTTTATCGGAAAGCTTATAGTCACCGCACCAACGCTCGGGCTGAATGGTAAAATCAGTTGGCTCCTGAACCTCCAAAAGCAGGCATCCGCTGCCGATTGCGTGAACCATTTTGGCGGGAATATAAATCACATCTCCTGCTTTAACATCAATTGAGCATAGCAGCTTTTCCATTGCATCTGATTTGTTTTCACTTTCATCAATTGCTTTGGAAAAATCCTCCAAAGTTACTCCGTCTTTAAAGCCGTAAAAAATCTTGGCTCCCGGTCTTGTTGCAAGAATAATCCAGCTTTCTTCCTTGCCGTATTTCGATGAAAAATATTTTTGAGAAAATGCTTTGTCCGGATGAGCCTGAACAGGCAGCCTTATTGCGCTGTCAAGAATCTTTGTGAGTATTCCGATATCTTCTCTTGTGCCGAGAATTTCAGATTTATATTTTTCAACAGCATCACTCAAATACAAATCGGTTCCCTTAATTTTGGAAACGCCTTCATATTCATCGGTGCTCCCTTCATTAAGAGCTCTGACACTTGATGCAACCCACTCTTCCGGATAAAAACCGTCTTCGGAATTATCGCCGAAGAAATCAGAAAACAGTTTGCCGCCCGTATAAACTCGGAAAACTCTGTTTTTTTCGAAGAAAATCGGTTCATTATAAAACATAATTAATCCTCCTTATATTTTATATTGCGGCATGCATCAGAAATATTCTCAAAGCATCCGCAAGCAACCGAAGCTGCCAAAGCGGCTCCGTAAGAAGCCTCCTCGGCATAAAACGGTATCTTTATTTCGCATCCGAACATTTCCGAAACGATTCTGCGCAACGCAGCGTTTTTTCGGATGCCGTTACCGGAGCAAACCAGCTTTACTGCCAACCTTCCGCCGTTTTTATACATCTGATAAAGTTCATCGGCCATACCGTTGAGAACAGAAAGTGCAATATCCGCAGCGGTAAAATTATTTTCGGATATATTGCAAAAGCCGCCGCGCACAGCAGGGTTGCTTCTTGTACCGCAGAAACGGCAATCCGCCGAAAGAGTTGTTTTTGTTTTATCTTCCAACAGTTTATCAATTTGAGGATAAAAAGATTTGGTTTTATTATCCGATGAAAGGTTGGCGATTTCTCTGAACAGCTTTTCAACCATCGCAAAAGCTCGTCCGCCGCAAAGGGCACAGCCCGCAGCAAGATATCGTTTGCCGTCAAAAGGTCTGTTTTCAATGCCGTCGCATTCAACAAGCTTTTCCGAAAGCCATGATATCTGCGAGCCTGTTCCGATATTTATCAACGCATCGTCAGCGTCGGACACAGAGCCGATGAAGCTAGCCTGATTGTCACCCAAAGCAACGCAAACGGGAATTCCGTTATATTCCCCTGCCGATTCAAACTCTGAGGTTACGTCAGGCAGCCTCGGATTATTAATTGCAAAGCGGTTCTTTTCAACATCAAAGCAGCCGAGACTTGCGGCATTTGTGACATGCATAATCGGTTTTTTTAAGCCACAAAGCTGCATAACCGCATAATCAGCAATTGTGCAAAGGTACTTTGCATTTTCGGGAATAATCCCGTTAACTTCATTGTAAAAATCGGTTGCAAGTCCGTAGCCGGCAAAGCATCCGAGCTCCTCTGCAAAGGATTTTCCGTTTTCGTATTCTTTTGCTGCACGTTCATCCTGCCAGATATAAAGAGGGCTGACGGCAGCACCGCACTCATCAGTATAAACTATTCCGTGCATCTGGCCCGAAAATCCGATGGCTTTCACGCTTGAATCCATCAGCTCGGAAAGCAAAGAACAAACGCTTTCCATAATTTTATTAGGGTCTTGTATTCTCTCAAAATCGTTTTCGGTTTCTAAAAATGCAGCATTCTCTTTTGTAAAAGATTTCAGAATATCTCCGCTGACAGTATCAACAAGAACACCGCAAATGCTAGTTGTTCCGATATCAATTCCTATAATTTTCATAAATCAGTCCTCATGCAATTGATGCAGACTTTGGGTCAAGCCTTGTTATGATATCCTGCTGAATTGCAGGCGACAAATCAAGAAAATTAACAAAAGTTCCGTGAATTCTCATGATATAAACTCCGCTCGGAGCATATTTCTTGGGCTCGGCAAGAACCTTGCAAAGAATCTCGGCGGTAGTAACATTTACATAAAGATAGAAAGGCGAAACACCGTCTTTTAACGGATTAAAGAAGAGCGGATTAATAACCTTGTCTCTGAACTCAACACCTTTGCCTTCGTTTGTTTCGGATTTGAAATATTTCGGATCTATTCCGAGATGGGAAGCATATCCGCCGTTCATCTTTTCAAAAGGCATTTTCATATTTGAAAGCATACGGAAGCCGAGTCCGTTTTCAGCGCTACCGTAAAGCGGGTCAACGCCGTAACCGAGCATATCTCTTGATTTTCTTCCGTCAGGAGTTGCTCCGACCCAATAGCCGTAAAGAAGATGTGTTGAAGGCGAGCTGAAATCGGGTCTGAAAGAATTGCCGAGATAGTTTTTGGTTGAAGAAACTATATCCGCAACCTTAGCTGCGATTTCGCCAGCTTCGTTATCAACGCTTTCAATATTGTTGCCGAATTTATCAGCCGAAAGCAAGAAGTCACGCAAATCCTCATAGCCTTTAAAGTCAGCTTTGAGAGCATCAACAAGCTTATCGGCATCTGCGGGTCTTTCATTAAGCAACTTATCAATCGCAGCAAAGCTGTCGGCAATAACGGAAACGCCGTGGATAAGGCATCCGCTGCCGTTATATTTTGTTCCCTGCTTATGTATATCTCTTGCGTCAATGCCGTTTTCAAGGCCGCCCATGAGGCAGGAAAGGAACGGCACTCTTTGAGTTGACAATGCAGCCGATGCACCGTTAGCGGCTTCGCCCATTGCCGCGACAAATTTTTCAACGTTCTTATAAAATTCTTCACGGACATTTTGAAGTTTGCACGCATCAACATCAACAAGCTTTTCGCCTGTTATTGTTGAAACACCGCCGGTGAGAGTCATCTCCAGAATTTTTGGAAGATTCAGCCAGCTGTTAGTTGTGTTGCCGTTATCCTTGCCCATAATAAGCGGCTCCTGACAGCCTGCAATTGAAATATCGGCAAGATCCTCGTCATCAACACCCTTTGCGGAAAGCACCGCATAAAGCGAATCGTCATTAAAAAACGAAGGGGTAAGGACACCCGGAGTGAACATGAATCTGCCCATTTCCTCATAAAGCCTTGCAGGGGTGTTTTTATGAAGCTTAACAGAAAGTATGGGCTGAGGCAAATTCATATCGTAATATGCATCCATGAGTGCGTATGTGGTTTCATTTGTCAAATCATTTCCGCAAATGTCACGTCCGCTGACAATAATATTTTGAGAAATTGCCCAGCTTCTGTCCGCAACATTAAAGAAAACAAGAAAATGCTTGAACAATGCGGCTGCTGTTTCGCGGTCAAGCCCGTTTCTGTACGGTTCAAAAATTCTGTCTGCATTGCCTACAGAAAAAGCAAAGGGATTGGGTGTTTGTTCAAGACACATTATCTGCCACATGATAATAAAAGCCTGAATAGCCTCATAAAGATTTTCCGCACCCTTTTCGGGAACCTTACGAAGCGTTTTTTCCATTATTTCAAGCTGCGCCTTTCTTTCCGAAGAAGCCGTCAACATTTTTTCTTTTGCAAGATCTGCATAACGGTTTGCAAGGATTGTTGCGCATTCAAGAGCTATTTCAAATGCCTTATAGCCGTTACCCTCTTTGCCTTCAACCTTTTTAAGCATTTCCTTAACGCCGTGTTTAACGGCAAAACGCATGTCGGGAATAAGATGACCGGTTACCTGTTCAAAAAAGAAAATAACTTCTTTGGTGTAGCACTCGGCTTTATCATAAACCTCACCGAGCTTAACGGCATATTCGGTTTTGGCAAATTCACTTCTTGCTTTTTCAATTCTTTCGGCAGTAAATTCTTCGTTCGGTTCAATATCCGAAAAAACTGCAGCAGGGTCACAATAACCGCTGAACTCTTCAACTTTAAATGAAGGGTTGATAAGTGCGTAGCTTCTTGCAAACGCATCATCCTGCGTTCCTGCAAAAATCTGATAGTCACTTAAATAAATCGGAATTGTTTTAACAATTTCACGAAGAATAAGCGCTTTTTTAACTTCTTCATTCTCGTTTGCAAACTTTTCGGAAAGTTGAAGCTCCGCTTCCTTAGCAATAAACCATCCGTCAAGGCGCATGCCTGCTCTTTTCTCCGCAAAAAGAGCTTTTGCCATTTCTGATATTTTTTTGCTGTCTAAAATGCAAGTCATATTTATTCTCTCCTTATGTTACAACTGTTTTTAAACCGTGGTTTCTGAATTCATCATGAAACTCTCTGATTTTTTCTGCGCTGACAAAACCGTTTTTAATTTCATATTTACCCTGCCATTTATCTTTGCCGTATTCATGATAGGCAAGGAATTCAAAAACAGCGTTTTCAGTTTTAAACGGTGCAAAATATTTCGCAAAAGCGCGAGGATTATCATTGACGCCGTTTATAACGGGAATCCTAATGTGTATCTGCCTTCCTGCATCAAGAAAATATTGAATATTTTCTTTGACCGTTTTATTTGAAACACCAACCCATTTTCTGTGCATCTCATCATCATAATGCTTAAAATCAACAATAAGATAATCAATATATTCCGCAATCTCCTTAAGCGACAAAAAAGATGCGTTGGTTTCAATGCAGGTGTGTATTCTTTCATTTTTCAAAAGCTTAAGAAGCTCCAAAAGTTCGACAGACTGAACACAGACTTCGCCTCCCGTAAAAGTTACTCCGCCTCCGTCAAAAAACATCATCCTGCTTCGAATAATTTCATCAAATATGTTTACAACGCTTGTTTCGGATGCTTTGGGGTTATCAAAAGGAATGCTATCTGCATTGGAACACCATTTGCAGGAAAAATTACAACCCTGCAAATGATAAACAAGGCGATTTCCGGGGCCGTCCTGAGAATAATTGAACCCTTTTTGCAAAATTTTCACGGTGCACCACCTTTTTATACATCTTAAAATTGATTTTACATTTTTTAGTTATAAGTGTCAATAAAAAATTAATTTTATTGACAATTTATTTGGCATACTGTACAATTAAAATATTAAAAAGCTATATATTATATCATTCAGGAAGTGTGCAATGCGCAAATTTAACGAAATCATTTTGGATTCCATACCGTCAACCAACACTTATGCAAAAGAAAATATCAATCAATTGGCACTACCTGCTCTCATTATTGCGAACGAACAAACCGCAGGCAGAGGCAGACGCGGAAACAGCTTTTTTTCGCCCAAAGACACAGGGCTTTATATGACCGTTGTCTTTTCTGCTCCCGATGACTGCACGTTGCTCACCCCGTCAGCTGCCGTTGCAACCTGCGGCGCATTAAAAAATCTCGATGTTGATGCAAAAATCAAATGGGTTAACGATATTTTTGTTGGCGGCCGTAAGGTCTGCGGCATCCTTGCCGAGCGTTTTTTAAACAACGGAAAGGCTTATATAGCTCTTGGAATCGGAATCAATATAACCACAGAAGTTTTCCCGAAGGAGCTGACCGTTGCGGGAAGTATTAATATAAGCTGCAACAAAACGGAGCTTGCAAATTCTATTGCAAAAACAATACTCGACTATTCCGAAAACCCCTGCAATTCTTTGATTATTGAGGAATACAGAAAGAATCTTTTTATAATCGGCAAAGATATTGCATACGTTAAAAATAATGTTGAATATACAGCAAAAGCAGTTGACATAAACGAACAATGCAATTTGATAGTTATCAATGCAGACGGAACACAAAATATTTTGTCATCAGGCGAAATTTCTATAAAAATTTGAGGTAAAACTTATGAAAAACAAATTAAAGACCGCAGCAGCCTTGGTAATTGCTTTCTGCACAGCCGCAACGGTTTTTTCAGCCTGTAACGGCAAAACGCTGGAAGAAACAACAACTGCGGCATCTGCAGCGACAAGCGCAGCCGAAATTACCACTAAAGAAGCTCAGGCGGAAATTCCCGTAACCGAATTTGAAATTGTTTCTCAAAACGAACATTACACTTATTTCAAAGCCCCGGAAACAACAAAAAAGCATGTCATTGAGTATTCATTTGCTGCTCCTCAAAACCAAAATACGGTTTCTTTATCTCAGCATGAGCAACCCGCAAAAAACAATGCAGAAACGCACAAAAGCAATTCTTCAAACGAAACAATCGAAGATATCAGCAAAGGCATTTCTGTTTTAACAAAAACAACTCCTGTCAGTATCGGGAATTCCGCAATGATTATGATTCAAGGCACACCCGGCAAAAAATACAGTATTGAGTTTTATGAAACTGCCACAAAAAAGGCAAGCTACAGCGAACTTTCAGATAAAACCGCCGACGAAAACGGTTTTGTTACCTGGGCTTTTGAAATTCCGAGTTCATGCGAAACAGGAAACAGAAAAATAGTTATTAATGAAAAAAATTCCGGCAATTATCTAGAAACATCAATTACAATTAATTAATAAAAAGGAGAAAACCAATGAAAAGAAAAGGACTCTATCAAAGCAAAAAATTCCCCCAGCGCACATGCGAATTCTTCACCGCTGATAACGGCCTGCTTTCAAGCAAGGCTCTATGCCTTGCTTCCGACAAAAACGGAACTGTTTATATCGGAACGGAGTGCGGTCTGAATTATACCAAGGCTGACGGTTCAATCGGCAGCTTTAAATGTTCAAAGGTTCAAGCAATATTTGCAACGGAAGAAAGCGTTTATTTCGGCAGCGGAAATGTTTTGTATTCCGCAAAAGACGGAAAAATCAGCCAAATTCAGACTTTAGACGATGACATAATTCAAATAAGCGGAACCGATAAAATTTTTCTTATAACTGCGAGTTGCCTTTATATACTCGAAGATGACAAATTTGAAAAATTCTTCCGCACGGAATTTATGCCTGCCGATCTTGCCGTAAGCGGAGAAAAAATTGCTGCTGCAAGCGGCGACAACCTTATTCTTGTGAACGGCAAAAGAAAGCATTGGATGACTATTTTCCCTGAACACTCAACCATGCCGGAATTTAAAATCAACTGCATTGCTTTTGACAACAGCCTCGGATTCCTCTGGCTCGGAACGGATAAGGGCGCTTACATATACGATTATAAAACCGGTTGGTACGGCCACAAAGAAATTAACTGCCTCCCCGAAGAAGAGATTTTCAAAATCCGTTTTGCAGATGACGGCAGAGTTATCCTCTCCTCCGAAGCAGGTCTTATTATAATCAACAACGGCTCTCGCAAATATCTGCCCGCAACCCGCTGGGCATGTGAACCCAAACTTAACGATGCCGTCTCAGTCGGAAACAGCATCTGGACTGCAACAGATTCAGGCGTCAGCAAAATAACCGAAATTGAAATGACTCTTGCCGAAAAGGCCGATTACTGCTTCAATCTTGCAGAAGAAAAATACATCCGCACTCTCGGTTATATAACCGGACTTAACAGTATTAAGAACGGAGATATAAACACAGGAAAACCCAGAGTATCGGACAATGACGGTCTTTGGACTCAGACCTACATCGGCGCTCTCGCTTATTGCTATGCCGTTACCAAAGATGAAAAAATTCTTGAAGCTGCAAGACGTTCAATGAAAGCCATGGGTTATCTGGCGAAAGTCACAGGCAAAAAAGGATTCACGGCAAGAGCAGTTCGCTTTGAAGGCGAACCGGACTACGGCACAATAGTTAAAAGAGACGGAGCTGAATGGCATTCTGCTCCCAATGGCGAATGCGAGTGGCTCGGAGAAACCTCCAGCGACGAAATGACAGGCCATTTCTTCGGTTTTTCACTTTATTATGATTTTTGCGCAAATGATGAAGAAAAAGCATATATAAAAGAAATTGTATGCGATATTGTTGATCATATTCTCGAAAACAACTACAAACTTTGCGATGTTGACGGTTTACCAACAACCTGGGCAAATTGGGATCCAGCTCAACTTAACGGTAACTGCATGTGGCTTTGGGAAAAATGCATTAATTCCCTTGAAATGCTCACTTTCCTTGATGTTGCTTATCATATTTCAGGCGATGAAAAATACAGAAAAGAGTTCCTCAGACTTGCAATTGACGAGCACTATCTTCTCAATGCCGCACAGCACAAAAAGGCCGACGGCCACACATGCCATATCGATGATAACCTCGGTTTCCTTTGCACAGCAACAATTCTGCGCATTGAAAAGGATCCCGCAATCAGAAAATATCTTCTCATGGGCATGAAGCATCATTGGGAATATGAAAGACCTGAGCACTGCGTTCTCTTCAATCTTATCTACGGTGCATTTACCGACGAACCCTGTGACCTTGATATAGCTGCAAAAACACTTCGTGATTTCCCGCTTGATTTCGTTCACAGACCGATTATTAATTCAGCGCGAAAAGGCCTGGTTTATGACACCGAGCAAGAGCGTTGGGGAGGCTCACCTCAGCTTAAGGAAGCACTTGATATTGATGAGAGAATCGTTCACAACTATGACAGCAATCCTTTCAGAGTTGATGAAGGAAACGGCACAAGCGCCGTAAGCCCGAGCACATATCTGCTCCCCTATTGGTTTGCAAGATATTACGGCATTATTGAAGAAAGCGAATAATATTGCCCTTCATCAAATAAAGGTTCGGCGTGATTTAGGTCACGCCGACTTCTGTTTGCTTGATGAGAAACAGATAAATAAGAATTTGACGAACAATCATCAGCAAAGGAGTATCGATTATGAATAAACCGAATGTAATTATAATAATGACTGATGACCAGGGTTACGGTGACCTGAGTTGCATGGGCACAACAGATTTCAGAACTCCGAATATAGATGCTGTGGCACAAGACGGAATCAGATTCTCTTCAATGTATTCTGCCTCCCCCGTGTGTTCGCCATCAAGAGCATCACTTCTTACGGGCAGATATCCCGCAAACGCAGGCGTCAGAGCAATTCTTGCAGGCCACCGCAGAGCATCGGGACTCACTCCTAATGTTCCCACCATTGCGACTGCCCTGAAAAAGCTCGGTTATTCAACAGGTATTATGGGCAAATGGCATCTCGGACTTAAGGATGAATGCAGACCAAACGCAAACGGTTTCGACGAATTTTCCGGATTTCTTGCAGGTTGTGTTGACTACTACTCACACATTTTTTATTGGGGAATGGCAGACGGTAACACAAACCCCACTCATGACCTTTGGGAAAACGATAAAGAGGTTTATGAAAACGGTGAATACATGACCGAAAGAATTACCCGCAAAAGCGTTGAATTCATCCAGAAGCACCATGACGAACCTTTTATGCTTTATGTTGCATATAATTCTCCTCATTATCCTATGCACGCACCGGAAAAATACATCAGAAGATTCCCCTATCTTTCAAAGGACCGTCAGATTATGGCGGCAATGATAAGCGCGGTTGATGATGGTGTAGGCGAAATCAGAAACGAGCTTATCCGTCAGGGAATTCTTGAAAACACCGTTATCTATTTTCAAAGTGACAACGGCCCGTCAAGAGAATCAAGAAACTGGCTTGACGGAACTCAGGATTATTATTACGGCGGAACTTCAGGCATATTCAGCGGACATAAATTCAGCCTTTTTGAGGGAGGAATCAGAATACCGGCTATTCTCAGCTGGTATGGCAAAACAAACCAATCCGTTGAAAATGCGCCCCATATTTCAACAGATATTTTCCCGACCATTCTTGAGCTTTGCGGCGGAAATCCCGATGAATATGAGCTTGACGGAATGAGTCTTGTTCCGATGATTGACGGAACCTCAAGTGCAGAGCATGAATATATTTTCTGGGAAATGGAAGGCCAGACCGCCGCGAGAAAAGGAAAATATAAGCTTGTGCTTAACGGTCAGCTTGTTGAAGGCGAAGAACAGCGTGCAGAGATTTTTCTTTCAGACCTTGAAAACGACCCGGGTGAAAAGAATAATCTTTGCGATGAATTGCCGGAACTCTGTAAAGAGATGAAGGAAAAAGCGCTTTCATGGCGCGAGGGAATCGAAACAACATGGAATGAAAAATTCGCAAAGAATTACTCAAGCCTCACCTAATTTCGATTAATTCCGCAAATAACATTTTGCTTGACTGTAATTGACCGAAAATGAAAAAGGGACGATGCAGCACCGTCCCTACAATGTAACTAATTCATCAATATTATATAACTCACCTTCATACCTGTTATGAAGGTTTTTTTCTTTGCTCTGATTGACTGCAAAAACCTGATTTTTTGAACGCAGAATCGCGATTTTAATGTTTTTATCAACATTTTCGATGAAATATCTTTTAGCTTTCTTGTAAAACGGGTCTTTGGTTTTAAAAGCATCGGGAATAGGCACGGATGATGAACAGCAGAGCAAATCGCAAAGGATTTTTTCCCTTAATATTTCTTTGTCACATTTATCGCAAAAGAAATTAAAAAGATTTTCCGCATAGTCGCAAAGCTTCATTTTGTTGCCGTTTACGGTATTACCGAAATCATTAAAAATGTTAAACGGTGAAATGCCGACTTCGTCTGTCAGATACTCAAGAGTGAGCAAAAAACGTCCGCTGTTATAAAGCCTGTCAACAGCATCTTCGCAGTTTTTAAGCATTTTTATCTCATCGGACGAAAGCCAAGGAGTTGAAGTGACCTCATAAGGCGGCTCTTCAGTAAATTTGCATGGATATTTCTCCCTGTTTTCGCGCATATCCGCACCGTAAAGAAGTTTTAAAAATCCCATCTGGAGCATCTGCGCCTTAAGCGAATAAGCAATATTAAAGCTGTTTTTAAAACTTTCAAGGTCTTCGCCCGTGAGCCCAGCAATAAGGTCAATATGAATATGCATATTTTTGAAACTTATGAGTTTTTTTATGTTTTCAACGAGTTTTTTAGTGTCCGTCTTTCGGTTGATTTTCTTTAATGTTTCCTCATTAAAGGACTGCATACCTATTTCAAGCTGAACAGCACCGCGAGGCATTGACGATAAAATTGCAAGAGTGCTTTCCTTTAAAATATCACCTGCCATTTCAAAATGAAAACACACGTTTTGCGGGATTGCTTCACCGTAGTTTTCTTTTATGAAAAGCAGAATATCGTTGGCCCGTTCTGCACTTGCGTTAAATGTACGGTCAACAAATTTTACCGTCTGTGTACCGCTGACGGAAAGTCTTATTATGTCATTTTTCACCCTGTGAATATCAAAGAAACGGAGCGGCGAACATCTTCCTGAAAGGCAGAAAGCGCAGCGGTAAGGGCAGCCTCTTGATGTTTCAATATAAGAAATTCTGCCATTGAGATGTTCAAAGAATTCATCATAGAACGGTGATGGCGGACTGTCCGTGTAATCCTTTTCGGGAATTGTGATGATTTCATCGTTTTTTCTGTATGTAAGGCCTGCCACAAGGCTCAAATCGCCGTTCATATTATCAAGAAAATCAGGGAAAGTCCACTCCCCCTCACCCGAAAGCACAAAATCCACAAATTCGTATTTTTCAAGGATATCTTTCGGACGATATGCTGCTTCGGGACCGCCAAGGACAATTTTGCAGCCATGATTTCTTTTTATAATACGACAAATTTCGAGAGTTTTTGTAATATTCCATATATAACATGAAAAAGCCACAACATCGGGTTTTTCATTTATGATTTCTTTGGCAAAGGACTCAGCATCTCCATTGATTGTGCTTTCCATAACCGAAGTATCGTATGTATTTTTTGCGAATTCGCGAACTCCCGCAAGCAAACACCAAGGAGAAAGTGAAGCATGGACATATTTGGAATTAAGACAAGAAATAATAACCTTCATATTTTTCTCCTTTCATTTTTTATATTGAGATTATATACCTGTTTCACCGTTAATTCAAGTGTTACAAAAACAAACTCTTGGAATTATAATGAAATGGTAAATAAGATTATTTTCGCGGAGGATTTACGGTTTTTATTGACTGAATCCGATAAATCATATACAATAAAACTGTAATTTAATAAATGGAGGCAAAAAAATGAAAAAAAAGCTTTTAAGCATTATTTCAGCAATGCTCTGCGCTGCACTTCTTATTTCATGCGCATCTGTCGGTTCTTATGCCGCTCAGGAACAAAGCGTCACCGCCGCTCAGGCTGATTCCGCAGGTGACGGCATTATGAAGGGTCTTTACAATACTCTCAATGTTGTTGTTGAGGGGCTTGTAAAATCAATCTGTTCAATTTATGTGAATCCCCGTGACTGGGAAAGCATTGATGAATATGATTTCGACGAAATCGGTTTCATGCCCGGCAGAAAAACATATCAGACATCAGCCGGCGAAAACAACGCGTGGAAGCTCGGCTACTCAAAAAAGAGCATTGTCCCCGCCGATATTAACAGCGGTAAGTATAATCTTGGCAGAGATTTGCTTAATAAATATGCACAGGGTGTTTATGATGACCAATGCATCCGCGTTGCCGTTATTGACGATAACAGCGGTGAGGGTGCGGTTGTGCTTGGAGCGATTGACGCACTTGGTGTTACATCAACCGACACACGAACAATCCGCAAAGCAGTTATGGAATACTGCGAGAAGCAGGGAATTAAGGTTGCAAGTATCAATATCAGCGCAACTCATGCACACTCCGCACTTGATACACAAGGCGTAAGCACGGAATTTTTCAAAAAACTTTTCGGTTCATTCTGGCGCAACCTGCTTGGAATTGACGGAACAATGTCAGGCCTTGAAACCGCAGAATTCTTCAAGCAGCATTTCATCAGCGTATCTGTTGAAGCAATCAAAGAGGCTTTCGGCAACATGGAAGAAGGCAAGCTTTATTTCTCGGCAATTGATACAAGCGAATATTTCAAGGATAAACGCGATCTTATATCCAAAGAAAATCTCCCCCATACAGCAAGCTTTAAATTTGTTCCCGATTCGGGAAAATCCGCAACATATATCAGCGATATCACCTGCCATGCAACATCTTTCAGCGCAAGCAACGGTCTTGTAGGTTCAGACTATATTTTCTACATTGATGAATATATCAAAAACACCGACGGCGGTAATTTTATCATGATTCCCGGTGCAGTCGGTCAGGTTTCGCGTGACATTGATGTGGACACAACAGGAATGACCGAACAAGAAGAAAAAGGCGCAAGCGCAAGAAAACTCGGTCAGCTTGTCGGTGCAAAAATCGTTGGTGCTGACTATATAACAGAGCTTTCGCCCGTCATTAACGTTAAGCACAGAGAACTCTTCATCAAGCCCGAAAACAGCATTCTCACTCTTGCTTGTGAAATCGGACTTGTAAACAATAAGATTTTCTATGACGGTTTCCTCTTTAAGGAATATAAAATGGCAACCGAAATGGGTTATCTTGAATTTGGCAACAAAATTGCACTTGCGCTTTTCCCCGGTGAGCTTTATCCCGAAGTCTTCTGGGATGATGAAATTACGGGCGGCGCAAACTGGGACGGCACCGAATGGCCTTATGACAACCTTTCGGAAGCTGTTGACGGAGTTACAACTTATCCCGTAAGCCTCACGAATGACGCTATCGGTTATGTGCTCACAGATAACAACTTTGCGTTTATGGGTCATATCATCGGCGACGGAATTGCAGACGAAACACTTTCTGTCGGCAAGCACATCGGCTCATATCTTGTAACAGAATATCTGGCTCTTATCGATTCACTCTGATGCGAAAACCATTTGATTGAAAAATAAGATATTCAGAGGTGCAATATGGCAACTGTAAAACTTGTTTTAGCCTTTTTTATTTCATTGCTTCAGATTCTTTCGCCAGTGGCAGCGCTTGTTGTGAATTTCGGCGAAAGCAGATTTTTTACCGAGTGGTCCGCAACGGACAAATTCACGGCAGATTATTGTGCCGAAATCGAAAAGAATCCCGACGAAGATTTCATCATTCTCAACCTTACCGATATTCAGCTTAAGGATGATTTGGTTTATGAGGAACAAGGTGTGAAATCTGCCGAGATGATTGACAGCCTTATTGAAAAAGCCAAGCCTGACCTTATCACTTTGACGGGCGATAACGCTTGGGGCACAATTGCATATCTCAAGCTTATCCATCAGATTGATTCTTACGGCATTCCTTGGGCGCCTGTTATGGGCAATCACGACGGTCAATGCCTCATAAATGAATTCTGGGCAGCTTATCTTCTCTATGATGCCGAAAATTGCCTTTTTGAGTTCGGTCCCGAAAATATGGGCTACGGCAACTATATCATAAACATCACCGAAAACGGAAAAATTATCCACACACTTTTTATGGTTGACACTCATAATAATGCCGAATTTACTCTCGAAGACGGCTCAACGGTAAGCGGTTACGACCATCTTTGGGATAACCAGATTGAATGGTACAAATGGGCTGTTAACGGAATTACTGAAATTGAGGGCAAAACTGTTGAGAGTTCGGTTTTTCTGCACATTCCCCTTTGTGAATACAAAGATGCTTGGATAAAAGCCTATGGCAGCGACGAAAACGGAACTCTTGCTCCCGAACTTGCACCCGCGGCGCTTGGTGTTAACGGTGAAGGTGTGTGCTGTTCACCTGTGAACAACGGATTCTTTGATGTTTGCAAAGAACTCGGAAGCACAAAGAATATTTTTGCAGGTCACGACCATGCAAATAATTTCCAGATTTATTATGAAGGCATCAGACTCAACTATACGCTCAAAACCGGATACGGCGCTTATTATACCGACGGTCTTATGGGCGGAACGGTAATATCGGTTGACTCCGACGGCACAGCAAACGCTGAGCATCTTTATATGACTGACTGATAAACCCAAAAACTGTCTGTCGCAGTAAACTCTGAACAAAAAGCAACAGCCAAAACTGTTGCTTTTTTCTTTGCATAAGTGTTATAATTTAACCGATAACCAAGTTTTTTCGCAAGTGCATTATGCTTATAAATTTCGAGAGGTATAGAAATGAATTTCTTATTTTAACGGTTGCTGCAGGCAAATATGTTCATACAGTTGATTCTTTTTGAACGGAGTGATTTAATGAAACTCAAAAAAACATGTTCTTTAATCCTTTGCATATCGCTTATATTCTCTGCAGGCACAACGTCGTATGCCGCTGACGGAAAAATTACCGCCACACCGTCTGTAATAAATGCATTTGAGGAATTTTCAGGCATTTTTATGAGCATATTGGCAAAATGTTGGAATAACCTTACAAATAATAATGTATCAGGCATAACCCCGCCCGATGTCAACGACCCTTCGTGGATTGAATTCAACGGTGAGGCAATTGAAAATCCCGAACAGGCATTGACCGCCGAAACATGGGTTGCAAATGAAATTGCCTTTGAAAGTGACAAAGTATATGCTGAGCCTTTCAACGATGTTGATGTTGAGCTGCATCTTTGGGGCAACGGCAGATTATATAAAATACCTGCATTCTGGGACGGCGGCAACACATGGAAAATCCGTTTTGTTTGCCCGTCGGCAGGTGCATGGTATTTTAAAACTGTTTGTTCAGATGAAAGCAATTCATCGCTTGAGGGCCGAACAGGCAAGGTTAACTGCTCCGAATACAGCGGTGAGCATGATATCTATAAGCACGGATTTGTTACAACAAACGCAGGCAAAAAACATTTCACCTATGATGACGGCACTCCTTTTTTCTATCTCGGCGACACACATTGGAGCCTCGGTGACGAAACTGTTGATATGGTTAAAACAATCTGCGAAAAGCGTGTTTCACAGGGCTTCACCGTATATCAGAGCGAACCTATCGGAGCAAAGTTTGATTTTACAAACAGCATAACCGAGGACGATATGGCAGGACTTGCAGATTATGACGAAAAATTTGCAATAATTGCTGAAAACGGTCTTGTTCACGCAAATGCACAGTTTTTCTTCTCCTATTTTATTGAGCCTCTGATTTCAAACAACGGCGGTTTCAACGGCAATGAGCCGTCCGATTCGGCAAAAGCTTACCTTGAAAAAGTCAGCCGTTACTGGGTCGCAAGATACGGTGCATATCCCGTTATCTGGACTCTCGGCCAGGAGGTTGACAACGATTTCTATTGGAGTGAAACAAACCATCCCGAATGGGGGTTGGAAAACAACCCTTACAAGCTTGTTGCAGAATATATCGCAAAATATGATGCTTATGACCATCCCCTTTCGGCGCATCAGGAAAACGTGGGAAATACTGCGGCTTACGGCAACGGCGAAGGTGCAAGCGATGAATGCAGAATTTATTTTGAAGATGCTGCACCCTCCTGCTTCAGAGATGTTAAGGTGCATAATTTCTATGCGGCGCAATGGCATCCCACAAAAACGGAGCAAATCAATTTTAATATTGCCAAAGATTATTGGTATAACTCACAAGGCAAACCTGCAATCAATTACGAAGGACAGTATTGCTACCTCTGGACTAAGAATTTCGGTTCAAGAATGCAGGGCTGGGTTGCATATCTTAACGGTATGTACGGCTACGGCTGGGGCGGTCACGACACATGGAGCTACCTCAATATTTATGACGAAGAAAACGACAGCTCCGACGGCGTTGACACAATAACAAGCGAAGAAAAAATCAATGCAACATGGCAGGATGCGCTTGAATATGCAAGCTCATATCAGGTCGGTTATATGCGTGAGTTTTTTGAGAATACAGAATGGTATAATCTGATTCCGAGATTTGATAACAGAGCCTATTTTGTTCCCGCAAACAATGTTTATTATTCATACGCAAGCAACGAAAGCAATACAAAAATCGTTGTGTATTTTTATTCATTTACCGATGAATCCGTTGCGCAGAATGCCAACACAAAATTTTTCGGCGGTATAAAAACAGGCACGGTCGGCAATCTTGTTCCGAGCGGAAAATATACGTATCAATGGTTTGAGCCGATAAGCGGCGAATACTCCGAAGAATATGAATTCACCGCAACAAAATTCGGCACATATTATCTCGGCGACAGGCCGCAGGCAACAGATATGGTTCTTCACATCAGTGCAGCTGATGAATTTTGAATGAACCATTGAGTTTAGCAAACAAGAATTTGCGGAGGTTCCGTATAGGCAAAAAGAGCTATATGATATATTTCTGAATGCGTGTATAGAATGGCGCGGAAAACCCTTCTGGTCAGAAAGCGAGCTTATCGGTATGGGGGCATGGCTGTACGACGAAGACCGCTTCACTATGCACCGCGTTTTTACGAAGCCTGCGGTCCCGGATGTTTTGTCACAGAAAGCGCCGATTGAACCGACGATTATGCGCTGATCGACAGCGGCCTGCACGGCATTACGCTGACGAAATATCGCGCATGTAATAAATGATACCCTTGAAATTTGAATTATACCTGCAATTCGAACCTTTTGTGTTCCGTTTGCAGGTATTTTTATTTTATTTGCTGTTATTGTTATACAGTACGGTTATTTGTGCAATCAGAACAAAAACAGACCTATTTTGACACATCGTCAACACAAACGCAGAAATAATTTACAGATAAAATTAAGGGGCTGCCTTACTTCGTTCGTGAGACAGCCCCTTAATTAAGTTTTACCCTGATATTCTTAACCCCCGTCCAAAATCGAGCATAAGGCTGTGCGACGGAGAGTTAATACGGATTGTTTCGTCCTTTCTTTTGGCTTTGCAGAAAATACTGTCATAACGGTCAAACTCGGTTTGCACGTCTTTTCCGTCAACCGTAAAGCTACCGTCATAAGATACGTATATTTTACCGCAATTTGTTTTATAGCTGACGCAACCGTTGCAGAAAACTAATTGGTTTTGCTTTATCCTTTGTTTGAATTCTTCAAAAGTTTCGGTATTCAAATCGGAAAGCTCGGTAACATAGGAATGAAACTCTCCGCCTTGGCGGTATAAGTCGAATCCGTTTTCAAGAGTCAGTCCCGAAGGCAAAACTCTGCCCTTGAGCAAGCCTTTTGCGGAGTCAGGGTTATAAGGCTTGTATTTCAAATTTCCTTCCGATATCAACGCAACAAAAACTCCGTTTTTTCTCGCGAAAACCGTGTTGCCGTCAAGCTCAAATTCATCATACAAATCGCGTGGCATATATGCGTGAGTGATATCGCAAACGTCACTTTCACCAAGTCTCTTTCTTTGCGGTAATTTATAAATTGTTACGTTTACGGTTTCATGTTGAACACTCACAGGACGCCTGCCGTTACCCACCCAATATCCGGGCGAAGCGCCGTATTTACCGTTTCCGTTGCCTGCAGGGTGAGTTGTGAAAAGAGCAAGCTCCTCTGCGATATTAGCCGTCCAGACGTGGTCCTGAGCGCCGCACAGCCCAACATCCTTGCAAATATCCGTTGACATTGAATAGTGGGCATTGCGGTACGTGTAAACGTTACCTCTGCCAAGCGCTATTCCGTGGGGCATAATGCTGTGCCTTTCGGCAAATTTATGCCAATTTACGCATCTTAAAACCGTAAGATTAAGGAATTTGAAATAACTGAGAAATTTGTTCGTATAAAGTCTGTTTTTCTTCATATATTCAAGGGTGTTGCGGATAACCTGTGGATTGGTAAAGGTTTCAGCGCCCGTTTGCGCCATAATACAAGCATCGCTCTGCCCTATCAGATTTTCGTTTACCATATCGTCGGGCGAAAGACCGCAGCTCATTTTTGAAACAAAGCATTCGTTTGAAACCGCAATATCCTTTATTGCTTCAGGCAGAGTATAATGCCCTTTTTCAACCGCATCATTAAAACAGAGAACGATGTAATTTGGCTTTTTTGACAACGAAGCTGCAACGAGCTCTTTTTCCGAATCAGAAACTTCGGAACGGAAAAGCATTCTTTCTGACGTTTCTTTGCCCCAGAGAATATTCATTGCACTTTGTATGCTGTTACCGATACAGTTTGCTGCTTTGTTGTTGCCGTACATTCTTGAACTGACCGCAACAAAGCGATTGTTAACACTGTTGAGAGCAACGTCAAGCCAGAGAACATCCATGATTATCTTCATCTGCTCTACCCGTTTTTTATCTTCGGCGTAGGCGATGAAATCAGCCATAGGCGCAATATCCTCGGCAAGATAGTTATTGCTAAGATATTCCGAAAAGCCGTAGTCAAAGCGCTGCTGCATCCATGCATCAATGCGGGTTGTTGCCTTTCGTAAATGTTCTTTGCCCGTTTTACCGTCGTTTGTGAAAATCTCATCGGGCCATTCCTGACCTGCAAGATATTCGCTGACTGCAAACAGAATCTGATGGTTTTCAGACCAGTAGCACATACTGTCGTCACCGGGCTCGTCCATAAAATATTTGAATCCAAGGAATGTTTCTTTTATAAGAGCGGAACACCTGTCGCTAAGGTCGCAATCCTTATAGATTTTAAAGAGCAACTGTGCTCTGAAATCTGCACAGTCAAAGCGATGATTCATATATTCCGCTTGCCTTGAGAGCAGAGAAAAAACTTCATCTTCGCTGAATGAAGGCTCCGTCTGCTTACCGACAAGAAATAAATATAAATCTTCAAAACTTTTGCCGTTAATATTGAGAGAATATCTGTCGGCATCAGCTTTGTCGGGCAAATCAGGCAAAGTCCTGATGCGAAGCAGATAAACAAGCTCAACCGCCGTAAGTATCACTGTAAATGAAATCACGGCAGTCAAAATATATAAAAAAACCATAGGCTTATGCCATCCTCTCGAGAGCTTCAAGTGTTACCTCGTAGCGTGTGGGTGCACCCGAAAGAAAGCTCTCCATTTCTTCCATCATATAGTAAGCCATTCGTTGGGGCTCGTTGCCGGTGCTGCCGGCAATATGAGGCGTAAGAATTGCATTGGGCACCCAGAAAAGCGGATTAATATATGGGAAGAATTCGTGTTTGATTACGTCGCCGACAAAGGTCCTTGACGGATGAAGAAGAAGCGAAAATGCCAGAGAATATTCCGCAACCTGCGCACCTCTGCCCGTGTTGATAAAGGTGGAACGCTTTTTCATCTTTTTGAAAAGCTTATAGTTGAACACGTTTTCAAGCTCGGTTTTATTTGCAAGATGGTTGCTGATGATATCGCATTCGCTGAAAAGCGTTTCCATATCAACAAGTGTAACACCAAGCCCAT
>JAZRIG010000087.1:0-4503 GCA_045645145.1 Acutalibacteraceae bacterium
TTTTTCAATCACATCTTTTGTTTTTGAAAAATATGCTTTTCTTATGATAATCGGGCGGATGCAGACTGTATATTCTTTGGCATTGTCAAGTTCATCAGCAGGCACTTCAACCTTGTGTATCTTATTTCTTGAACACATAATGCCGTTGGATTCATCATAATAACATTTATCGCCGACCTTAACAAAGAAAAAGCAGGCTTTTTCACAAGGCATCATAATCTGATAATATTTATTCACAGCAAAAACCGCAGGATCATGTTTAAAATACCTGTTCATATATGTTTCTCCTTCTGATAAATCAGATAAATGTTATGCTTTTGCATATTTGGAAAGCAATGCATGGTCATTCATCGGTTTACAGCAATTTTCTGTTCTGACAGATGACCATTTGCGTTCAATTTCCTCAGCTGAGTCATTGTTTATATCAACAACATTATCAGGGTCATCCGAGCCCATCATAAACCATTGGCTCGTTTCTCCTTTGGCGCAATGTCCTTTGTATGTCCACGTCTGCCAATTATATGAACATTCGTTAAAAAGCTTCAGTATGTATTCCCAATCTGCAGTTCCTCGGCAGGGAGAAAATTCACCTGCAAGCATAGGCACGTTGAAATTTTTGCTTGCATGGTGCATTGTAACGTCCTTGAAACTATCGTTCGAATCGTCATAAAGATGATACTGATACATCACGTTTTCCCATCCTCGCTCTGACGGATGCGGTATGTCATCTGGTGTCCAGATAGCTTCAAGTGTTATGATGTGGTCGGGGTCATTTGCCCTGACTGCATCGTAAAGCAAAGAATAAACGTCATGATACTTGCTGTTGACTTTATCCTCGCCCTCGTAATCGCACATCGGCTCATTCATCAGGTCATAGGCGGCAACAGTTCCGTTGCCTGCAAAATGACGGGCAATTTCGCTCCATAATTCACAGGCGAGCGAACGAAAACGAGCGCCTTCTTCGGTTTCATCATAAAGTCTGCAATGGTTCATACGGCAGCTGTGGTGGGCGATGCTCTGATGACCCGGCACACCGTGCATATCAAGAATTACATACATTCCTCTTTTTTCGCATTCCTCAACAACCCAGTCAAGGCGGGAAAAATCGATTTCGCCGTTTTCTTTGCGTTTCCAGGTGCCTGAATCATCCGTCTGAAAATTACGGTACCAGAACGGCACACGCACACAGGTGAAACCGAGCGACTGAAGATAGTCAAGGTCATATTCGGTGATATAATTATCCTCACGGATTTTTAAAAGTCGGTCTGCTTCCTGCTTGCCGAAACGGCTTTCAAGCGTTGTTACGATATTCCATTGAGCTTCTCCGCCTTTGAAAAATCCCTGCCATAATTCATCGAGCAACCATCCGCCGAGATTTGTTCCGCGCAAAAAAACTTGTTTTCCCTCGGCATTGATAATTCTTTCGCCGTCACAATGCAGCATACTGAGATTCATACGGTATCCTCCTGTTTCAATAAATTTCAGATTAATATATCAAAGTTGTTTTAGTAGCAGGTATCTTTTTATTTGTCATTCTGTTCATAATGATTATTTTTGCAATAATAAAATTATATCACAAACACTACAAAATACAACCGAAATATTTGAGCTGATTATGCTTATAATATAAAGAGAAGCCCACAGAAAATCTGTGGGCTTCTTGCTTTATTTATTGCAATGTTTATCAAATGACGGGTTGAATGCATAGAAGTTCTTTTCATCGAGCTTATCTGTGGCAAGTCTGAGACCCTCGCCGAATCTCTGGAAGTGAACGATTTCTCTTGCACGCAGGAATTTGATTGGTTCCCTAACATCAGGATCATCAACAAGGCGCAGAATGTTGTCGTATGTGGTTCTTGCTTTCTGTTCGGCAGCAAGGTTTTCGGTCATATCGGTGATAACGTCGCCCTTGCTCTGAATATATGCCGCAGTAAACGGTGTTCCCGAAGCGGCAACTGGATAAACAGCGGCTGTGTGGTCAACAAAATACGTGCTGAAGCCCGATTTCTTGATTTCTTCTTCAGAGAGATTGCGTGTAAGCTGATGAACAATTGCACCAATCATTTCCAAATGAGCAAGCTCCTCGGTACCTATATCCGTCAAAAGGCCTTTAAGCTCATCATAAGGCATGGAAAATCTCTGGCTCAGATAGCGCAAAGAAGCTGCCAACTCGCCGTCAGGGCCTCCGTATTGGCTTATAATAATCTGTGCATATTTAGGATTGGGGTTTTTGATTTTGACGGGGAATTGCAGCCTTTTTTCATAATTAAACATCAGCAGTCACACTCCTCAAATTCCCAAGGCCACGGACCCTTGAGCCATTCAACGCCTTGTGCCTTTGCGGCAGTAAGCGGGCAGAACTTATCTTCAAATTCGGCTCGGAGCGCCTTGTATTTCATTGCGCATTTGTTATGTGCTTCAACCATCTGGAGATCCCACGGATGCGTGTCAAGATAAAGATGCATTTCCCAAAGTGTGAACTGAGCGGCACTCAGCTTTTTGAGCATGGCTTCTCTGTTACTCATCGGCAGCACTTCCCTGCAAAAGGCTTGTTCAGAACGGCAAACAATGTTCCGCATTCAAAAGCCTTCATTTCCTCAAACTTTGTTGTGTCAGTCTGCATGGGAACATACAGCATGGCAACAACGGGATTTGCCGGCAGAGGAGCGATTGAATCAGAGCATGCACAACGTTTTTGCATCTGCCGCTGCGGATATCTGTATCCGCTGTAGTCGTTCATATCAATCATTCCTTTTTTAGCTTTTTTGAGGCATTCCTCGCTATCAGTATATGTGGCGACATAAATTTTGACATAAAAAATAACGGCAGAAAACAGCCGTTATTTCAAAAGAAAATATTTAATTAATCATAGAAAATGATAAAAATGAATTTACACTTTGTGTTTTAGAATTTCTTCAACTGTCGGCATTGAGGATGCGGCGCCCATTCTGCTGACAGCTATGCTGCCTGCGCGGTTGCCAAGGTCGCAAGCGGAATATATATCTCCGCTTCTCATAAATTCAAGAGCCATTGCCGCTGTGAAGCAGTCGCCCGCTGCGGTAGTGTCAACCACCTTTGCTGGATAAGACGGCAGAATTTTAAGGTTCGCACCGTCCCAAACAGAGCAGCCTCTTTCGCCAAGCTTGAGAACAATAAACTTTGCTTTGCTTCTTTCTAGGAGTGTTTTTGATGCTTTAAGAATATTCTCCTCGTTTTTAGGGTAAATGCCGGTAAGAGCCATTGTTTCACTTTCATTCGGTGAAACAATGGTTGCACCCTGCATTTTTTCAAGCGCAAAATTCTTTGCAGGGCCGCAGTCAATAACCGTTGTTATTCCTTTTTCGATTGCACGGTTAACGCATTTTATAACAACCTCTTCACGGGTTTCAAACTGAACAAGCAAAAGGTCAAGATCGTCGGTTATGCCTTCGGCCGCTTCATCGGGATTTATTTCGGCATTTGCGCCCTCATAAACAACAATGCGGTTTCTTCCGTCGCAGTCAAGAAGAATGGCGGCAAGACCCGTTTGTGAGCCTGTTACCGATACTCCCGAAATATCAATTTTGTTGCGGTTCAGGTTTTCAAGAAGCTTATGGCCGTTTGCATCATTGGCTACCTTGCCTATCATTTTGGTTTCAGCGCCAAGCATAGACAGCGCCGTTGCCTGATTGGCGCCTTTGCCTCCGTTGGCATAACCGTAGGAAGTGCCCGTGAGATTTTCTCCGACGTCAGGGACCTTTTCCATGTTCAGGATTAAATCCATATTTATGCTGCCCACAACAGCAGCACGAATATTTTTATACATCTGTTTTCCTCCGAATGTTACAATACGCTTCTGAAGTCCGCAGCAGCCTGACACATGCTTTTGTCTTTTACAAACAGGCTGCTTGTGCCGAGAACAAATATATCGGCTCCGCATCTGCTGAGCTTTTGACCGTTTTCGAGGCTGATATTTCCATCCACCTCAATGGGAATATGAGCGTAGCCCCATTCATTCAAAAGCTCTCTTGCCTGCTTCGTTTTGCGCTCTGCGCCGAAAAAAAGCTTCTGCCCCGCAAATCCCGGGCTTACAGTCATAATAAGTGTCATATCAATATAGTCAGCAAGGTATTGCAGGCAGTTGAGCGGAGTTTGAGGATTAAGCGCAAGGCCTGTTTTGCAGCCCTTGTCACGAATTTGAGCAAGCGTACGCTGAACATGAATGTCAGACTCATAATGCACGCAAATATAATCGTTCTCATCCAGCTTCATTCTGTCCAGAAATCTTGAAGGCTCGTTGACCATCAAATGAACATCCAAAGGCATATCGGTTATTTCTTTAATCGCGTTAATCAAATCAAAGCCTAAAGTGATGTTGGGGACAAATTGACCGTCCATTATATCAATATGCAAATAGTCAATGCCTGCTTTTTTCAGCTCATCAATTGAGCTGCGCATATTCATTAAATCCGCACACATTACAGAAGCAGATAAAAGTTTGTTCATTATCCGTCACACCTTATT
>JAZRIG010000088.1:0-28598 GCA_045645145.1 Acutalibacteraceae bacterium
GGAGCGTCTCTTGTCTCTTCTTGCCTTAGAAACTCTTCTCTTGGGTACTGCCATGCCTAAGCACCTCCTTAATTTTGTGCTTTATTAAACCGTGAGGTTTTTGTTTTAATTATCCAAAAGCTGCTTAAGCGCCGCAAGACGCGGGTCAATCTCTTTTTCGCAGCTGCATGAACCTGTATTGAGATCCTTGCCGCACCTCGGGCAAACTCCCTTGCAATCCTCGCTGCAAAGAAGCTTTGAGGGAAGTTCAAGAAAAATATCCTCGGTTATGAGCGGATCCAAATCGAAGCGAAGCTCGTTGATAAGCAAAAGCTCATCATTTGATTCATCATTAAGATGAGTAACGAGAGTGTGAAAAATTTCGGTTTCAAGAGGCACGCTTATTTCTTTTGCGCAACGGTCACAGCTTGTTTCCAAAACGAAATTCGCTTTTGCCCGCAGCTCAACAATGCCTGTGTAGTTGCCGACGCTTCCTTTAACTTTAACAGGTGAAGTAAAGGGTTTTGTGCCGCCAAGCTCCTCAGCCGAAAGGTCAACAGAATAATCAAATTCCCTGACCATTCCCTCGTTATTAAAAATAGGTTCTAAATCCAATATCATAAATTTTCACCTGAAATCACGCACAAAATATTATATAGTTGTTGCCGCGATTTGTCAACTAAAATTTTGATTTAAATTCAGATTTTTTCGCAAAATGTAAAAATTTTCTCAGGAAGGTCGCCCTCATCGCAGGAAACGGTGAAAGTAATATCCTGCTCAGCAAGCTTGCTGAGTTCTGCAACCTTCTCAAGGAAGTTTGCAAGAGCTTCATAGTCTCTGCCGCCGATTTTGAGAGTTGCGTCAACAAGAATATCGGTTATGTCGTGGTCGCCTGCAACGATGCCGCAAAGGAAACCGTAAAATGCGTCATAGCCCGAAACTTTATAATGATCGGTTTCAACAAGTCTTGCTCTGTAGTTAACATCATAGGTTAAGAGCCTTTCCTTTTCGATGCAAACAACATTGCCGTTTGACTTTTCAACAGCACCGTTGACAAGCTCGATAAGTCTTTTTGTCTTGCCTGAACCTTTGTTACCGATAATAAGTTTAACCATTTTAAAATCCTCCTGTGTGTTTATTTGAGTCTTGCTTCAAGCGCCTCTTTCTCAGCTTCATATCCGGGTTTGCCGAGAAGGGCGAACATATTCTTTTTGTAGCTCTCTACGCCGGGCTGGTCAAAGGGATTAACGCCGAGAATATAACCCGACATGCCGCACGCCTTCTCAAAGAAATAAATCATCCAGCCGAGAGTATATTCATCCTGCTTGTCAATCTCAATAACAATGTTGGGAACATCACCGTCCGTGTGAGCAAGAACGGTGCCCGCAAAAGCCTTGCTGTTGACATAGTGAACTGTTTTGCCTGCAACAAAATTGAGACCGTCACCGTTAACATCATCAAACTCAATTTCAACATCGGTTTTGGGATTGTTAACCCAGATAACCGTTTCAAACAGGCTGCGTTCACCCTGCTGAATATACTGACCGAGCGAATGCAAATCGGTTGAGAAAACAGCGGAGGTGGGATAAATACCCTTGCCGTCCTTTCCCTCGCTCTCGCCGAAAAGCTGCTTGAACCATTCGCACCAAAGAGTCATCGAAGGCTCATAAGCCGCCATCATCTCGAGCTTTTTGCCGTCGCGATAGAGCACATTTCTTATTGCTGCATATTTGTAGCAATCGTTTGCCAAAACATTGTCCATTGAATAGGCTTCTCTTGCATCAGCCGCACCCTGCATAATCGCATCAATATCAATGCCTGCAACAGCAATGGGGAGCAGGCCGACTGCGGTAAGCACGGAATACCTGCCGCCGACATCATCGGGAACAACAAAGGTTTTGTAGCCTTCGCTGTCCGCCAGTGCTTTGAGAGCGCCTCTGGACTTATCTGTTGTAACGTAAATTCTCTTTGCAGCCTCTTCCTTGCCGTATTTTTCCTCAGCAAGCTTTTTGAAGATACGGAAAGCAATTGCTGTTTCGGTTGTTGTGCCGGATTTTGAAATAACATTAATTGAAAAATCCTTGCCTTCAATGAGCTTTATAAGCTCCGCAACAGCAGAAGAGCTGATTGTGTTGCCGCCGAAATAGATATCGGGTGTGTCCTTTTTAACGAGATTATAGTTATTGGACTTTATAAATTCAATAGCTGCTCTGGCGCCGAGGTATGAGCCGCCGATGCCGAGAACAACCAAAACCTCTGAATCATTTTTAATTTTTTCTGCGCATTCTTTAATTTCCGCAAATTCCGCTTTGTCATAGCTGACGGGAAGGTCAACCCAGCCAAGAAAATCGCTGCCGAGGCCTGTTCCTTCATGAAGCATTGAATGAGCCTTTGAAACTTCAGGCTGCATTGCTTTAAGCTTTTCTTCGCAGGCATATCCGCCCGCATAGTTGAGATTGAGTTTCATTGCCATCTCTTCTTATTACACCCCTACTATAAAAAACAAAAGTTATTTAATATATTTTACCCTATAAATGCATTCTTTGCAACAGAAAAAAGTAAAATTTCTTATAATTATTTTAAAATAAGGGATGTTTTTGATTGTTTTTACCCAAAACAAAACGAATACGGCACGAATTTCTTCTGCCGTATTCATTCTATCATATTTTATTTGCTAATGCAAACGGTATTTGCGTTATGATGCGATGGCTTTCAAAATCCTCAAAAATACTATCGAGAACGTCAGCGGCTTAACCGAATCGGGCGCAGTCAGTGAGTATTCGCCCAGCACCTCGTCGCCCAGCCTGAACGTAACGGTGCCGAGAACCTGCCCTTGTTCAACCGGCGCGGCAACATCCACCGCAAGATCGATGGTCTGGGTTATATCACCCTCCCTGCCCTTTTCGATAAGCACGGGTTTAACCTGAGGAATTTTAGGAGATATGCTTTCAATAACACCGTTTATTACCCCCACATCAGGGACAAGCGCTGTGTCAATAACAGGAGTTACCGTTGAATAATTGGCAAAACCCCAGTTAAGCATAGCCTTTGCGGTTTCGAACCTGTCTGTGCTGTTATCGCTGCCCATAACAACCGCAATAAGATGTGTCCCCTCGCGCATGGCGCTTGCAGAAACGCAACAGCCTGCCTTTGAGGTTGTTCCTGTTTTCAGGCCTGTTGTGCCCTCATAAAAACGCACAAGCTTATTCGTGTTAACAAGCTCTGTCTGACCGTTTCTGAGAGAATCCATCCATATTGTTGTGTAGTTCATAATTATCTCATGCTTTAAAAGCTCTCTTGACATTATTGCAACATCAAGCGCCGTTGTTAAATGATTCTGCGTTGTATCATCAAGACCTGTGCAATTTTCAAAATTAGTGTTTACCATGCCGAGTTCGGCGGCACGCTCGTTAAGCATCTTAACAAAAGCCTCGTCGCTGCCTGCTATGTATTCACCCAAAGCGGTGCAGGCATCGTTTGCGCTGTAGACTGCCGTTGCCTTTAAAAGCTCGTCAACCGTCATCTGTTCGCCTTCTTTGAGCCATATCTGCGAACCGCCTTTTGATGCGGCAGAGCCGGTTACGGTTACAACATCGCTGAGCGCAATCCTGCCATCATCAATCGCCTCACAAACAAGCAACAGCGGCATGATTTTTGTGACAGAGGCAGGACAAAGCTTCTCATTTTCATTGTGTTTCATCAAAATCTTGCCCGTTGATGCATCCATAAGCACAGCCGCCTTTGCTTTTATTTCAACAGGTGTTGCGGATTCGCCTGCATAAGCAGGTGCGCAGATTAACATCAGCATAACGGCGGACATTATAACAGCTAACACTTTCCTCATAAAATCTCTCCTTTCACATTACAAATTAAATATATGTAATTAATAACATTGATTATCACAGGTTTTTCTGTTATAATTCATTTAGTTTGAATCTGAAAAGGTGATATTATGAAAGCCGCATTTTATACGCTCGGCTGCAAGGTTAATCAATATGAATCCCAAGCGATGGCTCAAAGCCTTGAAGCTCGCGGGTTTGAGATAACAGACCATTCCGATGCTGCCGATGTATATATTATAAATTCCTGCACCGTAACTGCCGAGAGCGACAGAAAAACAAGGCAGGCTGTGCGCCGATTCAAAAAGCTTCATCCCGAAAGCATCGTTGTTCTCACGGGCTGTATGCCGCAGGCATTTCCCGAAATCAGCGGCAAGCTTGACGAGGCCGATATTATAATCGGCAACAAGAGTAACCGCATGCTTTATGACTACATAATGCAATATATCAACAACAGCGGCAGAATAGTTGCCGTTGAACAGCATGAATCGGGCGAAGCATTTCAGGGCGACACCATTTGTTCTTTCCGTGAAAGGACAAGGGCAAGCGTTAAAATCGAGGACGGCTGCAACCGTTTCTGCTCATACTGCATCATTCCTTATGCAAGGGGCAGAGTGCGCTCCAAGCCGCTTGATGAGCTGAAAAATGAGATTGCCGCACTTGAGAAAAACGGTTTTTCGGAAATCGTGCTTGTCGGCATCAACCTTTCTGCCTACGGCATGGGCACAGATTTCAATATTGTTGATGCGGTGAAGCTCGCCGCATCATTCGACGGCATAAAAAGAGTTCGTCTCGGCTCGCTCGAGCCTGACCACATCACCGACAACATAATCAACGGTCTTGCACAAATTCCGAAATTCTGCCCTCAATTTCATATATCGCTCCAGAGCGGATGCGACAGCACATTAAAGCGCATGAACAGACACTATAACAGCGCTGAATATTATGAGCTTTGCCGAAAGCTTCGCGAAGCATTTGACGGCACAACAATCACAACGGATATTATGGTCGGCTTTCCCGGCGAAACGGAGCAGGATTTTGAAACTTCTCTTGAGTTTGCCGAAAAAGTCGGCTTTGAAAAGGTGCATGTTTTCCCATATTCTGTAAGACCCGGAACTCCTGCGGCTAAAATGCCTGACCAGATTGAAAAGGCTGAAAAAGAGCGCAGAGCAGCAAAAATGAGCGCGGCCTGCGAAAAAATCAGGCAGGATTTCCTGAAAACCCAGATCGGCAAAACGCTTGAAGTGCTTGTTGAGGAGTATCACGGCGGCTTTGCACAGGGCTACACAGCAAACTATACCCCTGTTAAAATCGCCTGTGACCAAGAACTTCACGGCATAATAGAAACAGAAATCACCGATGTTGACGGCGATTTCTGCGTTGGAAAAATCTAATTATTCTTCTTGCTCAAGGGCTTGCGCAAAAGCAAGCTTGCAAGTGCCGAACCTTTGAACGGAATGAGCGGATAGAGATAACATTGACCCGTAACGGTTTTTGTTGTTGCAAGCTCAACAACAATCAGCGCTATGCCTGCTATGAATCCCCAGATATTAAACAAAGCAATAAGCGCAATAAGCATCATTCTGAAAAGCTTGAACGCATAGCCGAGTTCAAAGCTGGGCTGAGTAAAATTAGTCAAAGCAACAAATGCCATATAAAGCACAACCTCGGCAACAAACCAGCCCGCTGAAACGGCAAATTCGCCGAGAACAAGCGCACCGATAACGCCAAACGAGCTGCTGAGTGACTGGGGGGTGTTTATTGAAGCAAGTCGCATGGCATCTATTACAATTTCTACTATAAAGAGCTGAGCAACGATTGGAACGGTGTTCGGCTCTTCTATTTTTATAAAAGAGAGCCATTCGGGAATATATTCAGGATTCTGAACAAGCAGCAGCCATATCGGAATCAGCAGCATGGTCATGCCGAAAATCGCCATTCGGATTATTCTCATATATGACCCGATAACGGGCGACATATAGTAATCATTGGTGTCCTGCAAAAAGTCGAAGATGCCCGACGGGATTATCATTGCGGCGGGCGAATTATCCGTCAGCAAAACCATGCTGCCCTCAAGCACGCTTGCAGCCGCCGCATCAGGCCTTTCGGTATATCTCACCTTTGGGAAAGGATTAAACCATTGCTTGGGAACAAGGCAGTCAATGAGGCTCTGCTGACCCATTGTGAGCGAGTTTACGGATATTGAATCAAGCTTTTTGCGCAGGGCTTTGAGCATTTTTTCATTAACCTTGTTCTTCATATAGCAAATAACAACATCGGTCTGCGACACTTTGCCTACCGAACAGATTTCCATTGTGAGGGCGGTGTCTCTGATTCTTCTGCGAATTAGTGCGGTGTTAAAAACCATTGTTTCAACAAAGCCGTCATGCGGACCGCGCAGCACCTTGTCATTATCCGGCTCACCGACGGAGCGCACGGGATAGGTTCTTGCGTCAATTATGATTGCCTGCTCATAACCCTCAATAATCATGCCGATTCCGCCGGAAAGAACAGATTTTATGAAATCGCTGACCTTTGAAGTGACATCGGTTTCAACATAAGGAACATATTTATTTGCAAATTCGCGGATTGTTTTTAATCCGCGAATTTCTTTTTCCTCCGCATTCATAAAATATGTCATGATTTTAACCATTATCTCGTCCTTGCAAAAACCATCCACAAAATACAGCTTGGCATTGCGCTTGTCTACCTTTATATCTCTTCCCACAAGGTCAAAGCTTTCGCTCATTCTCAATTCATTGTCAAGCATTGCAACGTTGCTTGTGTAATCGCTGAAAAAAGTCTTTTCTATTTTAAGCCCTCCCCAAAAAACAAAAATGGCGGCAGATTGCTCTGTCACCATTTATTATTATCTTTTAATTTATCTGTATTCATTATAAAGATTAACTATCGCATTCCAGGTCAGCGGACCTACTGCGCCAGTTTGAGGAATACCCGCAAGCCTTTGAACAGCAATAACCGCGGCTCTGGTCTGGTTGCCGAATATGCCGTCCGCATTGATAAGAGGAACTGCGTTGTTGTTTTGCGCTATTGTTCTCAAAAACGTTTGAATCTGGGTAACAACATTTCCGCTTGAACCTGTTGTGAGCGTATATCCGGGATAAAGCAGAGATGAATAGGAACGGTATTCATCAGGCAATGAATTCAAAGTGCTGTTATATGCATCAACTATTGCATTCCATGTGTTTCTGCCGATTATTCCGTCAACGGTCAAGCCGTATTGGCCCTGAAACTGGCGAACGGCATTTTCCGTTGCAGGCCCGAAAATTCCGTCAACCGTAATTTGCGGCAAACGGTCATTAAAGAATCCGAGAAAATTCAGAAAATACTGAATCGCTCTCACATTGCTGCCCCTGTCACCACGCCTTAGCGTTTCGCTGAAGATTCTTTCAACCTCGCTGATAGTGATTCCTTCGGAATAAAGCTCCGAAAGCCGCTTAACGGCATTGTATATCTGCTTTATTTTATACCATGTTGCTTTGCCGACTATTCCGTCCGGAGTGAGGTTGAAAATACGCTGAAACTGAATTACTGCAGCTCGGGTTGACGCATCAAAAAAACCGTTGGTATCGGGAATTGCGGGGATTGACGGATAGTTGCGGCGGATTCGGTTAAGCTGGCGCTGAATAGTTCGAATATCCTCGCCGCCATAGGAACCGATACGTAAAAGTCTGCCGGGATACGACTCCGTTACGTTCCTTACGGGAGCATTTCTTACAATGTTGATATCATTGCCGTAATAGTTCTGCAAAATCTGATAAGGAGTTCTCCCCTGATTCGCAAGCGTAACTGAACCCCATTGCGAAAGACCTCGGCATGTTACGTTTCGCCCGTCACAATATTCCGTGAAATATGGCTGTATCTGATTTCCCTTTGTAACATAATCATTGAAAAGCTCATCAACAATCCGCGATATATTTGAATAAATGTCTCTGCCGTCAATATAAGCCTGGTCATACGAGGTTGAATTAGTGATATCGAAATTATATCCCCTGCTTCGATAATATTCGGTATAAATCCTGTTAAGTGCAAAGGAAATCTGGGCATATATGTTGGCTCTGAGTGCCTCATCGGGCCATGAAGGATAGAGCTCACTTGACGCCACATTTTTGATATATTCCGTAAACGGTATGCGCACATTGCGTGCGTTGGAATTCGGGGACCCGAGATGAACGGTTATATAATCTGGAATTACAGGTGTTACAGGCATTCCGATTTCCTCCCTTAACCGCGCAGCGTATTGCTGCCTGTTTCGTCAACAACAATCGGTTCAGGTTCGCCCATGCCCACAGATTTTGCAAGCATACGCACCGGCTGAATTGATTCAATCCCCGAAAAAACGGGAACGTTTGTGAAAACCGAGCGCACAAATGCAGGATGTTCAACATAAACTGAATAAACCGAATACGGCAGCCTTGCATTTGCACCCGTCTGCGGACTTTGAGAAAGCTCGCGCGGCGGCGCCGGCAAGCGCACGCTTTGAGTGACTCCGTCAATATCCGTAAGTCCGTCAAAAACGGCAATGTTTCCGCTGGGAAGCTCAACAAAAATCATAACCCTTGCACTTCCGACTCCAAAGCTTCTGTCGGCTGCAAAAGCTTGCACCCTCATCGTTCCGCTTTCATTATTGGCAACAAGAAAATCATTTATATCTCTGCAGCGTTCTCGCTGCTCCGGCGTTGCATTTGCGCCGAGCCTTGCGCAATTCTCACGCAGCACGCGGGCTACATCAACCGACCCGTCAGCGGAAGGGCGGTTATCCTGCAAGGCAACTTCCGTTTGCGCCGGTAAAACCTGAGGTGTTTCTTCGGCTTCCTGCTCCTGCGTTTCGGTGGCGGAAATCACCTCTTCCGGTTGAACTTCAGGCAACGGATTGCTTCTGTCTCTTTCAAAGGGTCTGTTTTCTGCAATAGCCTCGTTCATCATTCTTTCTCTTTCATCCGCCTGTGCTGCAGGATATCCCGCCGTGTTATTTCTTCTGCTGAATTCAAGCATTTCGGCCTTATATTTATCCATCAATTTTTCTATTTCTCTCTGCTCCATAACAAAACCTCCGTTTCACAATTGGCTTAACTGCCTATTTCAATATATTATTCGACGGCAGATTTTGTTACTGATAAAACAAACAAGAAAAGCGGCTGCCGCATAAGCGACAGCCGCTGATTTTAACTATTGCGATTCGTGAATTCCTTTAGCGGAATCAGTCCTCTTTCTTTCTTCTGGTGATTACATAAGCCGCTGCAGCAGCGCCGGAAATGATGGCGAATGCTGTGAGACCGCCTGCAACCGAACCTGTATCGGGAATATCAACATCAACATCAGCATCGTCTGATTTCTCTGACCATGTTGCTTCGAATACAAGATCTGTTTCGCCCATCTTATCGGGAACTTCAGGATTCCAGCCTTCAAACTTGAAGCCGTCCTTAACAGGATCTGCGGGAACGGGAATCTTTGTTCCTTCAACTACCTTGTAGGTCTTATAAACCTCGCCGTCAACAATGTATGTTACGGTGTGGGTATGCTTAACAAGATGTGAAATACCGATGATGGTGATAATGCCGCCAACGATTGAAACTCCTGTGATAATGCCTGCGTTGATGCCTGCAATTGTTGCGATTACGCCGCCTGCAACTACAGTGCCGCCAACGATAACAGTTACAAAGTCCTTATCAACTTCCCACTGAGCTTCAAATACCATATCCTTTGCAGGCATTGTTGCGGGAACTGCGGGCTCCCAGCCAACAAAGATGAATCCGAATTTCTCGGGAGCTTCGGGAACTTCAATTGTTGCGCCTTCAGCATAGAACTTGTGTGAAACAGTCTTGCCGTCAGAAATGAAGTGAGCCGAATACTTGTCTGTTGTGTCAGGCTTTGTTGTCCACTGAGCTTCAAATACCATGTCTTCTGCAGGCATTGTGCCGGGAACTGAGGGTTCCCAACCTGCGAACACCTTGTTGGGATCTGCGCTTACGGGATCTGCGGGAGCTTCAAGCTTTGCACCATAGAGAAGTTCAAAGCTGTCATAAACCTCACCGTTAGCCATGAATGTTGCCTTGTATTTGTTAAGCTCAAACTTAGCATAAACATCAAGGTTTTCGCTGCCCATTACATCAGGAACCTTATTGCCGTTCTTATCGAACCAGCCGATGAAGGTTGCGCCTGTCTGTTTGGGATCATCGGGATGTGTGATTGCTGAGCCTTCGGGAAGCGTTACGCTGTGGTAAGTATTTCCGCCGTCAGCAAGATAATAGTTGATTGTGTATTCTTCAGCAGCTTTTTCTTCCCACTTTGCGGTGATTGTTACGCCGCCTTCAGGCATCTTGCCGTCTTCGGGAATGCCGTCCCAACCCTTGAAGTCATAACCGTCTCTGGTGGGCTTTTCAAGGCTGTCAACATCAATTGTTTCGCCAACTGCGAAATCCTTTGTTGCTTCTTCCTTGCCGTTTGAGAATTCACCGCCGTTAGCATCCATTGTGAGAGTGCCTGTCTTTGTTTCAGGCTTTGCTTCCCACTGAGCAACAACAGTAATGTTCTTTGCGGGCATTGTTGCGGGAAGTGCGGGTGACCAACCGATGAAGTTGAATCCTTCTCTGGTGGGCTTTGCGGGCTCAGTAACATCTGCACCGAACTCATAAGTTGCGGTGGGAACGTTTGAGCCGCCGTTGCTGTCGAATGTGATTGTGTATTCGTTAATCTTCCACTTAGCTGTTGCCTTAACGTCCTTATCGGGCATTGTTGTGGGAAGAGTAACATCCCAACCGTCAAATGTGTAACCTTCTCTTGTGGGCTGTGCGGGAATTACATCTGAAAGAAGAGTTCCGTATTCAACAACATCAACAAACTGAGACATTGTTGCGCCGTTATCATCTTTGAATACGCCGCTGTTTGCATCAAGAGTGATTATATGCTCGTTAACAGTCCATGTACCCTTAAGAGTTACAGCCTGAGCGGGCATCAGGAAGCTTTCGGTGATTACGTCGTCCTTCTTCCAGCCGTCGAATGTATAACCTTCAAGAACAGGCTTTGCTTCAACTGTTACGTTGTCATTCTCTGCCTTATAGGTTGTGAGCGGAAGAGCGGGAGCGCCGTTGGGAAGCTCTGTGTTAGTATACTCATAGCTTACAGCATAGGTATCGGGAACGATTTCTTCGAATACGGGCTTGAGAGTAACGCCGCCTTCGGGAATGGTTGAAACTGCCTTTCCTGTTTCGGCATCAACCCAGCCAACAAAGTTATAGCCGTCCTTTGAGGGATCGCCCTTTGTTGTTTCGGGAATTTCTTCGCCTACGATACCTGCGTCGGGAATCTTATCGTATTCTGTGCCGTCTTCGTTTTCATAAACTACATCGTAGAGCTCGCTCCACTCTGCCTTATATGATACGTCGCTTGCGGGCATTGTTGCGGGAATCTTAACGGGGTTGCCGTCAGCATCCTTCCAGCAGATGAATCTGTAGCCTGTTCTTACGGGAGTTGCAACGGGAGGAATTGCTGTGTCAGCTTCATAAGAAGCAACAAATTTGCCTTCGCTGCCATTGAGTGTGCCGCCGTTCGGGTCAAGAGTAAGAGTATACTTCTTAACTTCAACAGGCTCTGCATTCCAATAACCAACAACTGTTACATCATGCGCGGGCATCTTTGCAATTTCAGTTGCAAGAGCACCGTTATAATACCAACCGCTGAATGTGTATGTTACACCGTCAACGGTGATTGTTGTGAGAGCTGCCTTAAGAGCAACATTTTCTGCGCCTTCAAGTGCGGTATGAGCTTCGGGAAGAAGATCATTTGCGCCTGTGGGAACAGTGCCGGTGTATGCATAGGAAATGGTGTATGACTGAGGCTCAACGTTCTTTGTCCAGCTGCCGGTGATTTCAACGGGTGATGTTCCCATCTTGAAGTCTGCAGCATCGTTGTTGCCGATCTTCCAGCCGCTGAATGTATAAGTTGCGCCGTCAATTGTGATTGTTGAGGGAGTTGCTGTGTCGATTGTTACATCCGCATTCTCCTCATAGAACTTGTCTGCGGGAGCATCGGGAGCACCTGCAGGTGCGCTTGTGTAAGAATAGCTTACCTTGTATGCCCACTTTGCATTAAGAACAACGTCATCTGTTGTTTTAACAACATAAGGAGAATTTACCTTCTGGTCTTTTGCATCATACCAGCCGAGGAACTTATAATCGTCGCCGCGGTCCATCTTGTCTTCGCCGGGAAGGACAACTGATTCGCCGTATTCAGCTTCCATGGGGTTGGGAGTGATAACTATCGGACTGCCTGTGTTGAAGTAAATATTAACATTTTCAGCCTTGTATGAGCCTGTAAGTTCGATAACATCAACATTGCCTGCTATTGCGGGAACAACGAACTTATCGCCGCAAAGCTCGCCGTTATAATACCAACCGTCAAATGTGTAGCCGGTCATCTCGGGAGCATCTGCAAGGATTACGGTTTCGCTGACTGTAACATTTTCAACATCTGCAGGTGTTGCTGCGCCTGCGGGATTTGCTGTGTAGGTATATACAATCTTATACTTCTTAGCTGTGAGTGTTGCATCGAATGTGAGATCACTTTCGCCCATTGTTGAAGGAGTGATTGTCCATCCGCTGAATACATAGCCGTCGGGAACATCGTATGAGGGGGCAGAGATTGTTTTGCCGTATTCATACTCTGCTTCGTCGTAATATTGGCCGTTAACCGTGAAGGTTACCTTGTGCTTCTGGATATTCCAGATTGCATTATAGGTTGTGTTCTGAGTAAATGTTGTGGAAACAAACTCAGGTGACCAACCGCCGAAGGTGTAGCCTGTGCGCTTAGGAGCTTCAGGTGCTGTTACGGGATAGCCGTAGCTGCCCTTAACTTCCTTCTTGGTTGTTTCTTCTTCGGTTACGGGGTCAATCCACTTGCCGCCCTGATCGCCGGCATCAAATGTTACGGTGAATTCCTTGAGCTTGAAATAAACTGTCAGAGTGTTTGTTGTGTTTTCGCTGACAGTAAGCTCAGTTTTATTTGCAGGATTTTCATAATCGGGCTCGTTGCTCTCGATATCGATGAGTGTTTCATAATCAATATAAACTACATCAGTTTCGGTGCCTGTGCCCTGAGGAACAATTTCAATCTTTGTGCCGGGAAGTGCTGTGCCGGTCTTAACCTGCTGAGTGATGAAATCGTCTGTGCCGGGAAGTGCAATTACAGCATTAACTGTGTATTCAACGGGGCCGCTTGCTTCAGCTTCCCACTGAGCAACATAGGTAACGTCTGTGTCAGGCATCAAACCGTCTTCGGGAAGAGCGGGTGACCAGCCTATGAACACGTATTTGTCTCTCTTGGGTTCGTCTTCCTTTGCAGGAACGGGAATGGGCTTGCCGTATTCAACATCTTCAACGATTGAAGAGAACTTGTTGCCTGCATCATCTGTGAAATAACCCTGGTTTGCATCAAATACAACGCGATGTGTGTTTGTTTTCCAAACAGCCTTGAGGCTTAAGCCGCCTTCGGGCATTGTTGCAGGAAGATCTTCTTCAGCAATAATCTTGTTGGTTGCATCGTCTGCATAAGCCCAACCAAGGAATTCGGAACCTGCATTTTCAGGCTCTTCATAGGTCAGAGGTTCGCCGAAAGGAATTTTTCCTGAAAGTTCACCCGATTCATTTTCGAACTTACCGCCGTTAGCATCGAGAATGAAGTCATAGCTGAGCTTTTCCCATTTTGCCATAAGGGTTTTGCCGCCTGCAGGCATTTTAGCGGGAACCTGAACTTCCTCTTTTGTTACGGGGTCAATCCAGTTAAGGAATCTGTGACCGGGCTTTGTGGGCTCTGAGGGAGGAGTTATATTATCGCCTGTGTTTGCCTTTATAGGTGTAAGAACAGGTGTTTTTCCGTCCTCATCAACAAAATCGATTGAATATTCTAATGCATTCCAATGTGCATAAAGAGTTGTGTCTTTTGTGGGAACAGCATAGGGAGCGGTAACCTTGTCGCCGCCTTCCTTCTCTGTATACCAACCTGCGAATTCATAGCCGTCAAGCTTGGTTTCGGGAAGCTCTGCGATTTTGTCTTCGTACTTCTTCTCGATGGGATTAACAGCCGAACCGCCGTTTGCATCAAAGGTAACAGTTATTGTTTTGGGTTCAAATATTGCAACAGCCTTGAAGCCATCGGTATCCATAACGGAATCTGTGGGGTCAGGAGTCCAGCCGATGAAATTGTAGCCGTCCTTTTCGGGGGCCTTGAACTGTGAGCCTTCTGCACCGGGAGCCACGATGTTGTTTTCATAAACAGTGGGAACGGTTGCATAGAGAACCTCGTCTTTCTTCTCTGTTTCATCTGCATAGACATAGAAGAGTGCATCATAGACATTAGAGCTGTCTGTTGCATAAAGTGTAACGTTGTCTTTTACTTCATAGGGGAAGTTAACAACTGTGCCGTCCTGCAAAGTCCATGAATTCTCGGTTCTGTATCCGTCAGGAACGTCGGAAGCAAGAATCTTTGCGCCGTACATTGCGTTATAAGAATCAAGAACCTTGTCGCCGTCCATGAATATTACTTCATATTCGTTCTGGTTATACATGGCCTCAAAGGTCATGTTGCCGCTTGCGGTCTTGGGAATATCCTGATCCCAGCCGACAAATGTGTAACCATCCAATACGGGCTCCTCAGGCTCTTCAGTTGTCTGGCCGAAGGTGTAGTTCTTGGAATAGGTTCTGTTTCCGCTGGTGGGGAACTTACCGTCTACAGCGTCAAACACGAAAGTGTATGTCTGGATTGCATATATGGGATACAAATCAATGTTATTATAGGGCATTGTTGTGGGTGCTGCCACATATTTATCCGGATCTGTTGACCAGCCTACGAAGTCATAGCCCTTCTTTACAGGGTAATCAGCTGTGCCGCCTGCTTTGAAAGCGGGAACTGCTGCGCCGTAAAGAGCAGAGAGTTCATCGGTCTGTGCGCCTAACGCATCTTCAAAGTGATAAGTTACGGTATATCTATTTCTTGCATAGTAAGCTTTGAACACGGAGGAGTTGTCAGCGGAAACGGTGATTGAGCTGTCGCTCAAAGTTGTGTCAAGAGTAAAGCCGTCTCTCTTAACGGTAGGAGCGTTAATTACTGCACCTGCGTTTGAATAAACCTTTTCACCTATTACATCTGACTCTGCAGGATATGTTCCGTCGGGAAGCATATCAAACTGCTTGAAGGTGTAAAATACTGTGGGTGCTTCTTCCCAAACAGCATAAACAGTTTTGTCAACATAGTCATAAGCAACAAAATCATCGGTTTCCCACTCAAGAACCTCAGAATCCTCGCTGACCTTCTCTTTGTTTACGCAAAGAAGATCAACCTGCTCGTCCGTAAGCTTTGCGCCTGCAGCAGGAAGTGCATCTTCTGCAACGCCAAGTTCTTTGAGCTCAGCTATAATTTCATCGGTAACAAGTCTGTCATCGGGAATGCGGACATTTGACCAGCCGTAAAGAGTATAGCCTTCTCTTGCGGGGTCAGCAACACGGTTGCTGCTGTCAACAACACTTGTGCCGATAATTCCCTGCTTTTCTGCATGGACCTGAGCTTCTGCAAGGCCCATATCAAAGATTACTTTGCTGGTTGTGGTTACCGAACCGGAAGTGGTGCCGAAATCGGGAATCCAGTATTCCATGCCGTAACCGGACTGATATCCGCCTTCTTCATCTTTATAGATATCAACAAACAATCTCTTAGCCGGATCCCACTCATAGCTGTAGTGGAAGGGCGGAACCTCTGCATAACCGGTCTGGCCGATTACCTTTGTTCTGTCGATTTCATCTCCGGGAGCGTCTTTCTCCTGAACAGGTGTAACTACAAGGTCATATTCAAGAACCCAGTCACCGGTAAGGGCCGTACTCTTGATGCCGTTGCCGAAACCCCATGAAGATGAAATGATGTCTCTTGTAGCAAAAAACTCGCCGGGGTCAGCGCCACCGATCATGTTAGCACCGATGAAATCCATATCGTAAGTCCAAGCGCTTTCATCATGCTTCCAGTTTGCTGCAGCCCACAAATTATATGTGCCGTTCATATAATTCTTGTTTTTGGGCGGATCAACAGAAGCGGTTCCTTCGCCGGTGCCGTATTCGGAACTCGGTGTGAAGAAATCGGAATCAAAAAGAAGAGCCATTTCGCCGCCGAAAGCAGCGTAATCGGTTGTGATATAAACCCTGGCTTTAACCGCCTCACCGGGTTTAGCTCTTTCGGTTTCAATCCATTCGCCTGTTTTTGCATCTTTTCTGAAGAACTTGATAACGAAATCGATGGATGAACCACCGTCCGTCATCGGGTCAAAAGCCGATGCTGCAACAGACATGGAGCTGAACATCATGACAACAGCAAGAAGCAGTGCCAATGATTTCTTTAAACGTGCCATTTGCATTTTCCTCCTTAATGCTCGAAAGCGACTAGCGACACTTTCGTATATTACAAGTCATTGTATCATATTTAAAAATCAATTTCAAGTCAATTTTATAATTAAATAATATATAATATATAGAAATTGCACAATTAATTTTGGTTGTTTTTGCTTTTTAAGCGTTTTTTTCGGGCATTTCGCCGCTGTCAACAACCTTTGCGGCGCGGATTTTGGCAAGCTCAAACATCATGGTGTCTCTTGTTTTGCCGTGAACATTAAAGAACAGAAGAGTGACGCCCTTCATGAATCTGCCGATTGCGGGAGCAAGCGCAAATACAGTCCAGATGCCGGCAAGCATTGAGGGATCCGTCTGAGGAACCTGAATTCCGTTTGCATCAATAAGCGGAACATAGTGAATGGCGGCAACGGCAAATGCGCTTATCATTTTGGCCGCAGCATCGGAAATAATTTTGAAATAACTCATCGCAGCAGTAATTGTTGCTTCATTGCGAACGCCGGACTTCCATTCAACATAGTCATAAAGGTCGCCGTTGAGCGCAGTGCTGCAATATCTCTGTATGCTGTTGAGCGAACCGCAGAAAGTTAGAGCAATTACAATCCAGATAAGATTCAGAACAAAATGGTCCTCACCAAACGGCTTGTAGCCGACAAGCCACATAATGAAGTAGCATGCGCCGCAGAACATATAGCTGCCCGCAGCAAGGTTTCTTAAGCCGAATTTTTTGGTAAGCTTCGGGGCGAAAGGAAGGACAAAATAACTGGGCAAACCGGTGAAAAGGCCTGCAATTGTTCCGTAGGAAAGCCTGCCCATGCAGTTAAGCCAGAAAAAGTCCTCAACCATTGAACCGGTGCTCTTTCCGACCGCGAAGAAGTTCTTAATGAGAAGAACCCACATCGGGCGGCAGGTGCCGATAGTTTTGATGGTTTTGATAAGCCCCATCTGATTCATTTCGTTTCTTGTTGAAAGCGGCATTCGCTCTTTAAGCGAGAAGAAGCCATAGATTCTGAATGCTATTACGCAGATAACAAACACAACTGCGCCGCCTGTGTAAATGTTGCGCGAGCCAACGTTAAGCACCTGCGGAAGGAAGTCAACAAGGACAGGGAAAAGCGACGGCAGCCACACGCCGACAAGGTCGGCATAAGCGTCTGTCGCAATGAGCCTGTTTCGTTCAATCGGATTTGGCGTTATGTTGAAAAGTATTATCTGATAGCTTGTGTCATAGAAAGATTTTGCAATTGAACCGATATAATTACAGATTAAAAAAGTTGTAAAAAGATACATCTGCGACATACCGCTCGGAAGAATCCACGGGGAAAGCGACGCTAAAACCCAGAAAGGCAATGTAAGAATAATATAGGGTCTTACTCTGCCCCAACGGGTTCTTGTTCTGTCAATTATCAGGCCCGAAACTGCATTGTCAATCGTATCGGCAATGAAACTTATTGTTTCTGCCGCGCCCCATGTTTTGGCGTTTATGCCAAGGAACTGGGTTGCAAAAAAGAACAGCTTTTTGCTGAATGTGTTCCACATTGTGTCGCCCATTCCCGAAAGAATATAGGCAACATAATGCCTTGGGCTCAGATAGTTTTTGTTCTGATTTGTGTACTGCCTGAGGACTGTTTCATCAGTTTCCGCCGCACCAGCAGCGCTCTTGATTTCTTCAGCCAATTAAAATCACTCTCCTTGCAGCCTTAATATTTTTATGAAATTTCGTGCATCGCAAAATTACCCAATATAGAAATCATTTTATTACAAGTCACAAAAAAAATCAAGCGTATTTCAAAAAAAACGAAATACGCTTGATTCATCGTTAATTATAAAACCACTTTTTTGCTTAACAGCGGACGCTCGGAACGAGTTTTCCAAAAGCTGTTTGCATGAATTTCAGCATGATATTCTCCCGAAGAAAGTCCGTCAAAATCAACAGTCAAAGTCTTGGGCATATCATAAAAATAATACTCGCTCCATATTGTTGAACTGCGAACGATGGTTCCGCAGCTGTTTTTAATAATTACATTATAATCATCAACATAGTCCTCATCAATTTTTGCCTGAGCGAAAGTAACCGAAAAGCCGCCATTTCTGACATTTGTGATTTCAGCCTCTGCATCCTTATCAAAATAAGGCGCAACATTGCTTTTATATCGCTTGTCGGTATAGAGGAAGGACTCGGGGTCCCACGCGCTGTCTATTTTCCAGGTATAGGGGAAGAAATTGGATGTTATGAGGTCATAAGGATATATTCTGACGCGCTTTTCGGCATCCGCTTCAACAATAAGCATCTGCGCAGCCTTCTCTCTGCCGGGAGGGCATGTGCCGTAGACTTTGTCGAACTCGTCAAGCTCAAAATAGCTCATAGTGCCTGTGCCGAGAGATGTGAAGTGCTTCTGGTGAATTGAACGCGGGTCATTTATCGGAGCATGCGAATGGCCGGAAAAGTCGATAATCTGAGGATAGTTAACAAGAATATCCGTCAGCTCATCTTCGCCCCAGTTAATGCTGCCGTATACAGTATCGGTAATGTGGGGATGCTGGAAAAAGAAAATCGGTCTTTGCGGGTCATCCTCTGCCGCTTTTTTCAATTCAGCTGCAACCCAATCTCTTTTGGCGTCATCAAAATGGCAACCGCCCGTGCAGGTTACACTTATAAAATGATAGCCGTTGATTATTCTGTGGGTATCAGGTTCCATTCCGAAAATTTCTGCAAATCTTTTCAATGCACCCTCTTCGCCGTCGCACATAAACTCGTGGCTTGCAAGCGAAAGGTTAACCTGTGTGCCGTCCTTAAGATTATTGTCAAGGGTTTCTTTGAAAGCGCGCATTTGAACAGCTGTTCCGTTTGTTGCAAAATCACCAACAACATAAACGGCATCAAGATTGGGATAATCCTCTTTTTCCGCAAGTGCATAAGCCGTTTTCAGAGCCTTATCCATTCTTTCGCGTTCAACGCTGTGTTCATCCCTATAGTGTATATCACTCACAACCAGAAATCTGAGCGATGGCTTAAAATCTCTGTCAAAAGCCATAATTTCTTCTCCTTATATAATATTATTAATGTATAAGGGCTGCTCCGTAAGAAGCAGCCCGAAAATTAATTAAGTGTTTGCAAAAAGAAACTCTGTTACAAACTTTGCAATGCTCTTGTAAAGATCTGCGATAATTCCCATAACGTTAACTGAGGGAAGCCATGATTTAAAGTTATCAAGGAAGGTTGACCATTCAATCGCCTTAATTCTGTCGATAAAGCTGGGCTTGGTTTCGTCTGCCTTCTTTGCTATAGCAGAAACGCTGATTGAATATGTTTCGTTTGTGAAAGCTGTGCCTGCGCTTACCTTAACATAATATGTGCCTGCCTCAAGAGCGCCGGTTTCTGCAACAAGTTTGGTGCTGTCTGCTGTGTTGTATGCAAATGTGATTTCCTTGCCCTGCTGGTTAACCATTGCGAGCTTCCATTTGCCGCTTACAGCCTCTTTTGCCTTGTCATAAGAAGCAACTGTGAGCTTGTAGCCGTTGTTGTTTGCGCCTGCTGTGAACTTGAAGCAGTCTGCATCAGTTGCATCAAAGAGATTAGCTGTGAAAATCTTGTCAAGGTTAACAAGGTTTGCCAATGAATAGTCATTGTTATATTCATATTCGATGTTAACGTTTGAACCGCCGCCGAAAACTCTTGCCTGATAGCCGCCGGTTGAACCGTTAACGCCTTCTATCTTAAGATAGTATGTGCCGCCGCTGACACCGATGCTTGAGCTGTTTGCCTGAACCTCATTGTTTTTGAGTTCGATAGCAGCAATATTCTTTTCTTCAAAACCGCCTGTTGCGCCGTCAACAACCTTGATGAGTGTTGCCTTGTAGTTGCCCTTTTCAGCAAATGTGTTGTAAACACCGATTGAAGCAAGAACGGGTGAAGTGAAAGTAACTTTGAAATAGTCAACATCGCCTTCGGTGATTGTGCCGTAGTAAAGCTTGTTTGCACCGCTTGCGGAAACAGTCATGTCTGTTGCGTTTTCAACCTTGCCGTTATCTTCTTTTTCAACAAGAGCGGCTGTGTTGAGCTTTGCGGTTAATGTGTAGCCGAGAGTTGCATCGTGAACGGTGTCGCTCTTAACAACAACATAATATGTGCCGGGAGCAGCGCTGAAGCTGCCGCTTGCGGTTGCGTCTGTGCCCTTTGATTTGAAGGTTGTAAGTTCGTTTCCTGCAGCATCGACAACTGTGATGTTAAAATAGTTTGAGCTTGCGCCTGTTACAACATTGTGAGCCAATTCAACTGTTACGATGCCGATTGAAGTTGTTGTGAGCTTGAAGTAATCAACATCTTTAACGCCATCTGCGGTTGTTGCTCCGATTGAGCCTTTCATTGCTGTGTTGAGTGCAAGAACATCGGCTGTTGCGATTGTTCCGTTTTCTTCGCTTTCCTCTGCTGCTGTTGCTGCAGATGCGCAGACTGTGCTGCCCATTGCAAGAAGAAGAGCAAGAAGAAGAGCGAGAATTGACTTAACTTTTTTCATCTGTCAGTCCTCCGTATTAATAAATATAAATTATTTGATTGCGCCGAGAAGTGCATCCACATCAACGTTTTTGAAAAGATTTGTGAAGAAATCCGTGACCTTGCCGAGAGCGTCACTGTTAAAGAAATCGTTAATGTAGCCGGGGATTGTGTTGAGAAGGAGGTTGAGGAATGTCTCAAAGCCTTCCTTGAGCTTGTTTAAGAAATCGTTGTTTGCGCCGATTTCAACATCATATACCTTTGTGAGAGGTCTGCTTGCTACCCATTCGCTGCCGTCATATTTATACTCTGTGAAATAAACAACAACTTCCATTTTGGAGTTTGCGTTTTCAACGCCGGGAACAAAGCTGAATTTATAAGCATTGCCGTCGGAGCTTGAGGGGTCTTTTTTGTTTGCGCCGCTGTCAATTGAGAACTTTTCGGGAACAATCTTTGTGTCGCCGAACTGAAGTTCAATCATGTTTGCGGGAACGTCTGCAGTAACAACGAAAGTGAGGCTTTCGTTTGCATAGTTGTCGCCGTCAACCTTGAAGGTTGTGTTTTTGAGATCTGCAGTATAGCCTGCTCTTGCGTTTGTCTTAACCTTGAGAGCTTCGCTTACGGGGCTTGCTTCCTGATCATCTTTATTATAAGTATATCTTGCAACGATTGTGTATGCTGTATCCTTCTTAAGGCCTGTGAACTTGCCTGAGGTCTGCCATGTTGCGCCGTTGTTGATTGAGAACTCAACATCTTCAACTTCTTTAACCGTGATTGAAGTTTCTGTTTTGTCAGCAAGAACGGGTGCTTCTGCCTGACCCTTGGGAGCAAGACGAGTTGTTACGTCGATTGAAGCAGCGTCGCTTGCATAAGCTTTTTCTGTTTCCTTAACTCTGATTAAAACAGCATATTCTGTGTTTGCAGTAAGGTTATCAAATACTGTTACGCTGCCCCATGCGAACTTCACTTCACCGGCCTTGGTTGCAAGCATATATTCGCAACCGGAAACGCTGTTGATTGTGATTGAGGTTGCCGTAACCTTTGTTGCAACGGGAGCTGCGGGAACTGCAGGCTTGGTTTTGAAAGTGTGGGTTGCTGTGCCTGCTGTGTAGCCTTCAAGAGCAACCGAAGCGGTGATTGTGTACTTTGTTCCTGCGGAAAGACCGTAGAAGAAAAGTGAACCGTCTTCAAGAGTCTGAGGCTCTGCCGCTGCGGGAGCGATTGAAATGCTGACAGGATAGGAAACGCCGCCGTCGGTGATTGAAGCAGGCTTTGCAACGGTTATTGTTCTGTTTACATCGTCATAGGTGCAAACAGGTGCGGGAACCTGCTTTGTTTCTGTTGCAAATGCAACCACCATTCCTGAGCAAAGCATAAGCATTGCCATGAGCAATGACAGCATTCTTTTTGAAATTGTTTTAATTGTCATTCTTTTTTCCTCCGTTTTATTTTTTCTGCCCTTTTTTGGGAGTGGATAGTTGGATTATAACACATCATTCGCCAAAATGGAATAGTATTTTTTAAACATTTTATTAAATTTCAGGAAATAAGGTGTGGTTTTCTGCTGTCTGATGCCTTTTTCTTGACTTTTTGATATACATTATATTAATATTGAATACAGAAAATCAAATTTTGGAATTATTTTGTTGGAGGAAAACATGAGCAGAGCAGATAAAGCAAAAGAACTTTTTGAAAACGGATGCAACTGCTGTCAGGCAGTTTTCTGCGCCTTTCTTGAAGAAACAAATTTAACAAAAGATGAAGCGCTTCGCCTTTCTGCAGGCTTTGGCGGAGGCATGGGCAGAATGCGCGAGGTCTGCGGCGCTGTCAGCGGAATGACAATGGTGCTTTCAAACAAATTTGCATCAGCTGACCCGAATGACCATCAAAAAAAGAAGGAACTATATGCACTCATCCAAAAAGCCGCAGGCGATTTCAAAGAAGAAAACGGTTCAATAATATGCCGCGAACTTTTGGGGCTTTCCGAAAAAAGCTCCTCGCCCGTTCCCGAAAAACGCACAAATGAATACTATAAAAAACGCCCGTGCGCAGAGCTTGTTCATTGCGCGGCAGCCATAGCGGAAAAATATCTTGAAGAAAACATATAATTTTATCTTTGCTCTTGTATCATTCAAAAATATGTGATACTATATATTGCGTAACTATTAACATAGGAGTGAATTTTAAATGAAACTTCCCGTAGCTGTTCAGCTTTATTCTGTCAGAGACGAAATGGAAAAGGATTTTTACGGCACGATTCAGCAAATGAAAGACCTCGGTTATGACGGTGTTGAATTCGCAGGCCTTTTCGGCGAAGAACCCGAAAAAATCAAGGCTTTCTGCGAAGAAATCGGCATCACCCCCATCTCAGCTCATGTTCCCTATTATGACATGCTTGAAAACCCTGAAGAAGTTCTTGCCGACTATGCAAAAATCGGCTGTGAATATGTTGTTGTTCCTTATCTTACAGAGGAATGCAGACCCGGCACCGACGGCTTTGCCTCAACAGTTGAGGGCATTCGTAAAATCGGCGAGGCTGCAAAAGCTCTCGGCCTTCAGCTTCTCTATCATAACCATGATTTTGAATTCGTTAAAATCGGCGAAGAATACGCTCTTGACGTTCTTTATTCAACCGTTCCCGCAGAGCTTCTTCAAACAGAAATCGATTCCTGCTGGGTCAATGTTGCAGGCGTTAACCCCGCTGAATACATTGAAAAATATTCAGGCCGTTCCCCTGTTGTTCACCTGAAAGACTTCAAAAAGAGCGGCGATAAGCTCGGCAAGCTTTATGACCTCATCGGCATTGACGACGAAAACGAGCAGCAGGAAGAAGAGGATACTTTCTCCTTTATGCCCGTAGGCTACGGCGTTCAGGATATGCCCGCAATCCTTGCAGCATGCGAAAACGCAGGCGCAAAATGGGTTGTTGTTGAGCAGGACAGCCCCGCAAAGGGTGACACCCCCATGAATTCGGTTAAACTCAGCAGAGAATATCTTAAAACTCTCAGCTGGTAAATTTTATAAAATAGCGAGGTAATATTATGGCAGAAAATATTCTCGATAAGTTCAAAAATGCTCCCGCAGAAGAAAAAGTAAGAGATATGAGCAAAAAGATTAAGGTTGGCATCATCGGCACAGGCTGGATTGCCGAGGCACACGTTAAGGCATATCAGAAATGCCCCGACGTTGAAATTGTTGCCGCTGCTGACCTTGTTCCCGGCAAGGCAGAGGCTTTTTGCGAAAGATATAATGTTGGTGAAAATGTCAAATTCTATCCCAGCCACAAAGAGCTCATTGACGCCGGCGAATGCGACGCTGTCAGCGTTTGCACATACAATGCAACCCACGCAGAATGCACGATTTATGCTCTTGAGCACGGCGTAAGCGTTCTTCTTGAAAAGCCCATGTGCGTCACTCTTGAAGAGGCTGTTGCAATCTGCAAGGCAGAAAAGGCAAGCGATGCTGTTCTTTCCATCGGCTTCCAGCCCAGATTTGACGAAAACATGAAAATGCTCAAAAAGGTTGTTCAGTCCGGCGAACTCGGCAAGATTTATTATATCCAGACCGGCGGCGGCAGAAGAAGGGGCATCCCCACTCCGTTCGGAACCTCCTTTATCGAAAAAGAAACAGCAGGCATCGGCGCTCTTGGCGATATCGGCTGCTATTCACTTGACATGGTTCACAATTCAATCGGCTATCGCAAGCCGCTCACAGTTTCAGGCTATAAATCCGATTTCTTCGGCAAGAGCCCCAGCTATGAGCATCACGACGTTTTCGGCGTTGATGACTTTGCTGCAGGATTCATTCGCCTTGAAGGCGGCATTATCCTTGACTTCAGAATTGCATGGGCAATGAATCTTGACACACCGGGTGACACAATCATCATGGGCACAAAGGGTTCTGTCAGAATCCCCTCCACAGAATGCTGGAACGGCAGCATCGGCGGCCCGCTTGTTATTTACCATGAAATCGCAGGCGAGCAGATTGAGACATATATTCCCATGAAGCACAATGATGTTGACTGCTTCGACATTAAAATCCGTTCCTTTATCGATGCTGTTAAAGAAGACGGCGAAGCTCCCGTTCCCTGCAGCCAGATTCTTTATAATCAGGCAATCATCGACGGTATCTCCCGCTCCGCAGAGCTTGGCAGAGAAATCGAAATTGAAATCCCCGAAATCTGATAGCTTTATAATCAAATCCGCCGAACCGATTGTTTCGGCGGATTTTTTTGTCCAAATTATGCCGTATTGATTTTTTATAAACGACATGATATAATTATAGTGTATAAATTTGTCATGCAAGGGGGACTGTGTTATGTGTAACACATTCATCAGAATTTTATGCGTGATTATTCTTATCATAGCATTTATTGTGAATACTATCGGCAATTGGTTGGGAATAGGTGATATTATTCCGACAGGGAAATGCCCGTGCAATTCAACAACAGTAACCGAGCCTCTGCCGGAAGAATCAACAGGCACAGCAACAACAACGATTGAATTTGCCACAACCGAACCCTCAACAGAAGAAACAACGGAGCCTGCAACTGTAACAACAACAACTACTACAACTACAACTACTACAACTACAACCACTACCACAGATGCAACCACAACTACCACAAAACCTGTTACAACCACCACAACAACAGCCCCGACAACGGTTACCACAACAAGAAAACAACATACTATTATAACGACCACAACCAAACCCGCAACGCCCGACCCCAACACAAAGCCCATCTTTTTCGGCGGCAACGGAAACGATATTATCAGAGGCATGACACCCACCTCTGACGGCGGATATGTTATCTGCGGAACAACCAATTCAACAAAAGGCAGCTTCGAAGGACTTTTTGAATCCAACTGGGTTGCTCCCTATTCCTTTGTTGTTAAATATGACAGCAGCCTCAATATTAAATGGATAAAAACCTTTGGCAGCACTTCTGCAAGTTTTTACTTCAATGACGTTGCAGAGCTCAGCAACGGAAGCATTGTAGCAGTCGGTTACAACAACTATGACGCAATTATCTATAAGCTCGCTCGCACAAACGGAAAAACCCTTGCAAAGAAAACCGTCAGCGGAACGGAAAGCGAAATTTTACAGTGTGTCACCGTAACGCCTACAGGATTTGCCGTTGGCGGAAAATCAAGTTCAAAAGACGGATTTTTCGACGGTCTTTCCACAAACAGTATGTTCATCACAAGCTACGACAACAACCTTAATCTTATTTGGAATAAGTTTTTGTGCGGCAACAAAGGCGGCACAATTGAGGACATCAGCGCAGACAGCGACGGCAATATATTCGTTGCCTGCACAACCTCATCAACAACAGGAGACTTCGCTGATTTTGAAGAGCTTATGGGCGGCTACATTGACTCGGTAATTATCAAATACAATTCCGACGGCAAGTATATCTGGGATTATGTTATTGCTTCAAGTGCACGCGACCAATTCACCAGCGTTGCGGCAGACGGCAACGGCGGCTGCGTTATTGGCGGCCAATATGAAATGATGGGCGGTGACTACCAAACCGACGGAACCTTGAGCGGAATACACAACTGCGGCGGAATAGATGCCCTCGTTATGCACATTAACGCTGACGGAACAAATGACTGGACCAAGATTCTTTCCGGCATTAACGACGATTATATAACAGATATTTCAGTTTCCTCAAAGGGTTATGCCGTTTCCGGCTATACTCAGTCCGGCAACCGTGAATTTGCTTCCATAGGAAATCTCGGAGATTATGACGGATTTGTTTGCATTATAAATCCCGCAGACGGCGCAACGGTTAATATTTTCTCGCAAGGCGGCTCGTTCGAAGATGGTTCGCTCTGCGTTGCTTTTTCAACCAACGGCAAGCTTTTAACCGCAGGAAGAACAACGTCCAAAGACGGCAATTTCACCGCCAACACAGGCAGCGGATTCACAGGATTCATTGCCGAATATACTCTTTCATAAACAAAGCTAAAAGGAGCTTGCATGATTTTATGCAAGCTCCTTTTTTTATTTTGTCTTGAATTTAATCGGCATTTCTGTTGTTGCCAGAACAAAATCAATGCTTTTATCTACAATCGGCTTGATAAGTTTTGCATTTTTTACAAACGAGCTTTGCCCTGCATTGTGACGGATAAAATCGGGAAAGCTCGGTGAGCCTTTAAGTTGAATTTTAACGGTTTTTTCCGAAAACTCAAATGTCATACGCTGCGTTGAAAGTGTGTTTAACGGCTTAACCACAGCATTCAGAACGCCGTTATTCATATAAGCATAGGCCCAGATTTTATACGGATACCCCTTGATTTTGCATTCGGATATGCGGGGGTTGCCGTCAAGGCCACAATTAATTGTTACCTCATCCTCTTCTTCGTACCATTTCACAGTGAACACATTTTCCGCCAGCGCAAAAGAAACTCTGTCAAAATTTTTCTTCGGTCTTTTGGCAAAACTTGATGTGAGCGAACGCGGAATCAAGCTTGCAGGGAACATAAGCTTTGCAAGCATATCGGAAACAGGAGTTATATAAAAGCTTTTTCCGGTTGGAATGTTCGGCAATTCCGTGCATGCAACAGGTTTTTCGCCTCTGCCTTCAAGATAAGCCGCAAGCTTTTCGTTCCATTCTTCGCCAGATTCTTCTTCAAAAGCTTTTGCCAGAATATTCTTCATCAGCTTATTATTCATAGTGTCATTAACAACCGAGTTGAAAATTGCAATAACGGCATTATATTTTGGAAAATATGAAATCTGCTGGCCAAACATACCGTTCATGCTGAAAACTCCGTTCTGAAGCCAGAACAGATAGCCGTAGCCGTCCTCATTTTCTCTGCTCGGCAGTTCAACCTGCTTCTTTGTTGCCTCTTTTGTCCACCATTCCGGAATAACCTGCATTCCGTTATACTTGCCGCCGTCGGCATAGCATTGGCAAATCTTGGCAAGGTCGCGCAGCTTCAGATAACCACCCGTGCCGCCGATGCATTCACCGATTGAGTTTATTTCCCAAAACGGCTTTTCAATTCCGAGGGGCTCAAAAAGGCGGGGCGTGAGGTATTCAACAAGGTTCATACCCGAGGCTTTCTGCACCAATGCCGCAACCATGTGGGCATCGTTGTTGCTGTATAAAAATCCCTTGCCCTTCTTTCTGAAAGGCGCTTTCATAAACATTTCAACATAGTTGCCCGTCATATCCTGCAAAAAGCTGAATTCCTTGTTGCTCTGCATCGTCAGGATTGAGCGCACGGTCAGGTTTTCCCATTCATCACTCTCGCAATGCTCATATTCCGAAAAAAAAGGCAGGATTTTAGAATCAAGTGAAAACAAACCCTCATCTATTGCAAATCCCGCCGCCGTTGCAACGATTGATTTTGTGACCGAAAAGAGAGTATGCGGCATATCGGCAGAATACGGATAAGCGTATTCCTCGAAAACCGTTTCGCCGTCCCTCATAATCAGAAGTCCGTGATTTTCAATGCCGTATTTTTCAAGCTCCTTGTAGAATTCATATATTATCTTCGCTGAAAGCTTTGTTGCTGTTTTCATTTTCTCGCCCCCTACGTTTTAATTATAACATTTTTGGAATAAGATACAAGAGTATTTATAACAAAAAGCCTTGCTCTCAGGAATGAGAACAAGGCTTAATTTTATCGGTTATTTAAATTATTTCATTGCCTCTTCAACAGCAACAGCGCAAGCAACTGTCATACCAACCATGGGGTTGTTACCAGCGCCGATGAGACCCATCATTTCCACGTGAGCGGGAACTGATGAAGAACCTGCGAACTGTGCGTCGGAGTGCATTCTGCCCATTGTATCAGTCATACCGTAGGAAGCAGGGCCTGCTGCCATGTTGTCGGGATGAAGAGTACGGCCTGTGCCGCC
>JAZRIG010000089.1:0-6451 GCA_045645145.1 Acutalibacteraceae bacterium
TGACGAAAATGACCTTTCCGGCACAAGCATCGCAGCAAAAACAGGCAAAGACCCCGCCGTTATTTTCAAAACCCTTGTTTTCAGCGGCGAGAAAAACGGCCTCGGCGTTTGCTGCATCCCAACCTGCGAGGAACTTGACCTTAAGAAAACCGCCAAAGCCTTTGGCGAAAAAAAGGTTGAAATGCTTCACGTTAAGGATTTGCTTAAAACAACGGGCTATATCCGCGGCGGCTGTTCGCCCGTGGGGATGAAAAAGCAGTTCCCCACCGTTATTGACGAAACCGCCTGCCTTTTCGATAAAATATATGTCAGCGCAGGCGTTCGCGGAGCAACTCTCGGCATTGAGCCGAATGCCCTTGCCGAATACATCGGCGCAAAGTTCGCTGACGTTACGTTTGTGGAATAACAAAAAGCATCAGAGTCCCTTCCGAGGATTCTGATGCTTTCTTTTTTAAATATTCTTGTTCTTTAAGGAAATACTTGTTTTATATGCGTCACATTCGCCTTGCAGCGCATAAAATATAACAGTATGATTACGAAAGGACAATAATATGTATACTTATCACAGCCGTTCAAGACGGATTCTTGATTTTTTATCCCGCTCGCGTCCGAGCGCGGTTGCTCAGATTTGCGGAACCGTGAATTTCCCCTCAATCTGCGGAACGCTGATGCTTTATCAGTCCCATGCAGGGGTTTTTGCCGTTGTTTCGGTTGGCGGAATCCCTGCCGAAATCGGGCAGGGCAACGTGCTTGCAATGCACATTCATGACCCTGCAACAGGCAAGCATTATAACCCCTCAGGCGCCGCTCATCCGCAGCACGCGGGCGATATGCCGCCGCTTTTTGTTGACGGCTCCGATGCCTGGAGCGCATTTCTGACCGAGCGACTTTACGTCGGCGAGATTATCGGCAAAAACATCGTTATTCACCGCCGCCGCGATGATTTCACAACTCAGCCGTCGGGCGATGCGGGCGAAATGATTGCCTGCGGAGAAATCAGGCAAAACAGCGGATGCTTTTAACCTTTTATTCCGTAGAAATGGATAACGTTCATATCCTCCTGCATATCAAGCCCGTGTGAGCCGCAGCCGCCGTCAATCTCGTGGCAGCCGTGGTCGGGGCAGAAGCCGTAGAAAACCTTGTGGTTTTTCCACTCGGAGTTGATTTTGTTAACCAATTCGGAATAGAATGCAATGTTCTTTTTAAGCTCGCCCAGAGCCTCCTCGGATTCGGGGCCGAATTTGTGCATTCTTCCGTCATAGTTGCCGTTATAGATAACGATGAGGTCAAAGCGGTCCTCTTCAATAAGCTCAAGAGCTTTTTGGTTGACCTCTTCGGGAGTATCATAGATAAAATACTCCATGCCTCGTTCAAGAAAGATTGTTGAAATGCTGTCGCCGTCGGTTGAAACGATGGCGGCTTTTTTGTTTGCCTTGATGAAATAATCGAAAATTGTGTTGATTTTCAAAACAGGCTTTTCGTATTTTCTGATTCCGTGAACCTCGGGCATAACTCCCGTATACATTGAAGCAAAGCAAACGGGCGTAACGCTCGGCATAACCGAAAGCATCGGCAGCGCAAGGTCGGAACAAAGGGCAGCATCGGCAAACATTTCGGTATATTTCTGATAAACCCACAAAGCAACCGCATCGGGATTATAGATAACAACGCGGTCAACGCTCTGCCCTCCAAGCTTTTTTTCGGCAAGAGCGGTTATGATTTTGTTGGGCTTTTCGGCATTTTCGGGTGTTTCAAGCCCCGCCGCCTTAAGAGCGGTGGACATAACCGAAGAAATGCAGATTGAGCTGTATAAATCTGACATAGCTACCTCTTATTTATAATCCTTCATGTATTCGCCGTGAGCTTCGATAAGCTCGTCAACCATTGCCTTGATATCGTCAATGGAAAGCTCGGCTGCGGTGTGAGGCTCAAGCATGGCTGCCATGTAGATATCCTCTCTCTTCTTTGTAACGGCGGCATTGATTGTGAGAAGCTGAGCGTTGATATTTGTCATGTTCATTGCCGCAAGCTGAACGGGAAGCTTGCCGACGTGGCAGGGGTGAATGCCGTTGCCGTCGATAAGGCAGGGAACCTCAACGCAGGCATCTGCGGGAAGGTTATCAATAAGGCCCGTGTTAAGAACGTTGCCGCCGATTTTATAGGTGTTGCCCGTAACAAGAGCTTCCATAATATATGAAGCATATTCGCCCGAACGCTCGTGAGTTATCTGGCCGTTATCGAGGATTCTGTCCTTCTCTGCCTTCCAGCCTGCAATCTGGTTGACACAGCGGCGGGGATATTCGTCAAGAGGAATGTTATATCTTTCGATAAGCTCGGGATATTTATCCTTTATGTAGAAGCAGTTATATTCGGCGTTATGCTCGCTGGACTCTGTGCAGTAATAGCCGAAATTCTTGATATATTCAAATCTGACCATGTCCTCGTGCTTCTGTGTTGCGTTCTTTTCGGCAGCTCTTCTGCGGATTTCGGGATAAAGGTCGTTGCCGTCCTTATCCTGAACTTCAAGCAGCCAGCCCATGTGGTTAATGCCTGCGATAAGCTCTTTTCTGCCTTCAAGCTTATCTTCCATGCCAAGCTTGTTAAACAAATCCTTCGTGCAGGACTGAACGCTGTGGCAAAGGCCGATTGTTTTAACCTTGGTGTATCTCTGCATATAGCCCGAAAGGATAGCCATGGGGTTTGTGTAGTTGAGGAACCATGCGTCGGGGCAAACCTCCTCCATATCGTTTGCAAAATCCTGCAAAACGGGGATTGTGCGAAGGCCGCGCATGATGCCGCCGATGCCGAGAGTGTCGGCAATTGTCTGGCGAAGGCCGTATTTCTTGGGAACCTCAAAGTCGATTATGGTGCAGGGGTCATAAAGGCCAACCTGGATTGCGTTAACAACAAAGGTTGCGCCGCGAAGAGCCTCTTTTCTGTTTTCAACGCCGCAGTATTTCTCGATTTTGCAGCGGTTTTCGTTGATATTCTTATTGATTGCGCTCAGAATAATATAGCTGTCTTCAAGCCTTTCCTCGTCAATATCATAAAGAGCGATAACGCTGTCGCGAAGGCAGGGGGTGCACATGCAGTCGCCGATAACGTTTCTTGCAAACACGGTGCTTCCCGCACCCATAAAGGTTATTTTTGTCATAATATAAAACTCCTTTCAGGGTTATATCTGTAAATTAACATATTCCGGCCGTTTTTTCAATGCTTGTTTAAAAAAACAGGCGGCCTTCTTTTTGATAATTATATCAAGAAAACCGCCTGTCCGCAATAATAATATTAAATTTTACGGCTTAACCAGCAATCCGCGGCGAAGAAGTGAAAGCAGCTTCATATTCTCCTTCGCCGTGCCCACATAGTTTTGCATTCCGTTTGCCTCGGCAATTTTTCTGCGGTAGGCAAAGCCGCTGTTTGCTTTGATTGATTTGAGCGCATCAACAATGGAGGTTTCGTCATAAGCGCAGGTTTTGAAATAGTTTTTGCCTGACGGATATTCAATCCACGGGCATTTGCCCCAATTCTCCCAATTCCTGCTTTTGAGCGCCGTTTCAACAACGCCGAAATTAAAGCCTCTGGCTTCTATAACCCTGCCGTTTCCGATATAAACTCCCACATGCCCCGGCATAAACACCAAAACCCCCGGTGTTTCGGGCATTGTTCCGATTCTTCCTCTTTCGGTGCATTTTTTCAGCATACCGTTGGCCGAAACATCCTGTGACGCTTTATAATCGGGGCTTGCCGACGGCGATTCGCTCCAGAGATAGCCCTTGATGAGCCCCACGCAGTCATGAACCCTCTGCCCTAAATCCGATTTATACTGCTCCATTCTGCCGTGCTGATAATGCTTCGGATACTGCTTTTGCTTTGCCTCCAGCAGGCTGCGCGTTGCCGTGTTTCCGAATGTTCCGTACCAATAAGGTCTGCCGAGCTGGCATTTTGCATATTCAACCAATCCCGTGCTTGTTTTTGGCAGAATTATTCCTCCCTTCCGCAGGCATCAACAAAGCCCTCGCCGATGATATATGCAACAACCGCCGCGCCCGCCATGATTATTGCTGTAACCTGCATTGTCACACTTTCCGAAGCCCCGAAGGCAAGCATAACAGGGGTCACAAACCCTGCAACCGCCGCCCAGAACTTTCTGCTTGTGAGCTTTCTTTTCCAATCGGTTTTCATACATTCTTCCCTTCCTTAATCATGTAATCAATTGCACTCACGTGTTCTTCAAGCTTAAACGTTCTTTCAATAACGCTGTTGTGCTTATCAACCTTGCGTTCAAGCTGCTCGATACGATAATTCGTGAGCTTTGAATTAACCGCAATCCCCGCAAAGGTGCCGAGTGCCGAGCCGCAAAGCGTAATGAGCGAAACAATAATCTCAGGCTCCATTATTCTTTGCCGCCTTCTTCAACATAAGTAATCCTTGCCCCTAAAAAGTTTGTTTCCAAAGATACCTCTTTATAGAACGGATTCTGGTTGTTTTTCGGGCAATATGCCGCCGCAAGGCAGATTCCTTCATAGTCCGGCATATCAAACGACCTGTGATAATTCAAAATGAATAATCCGTAAGGGGCATAGGCAAACATATCCCTCATATCAATCCATTTCTTGGGAAGTATTTCCGAATCAAACATCAGCTCAATGCTGATAATCTCAATCCCTGCGGGGAAAACGCCGTAGTCCGCAATAACATGCATATCACCGATTGACGAATAATCCGGGAAAACATAAATCCCCGTTTCCGCGGAATAAAGCTCAACCGTTTTGAGATTTTGCAAAACAGCTGCGCCGCCTTCATTTTCATCCTCTTCGTCATTCTCACGGCAATCGCTGACCGAAAAATCAAACGTGAGGCCGTAAAGAAGGTCGCTTTTAACAACAAGCTCGCCCTGAGCGTCGATTCCCTCAAGCTGAAACGCCATCGTCTCGCCGACGGTCATTTTTTTGGTGAGCGCAACGGTTATCTGCTCCGCCTTGGGGATTGCCTGCGTGCGCACAGGGCCTTTAACGGTTGCAAACGCGGCAACATAATGGGTTATTTCTTCATTTTCCGCCATTTTTGCAGGCGGTGTTATAATTAACTGCGATGCATTTTTTTCGCCAATCTTTCCAAGCTTTTTTCCGTCGGGAAAAGGCTCGGCCAAATTAAAATCTACTCTGTATGTGTCCATTTATCCTCCTTCAGACATGTTTTGTTCAAGTGTGTCGCACCAAAGCTCTGCCTGAAACAAGAAATCCAGCATCATCGAAAGCTTGGTGCGAACGGTCTTATATTCAATAATAAGTTCTTCGGCATCGGGCCTCTCGGAAGAATATGCTTTGAAAAGATCTGAACAAACCGTTCTGGCATATTCCACCTGATGCTTTAATTCCGAAAGAGAACTTTCAGTATCTAACGGACAGCATCTTTTGCACATGGCGTCACCTCCTTTGGTTTATCAAAATAGTGAAAAATAAGAGAAAAGAGTCTTGTTTTTGCTTTAAATTATATTTTTTAAAGCCGTTTTATCGAACAAACGTTCGATACGAATACTATGATAGCGATGATTTTCGGTTTTGTCAACACTTTTTTTATTTTTTTAAAACGCTGACACAAAAAACAAATCCGCCGCCGAAGCAATTGCTCCGACAGCGGAATTACTTATAAATTATTCTTTTTGTTGGGTCAGCCGAACAACCGTTTCGACGTGCCCTGTTCTCGGGAACATATCAACGGGTGTTGCTTTTTCGGCGATATAGCCGAGTTCGGCAAAAGCTCCGCAGTCACGCGCAAGGGTTGCAGGGTCACAGGAAACATAAACGATTCTTTCGGGCTGCATCTGCGCCGCAATATCAATCATATCGGGGCTGCAGCCTTTTCTCGGCGGGTCAAGAATTATAACATCGGGGCGGATTCCTTCATCCTTGAGGATTTGCGCCGCCTTTGCCGCATCGCCGCAAATAAAACGCGCGTTTTTAACTCCGTTTATTTCTGCATTGATTTTTGCATCCTCAACCGCTTCGGGAACTATTTCAACGCCGATGATTTCTTTTGCATTTTTTGCCATTGAAAGGCCGATTGTGCCTGCGCCGCAATAAAGGTCCATCACGGTTTCGCCGCCCGTCAGCCCTGCGTATTCAGCCGCTTTGTTATAAAGCCTTTCCGCCTGGTCGCGGTTGACCTGATAAAACGAAAGGGGAGATATGCGGAATTTCAGGCCGCAGAGAATATCGGTTATATAATCGCTGCCCCAAAGGGTTTTGCATTTTTCGCCGAGGATAACGTTGGTATCTTTGGGGTTGATATTAAGAATAATGCTTTTAATTCCTTTTTCTTTTTCAAGCAAAGCGGCAACCAGCTTTTCCTGCGCAGGCAGGGATTTGCCGTTGATGACGGCGCAAACCATTATTTCGCCGCTTGCGCTGCCTTTTCTGATGTAAATATGCCTGAGCAGACCCGAATG
>JAZRIG010000090.1:0-9227 GCA_045645145.1 Acutalibacteraceae bacterium
AATTGAACACTTACGTCTTTTTTCTTCTGCGTCAAAGTCCATAACGGTGTTGCCGTCGGGAACTCTGCCGAGTCTGTCTGTTGCATTGGAAATGTAAAGCATTGCCTCTGCAAGAGTTGTTTTGCCTCGTCCGCCGTGACCGGCAAGAACGATGTTTCTGATGTCTTTTGCGCTGTAAGCTTTCAAAGAAATTCCTCCTTAGGTGTATATGCCCTCAAACTTCCGCATTGGGCTGGAAATTAATTATTTTTTGAAATAATCAACATATTGTATAGGATTATATCACAAAAGTTTTCCATTTTCAATTACTTTTTTGGTGTTTTTTATGAATAAATTATGATTTTTTTGCGTTTTTCATGCAAAATGGCTCAAAAAACCGCCCTTGCCGTAAAGCAAGAGCGGTTCGATGCTATTTAATTGTTTCTGCTTTTTCTCTTCCCTTGCCCCAGATATGAACAATGCCTTCATCATTGAGCGCTTTAACAAGAATAAACGTGATGGGAAGAATGAAGATACCCAAAAAGCCGAAAAGCTGAACGCCCAGATACATTCCCGCAAGAGTAACAACGGGATGAATGCCCACGTTCATTGCAACAAGCCTGGGTTCAAGAATCTGGCGGATAACGGTTATCAGTGCGTAAAGCACAATCAGGCCGATTCCAAGCCCGACGTTGCCCGTGAACAGATTATAAATTGCCCAGGGAATCATGATTGTGCCTGTGCCGAGAACGGGAAGAATGTCAACAATCGCGGTGCAGATTGAAATTGCGATGATATACCCGCCTTCGTAAACGCCGATAAGCTTTAGTATATTAAGTCCGATTGAAACTTCACAGAAAGTGATAAAAATAAGCGTGGCATAGGATTTGAGCATTTTGCCCAGAATATCGCCGAGCAGCCTCTTTGTTCTGACCAAAGCCTTCTCATGCTCCTCGGAAAGATTCTCTTTTATCATTTTTGTAAAGCCGTCATAGTCACAAGTTAAGAAGAAACATGCTATTATACCTATGAGGACTGCCGTGAAAATCGTGGGTATCTGCATTGCGGTTGAAAGCAGGCCTCCGAGCGGCGTTGCAATGGTTGAAAAATCTATTCCGCCAAAAATAACGGGCGCATCAACCGAAGCCTGAGGCATATCCTCCTGAGTTGCAAGCAAAAGATTGTCAGCAATTCCGCTTATTGCATCGGAAGCGGTTTTTTCAACAGAATCGGGCAGGAAAGTGATTTTGTCAAGAATCCATGCCTCTGCGCTTTGAATCAGCCTCGGCAAATCGTCAACAAGCGACATAAGATATTCGCCGAGCCCTTTGAATTCAAGCACAAGTCTGTAGCCGACAAACACAACAGCGGTAACAATCAGCGAAATGATAAGCAACACAGACACCGCGCCTATAACGCCCTTTTTAATCTTTGTTTTTTTGGAAATCGCTCTGATAGGCTTCTGCAGAAACATCGCAATCGCAAACGCGACTATGAACGGAGAAACCAACCCGAAAGCGTATTTCATGAAAAGATAAAACAGCGCTATTACGAACACATAATAAACCAGATTTATTAATGTTGCCCTTCTTTTGTTTGTAAGCTCCATCTGTTTTCCCCCTTTTTCAGGACCTTTGCAAACTTTATTTTTGGAATATTCTACACTAATTTAACCAAAAAGGCAATTACTTCAATAAAAAATACATAAAAAATTCAAAAAGTTTAAAATATCTCTTTATTAATTTGAAAATATATGTTAAAATCTTTTTTAACAATGCAAAAATGAGTAAAAGTTTACACTATAAAGGAGCGAGTTTGCATGTATGTTGCCATTATGGGCTACGGCGTGGTCGGTTCGGGCGTTGCAACCCTGCTGAACAAAAACCACGAGCATATCGTTAAAAAAAGCATGCAGAGCGATATGCAGCTTAAATATATTCTTGACCGCAGGACTTTCCCCGGCGACCCTTACGAGCATCTTCTTGTAACCGATTTTTCAAAAATCGTTGAGGATGACGAAGTTAAGATTGTTGTTGAAACCATGGGCGGCCTTCATCCCGCTTATGAATATGTTCTTGCAAGCCTCAAGGCAGGCAAAAACGTTGTTACCTCCAACAAAGAGCTTGTTGCCGCAAAGGGCTGCGAGCTTCTCAAGGTTGCGGACGAAAATAACGTTAACTTCCTTTTTGAGGCAAGCGTCGGCGGCGGCATCCCCATTATCCGCCCGATCAGCCAGTGCCTTGCCGCAAACGACATAAACGAAATTGCAGGTATACTTAACGGCACAACCAATTTCATCCTGACTAAAATGATAAATGACGGAATGACCTTTGACGAGGCTCTTCTTCTTGCTCAGAAAAACGGCTATGCGGAGCGTGACCCTTCTGCTGACGTTGACGGCCACGATGCATGCAGAAAAATCTGCATTCTCGCCGCTCTCTGCTTCGGCAAGCACGTTTATCCCGAATCCGTTCATACAGAGGGCATCCGTAAAATTGACCTTGCAGACGTTGACTATGCCCGCGCATGGGGCGGAGTTATAAAACTCATTGCAAAGGCAAAAATACTTGATAGCGGCAAGGTTTCCGTTATGGTTTCACCCGCTTTTGTTCAGAATCACAGCCAGCTTGCAACGGTTGATGACGTTTTCAACGCCATCCTCGTTCGCGGCGACGCAATCGGTGACGTTGTTTTCTACGGCAAGGGTGCAGGCAAAATGCCCACCGCCAGCGCCGTTGTTGCTGACGTTATTGACTGCGCAAGGCACATTCAGCGCAAAAAGTTCTTCGGCTGGCAGGACAGCGAGCCCGGCTATGTTGCAGATTTTGAAGAAAACGTTACAGCTTTCTATATCAGAGCAACAACCGAAAACGCAGCTGCAGCTCTGGCTCATTTCAACAGCCTTTTCGGCGAAGTTAAAATGCTTGTCAGAGAGAATGCTCCCGACGGCGAGCTCGCTTTTGTAACCGCTCTCCTTTCCGAAAAGGAGCTTGCGGAAAAGCTTGCGCTTGTTAAAGATGCAAAAATCGAGTCGGTTATCCGCATAACCGATTATTAATCGGAGGTAAACTATGGGTTTAATTGTTCAGAAGTTCGGCGGCAGCTCCGTTGCCAATGCCGAAAGAGTTATGAATGTTGCAAGGATTGTTACGGACACCTATAAGCAGGGCAACGACGTTGTTGTTGTTGTTTCCGCTCAGGGTGACACAACCGACGACCTTATCGAAAAAGCTAAGGAAATCAATCCCAACGCATCAAAAAGAGAGATGGATATGCTCCTCTCCTCGGGCGAGCAGATTTCAATTTCACTTCTTGCCATGGCTATCGAAAGCCTCGGCTATCCCGCATGCTCGCTTCTCGGCTGGCAGGCAGGCTTTTCCACCAATTCATCTTACGGCTCCGCAAGAATCAAAAAGGTTAATGCAGAGCGCATCAAGATGGAAATTGCAAAGAAAAACATCGTTATCGTTGCAGGCTTCCAGGGCCTTAACAAATATGACGACATAACAACTCTCGGCCGCGGCGGCTCAGACACAAGCGCCGTTGCCATCGCTGCATCAATGCACGCTGTCCGCTGCCAGATTTTCACCGACGTTGAAGGCGTTTACACCGCCGACCCCAGAAAAATCAAGGGCGCAATCAAGCTGAGCGAAATCACTTATGACGAAATGCTTGAGCTTGCAACTCTCGGCGCTCAGGTTCTCAACAACCGTTCGGTTGAAATGGCTAAGAAATATAATGTTAAACTTGAGGTGCTTTCAAGCCTTGTGCGCGCACCCGGCACCATTGTTAAGGAGGTAGCAAACATGGAAAAAATGCTTGTCAGAGGAGTTACTAAAGATACGGACGTTGCCCGTATTTCAATAATCGGCGTTCCCAACGTTCCCGGAATCGCTTATAAAATTTTCGGTAAGCTTGCCGCAAAGAACGTTAACGTTGACATCATTCTTCAGTCAGTCGGCAGAGGCGACACAAAGGACATCACCTTCACCACAACAAAGTCACATCTTGAGGACACCCTTGAGGTTCTCAAAAACCTTGACCTTGTTGCAGGCCTTGAAATCGTTTGCGACACAGACGTTGCAAAGGTTTCCGTTGTTGGCGCAGGCATGGAATCCCACCCCGGCATCGCAGCAAAGATGTTTGAGGCTCTTTTTGAGGCAGACATCAACATCCAGATGATTGCTACCAGCGAAATCAAGATTTCCGTTCTCATTGATGTTAAGGACGGCGACAAGGCTGTTGAAGCTGTTCACAACGCATTCATTCCCGAGCTTAGCTAATTAATACAATAATAAGAACAAACGCACCGTTGGAATCAAACCAACGGTGCGTTATCTTATATATACAATATTATTATTGGCCTTTAATCAATTTGATAAGCTCGGAGAAGAGTGTGTAGAGCTTTGTGCCGCGGAAAATATCAATAAGCTTTTCAGCAATATTTATTTCCTCTTCAAAATTGAGATCCTCGGAGCCGTCGTCAATAACAAGCGCCTGTGAAAGGCAGAGGCCGCCTTCACCGAAAAGCTCAACGCGGACATACTGTAAATCCTCTAATCCCTCTGTTCTCTCAACTGTATCAAGGTCAAGAGTTACGGTGCCTGTGCCGTTAACTTTGTTGGTGTCAATAACCTTGCCGTTTGCAATCCACTGAATCTTGTCGGTTTCTTTTGCGGAAACGGTTATCTTGTGGCCGTCAACGGTGAGCTTTGTGAACATGGGGATGGGTTTATCTGTGTTTGCCACATCGATTTCCGCGTCAGGGCCTATTTTATCGTTGGGACGAAGCTTTCTTGTAACCATGAAGAATGCGCCGCTCTGCATGGTTTCCTTAATGTTTTCAACGTTATTCTCCTTCATCATAAAGATGCTGTAGGAGGTGTCAACCGTGCCGGTGTGGTGAGCGTCGGTGTTGCTGAAGCCGATAACGTTTTTGCCTTAGGGGAGGGTATACATAAGAAGATTATCCCAAAGGATTCTGTCATAGCCTGTTGTGCCGTTTCTCTCGTTGAAAACCTCGGTGCCGAGGCATGAATCATATTTGAGAATAAGGTCGCCGAAGAATTTGATGGTTTCAGGGTCGCTAACAACTTCGGGGTTGGAGTTTGAACCGAGCCAGTCGCCGGGATGGTCGATGTGGGAAAGGCCGCCGTGCTTTTCGATATAGTCAAGAGCCTGCTCATAGCCAAGCTCGTTTTCCGCGCCGGGGAATCCGAAGCCATCGTAGGAGCCAAGAAAATAGCCGTTAACATGGTTCTTTGTGAGCGAAAGGTTGTTAAACTCGTTTGCACCGAGAACGGCAACCATCTTCTTGTTTCTTACCGTGCCGTCATAAAGAGGATATGTGCCGTTTTGAATGGCTTCATATTCCTCGTCGGTCAGATGCACAAAGGGGTTGTCAATAATCAGCTGATATAAATAAAGAGGGTGAAGTGCGGGCGCCTTGTTCCATTCAACGCCGGTTAAGCCGTGGTCGGAAATTGCAAGGAAATCATAATCCTGATTGTAAGCCTCTTTAACCATAACGGAGAGAGTGTCATCCGCATCGCTGTAGGTTGTGTGTGAGTGAAGAGAGCCTTTATATGCTCCCCAGGCATTTTCGCCCTCCCAAACAACATCTGCATAGGGAGAAACAATTTTGTAGTCCGCATTTGCTGCCGATGCCGTGCAAAGAATGCCGAAGGGCATAACAAGCATAATGCTGAGAACAACGCTTAATGCTTTTTTGAGTGATTTCATTTCAAAGCCTCCATACATTATAATATAATAATTTAATCAAATTTTGCCTTTGTTGTCAATACACTTTTTCTCCGTGAATCCCGTAAAAAACAGAAAAATCTTATTTTGTCGAAAAAATCAAAAATTTTTTAAAAAAACTATTGACAAAACGATTTGCTTAGTATATAATCATCAAGCATTCAAAAAACGCCGTTGCGTTTTTTTAGTCGGTGTTGATGACGTTGAGGGTCCACCCGTTCCCATCCCGAACACGGTAGTTAAGCTCAACAGTGCCGAAAATACTTGGCTGGAAGCGGCCCGGGAAGATAGGTCGACGCCGACACTTTTATTTAGCTGCCCAAAAGGGCGGCTATTTTTTTACCCATAAGCTTTTGTCTGATTGTAGACAAAAGCTTTTTTTTATGATATTATGTTTATGTATATATTTATCCGCGTGAAAGGATGATAAAAATGACCGAACTGAAATATTGGGAAAATCCTTATATTATTAAGGAAAATAAAGAGGACGGCCACAACACCGCCCTTCCCCGCCTCACCGTCAAGGATGCTGTTGACGGCGCGGATGCCCCCCTCAAATTCTCGCTCAACGGAACATGGAAGTTCTGGTGGCAGCAGGGCGTTGACGATTTGAGAACCGATTATTTTGCGGACGGCTTCGATGATTCCGACTGGGACGATATCGAGGTTCCCTCCCTCTGGCAGCTTAAGGGCTACGGCAAACCCATTTATCTTTGCAACAGCTATCCTGCCGCAATTTCAACCGTAAAGGGCGAAATCCCCAAAATCAATCATAATCTTAATGAAATCGGCGTTTACCGCCGCGAATTTGAGGTCCCCGAAACCTTTGACGGCAAGGAAATTTTCATTCATTTCGGCGCTGTTAAAGCAGGTTTTTACCTTTATATAAACGGAAAATACGTCGGCTATTCTCAAGGCTCAATGACCCCTGCCGAGTTCAGAATAACAGACCATGTTAAGGTTGGCATTAACCAAATCACGGTTGAGGTTTACCGCTACACGGACGGAACATATCTTGAGGACCAGGACATGTGGTTCCTTTGCGGCATTTACAGGGATGTTTATGTTTATGCCGAGGAAAAGCTCTGCATCCGCGATTTCTTTGCAGATGCTTCTCTTGACGAAACTTATAAAAACGGCGTGCTTGACCTTGAAGTGACCCTCAACAACTACGGCGAGGCTCAGGTCTGCACTCTTGAGGCGGCATTAATTGATAACGGCAAGCCCAAGAAGATTGCCATTGAAAAAATTAACGTTGAAAGCGGAAAAACCGTTCTTAACTTCAATTATATTGAAGAAAACGTTCGTGCCTGGTCGGCAGAGGAGCCGAATCTTTACAAGCTTGTTCTTGCGCTGAGAATCGGCAGAAAGGTTCTTTCCGTCAAGTGCATCAAAATCGGCTTCAAAAAGGTTGAAATCAAGGGCAACGTTCTCTATATGAACGGCAAAAGAGTTATCATCAAGGGCGTTAACCGCCACGACTTTGACCCCGACAACGGCTGGGTTGTTCCTCTTGAAAGATATTATCAGGATCTTCATCTGATGAAGCAGGCGAATATCAACGCCATCAGAACAAGCCACTACCCCGACGCCGAAATTTTCTATGACCTTTGCGACGAGCTCGGTTTCTATGTTATGGACGAGGCGGATGTTGAATCCCACGGTGTGCGCCGCAAAAACTGCCCAGGCGACAACCTTGAATTCAAAGAGGCTGTTGAGGACAGGGCGGAGAGAATGGTTCTGCGTGACAGAAACCATGCCTGCGTTTGCTTCTGGTCGCTCGGCAATGAGGCGGGTGACGGCGAAAACTTCATGCATGAGAAAAACGCAATTCTTGCGCTTGATAAATCAAGACCCATTCATTACGAAGGCGATTTCGACTTCACAAAGAGCGATTTCATCAGCAGAATGTATCCCGTTGAATATGTTGTTGAAAGCATGCGCAAGCAGGAGGAGCTTAAAATCAGCCCCTACGAAAACGTTGCAAACGCTCTTGCGGCGGATAACAAGCCCATCCCCGCCGAGGTTTATAAAACCCACCCCGTAATCTATTGCGAATATGCCCACGCCATGGAAAACAGCCTTGGCAACTTCAAGGAATATGTTGACGATTTTGAGAATTTCGACCACATGTGCGGCGGCTTTATCTGGGACTATGTTGACCAGTCGCTCCGCAAGGTTGAGGACGGCGTTGAAAAATGGCTTTACGGCGGCGACTTCAAAGAGGGCATGACAAGCTATTATTTCTGCGCAAACGGAATTATTTCTGCCGACAGAAAGCCGCATCCCTCATACTATGAGGTTAAAAAGGTTTATTCCAACCTTGAAGCCGTTGACTGCGACTGCCGCAACGGCAAAATCAAAATCAAAAACAAGAATCTTTTCATTTCCACAGAGGATTATAAAATCTGCTGGAGCCTTGCCGTTAACGGCAATGAAGTCAAGAGCGGCGAAATCGGCGAGGTTATTGCTCCGTTGACCGAAAAGGAAATCCTGCTTCCGCTAAGCCTTGCGGATTATCCCGAGGGCGAGGTTATTCTGACCGTTTCGTTCATCCTCAATGTTGACAAGGCCTGGGCAAAAGCAGGCTTTGAGCATAACTTCTGCCAGATTGTTCTGCGCGAAGCGCCTGCCGCAAAGCGCAACCCTGCAAAGGGCGAGCTTAAATTTGCAAAATACGGCTCAAACATCAACATTGTCGGCGAAGGCTTCACCGCAAAAATCACGGGCGGCGCACTTGCGTCACTCAAATACGGCGATAACGAAATCATTGAGGAAGGCTCACCCCTTCGCCCCGACTTCTTCCGCGCTTTGACAGATAATGACAGAGAATATCTCAACTTTGCAGCGCCGATTGCGGGAGTTCATCCGCTTTATCAGTGGAAGCGCACAACCGCAATGACCGTTGCCCGCTCCGTAAAGGCAAGCTCAACTCCGTCGGGCGTTGAGGTTAAGGTTAAGTGGAACGCTCCGTTTGTTGCAGGCGTTTCAACAACCTATCTTTTCTCCCCCGCAGGCGAGGTTACCGTTAAGCACAGCGCAATGGGTCTGCTTCTCCCGATGCTCAAAATCGGCATGCGAATGGGAATCAAGAGCACTCTCGAAAACGTTGAATGGTACGGCAGAGGCCCGCATGAAACATATCTTGACAGAAAAACAGGCGGCAAAATCGCAAAGCATGAAATGACTGTTGCCGAATTGGAACACAGATATATGCGTCCTCAGGAAAACGGCCACAGAACCGATGTCAGAAGCCTCTGCGTGAGCGATGATTCGGGCTTCGGAATCAGAATTGATGCCATGGATATTCCGTTCGGCTTCAACTTGGGCTACTACACCCCCGAAAAGCTTGACAAGGCAAAGCATCTTTATGAGCTTGTTAAGGATAACCACATAACTCTTTCCATTGACGGCGCAATGCGCGGAGTCGGCGGCGACATGCCCGGCTGCGCTCATCTCCACAAGGAATACAGACTTAACAGCCACAA
>JAZRIG010000091.1:0-14991 GCA_045645145.1 Acutalibacteraceae bacterium
CCGATGGGGTTGAAATAGCGAAGCAGGCATGCGCTCCACTCGCTGTCTGATGCGCAGGTGTCTTTAAGAACTCTTTCAATATAAAGCTTTGTTGTGCCGTAAGGGTTGGTTGTTTTGCCCTCGGGCATATCTTCTTTGAGAGGGGAGGGGTTTTCGCTGCCGTAAACGGTTGCAGAGGAGCTGAAAACAATTTTTTTGCAGCCTGCATCTTTCATTGCTTCGCAAAGAGTAACCGTGCCGCCGATGTTATTATCATAATAATCCAAAGGATTGGAAATGCTTTCGGGAACGCACTTAAGACCCGCAAAATGAATAACCGCATCAATCTTATTCTCGGCAAAAACTTTGTCGAGCCCTTCGCGGTCGCGGATATCGCATTCGTAGAATTTAACATCCTTTCCCGTGATTTCTTTTATACGTTTTACACTTTCGCTCTTGCTGTTGCAGAGATTATCGAGTATAATAGTATCATATCCCGCGTTGAGAAGCTCCACGCAAGTGTGCGAGCCGATGAATCCGGCGCCGCCTGTAACAAGAATTGACATATATATCCCTCCGAAATAAAACTATCTAATGATATTATAAATATATTTTGAAAAAAATCAACGGAAGTCTGAACAATATTTCCGAAAAAGGAAGTGTGTTTTTTGTTAAGCTATGAAAATTTGAAGAAAGACAGCGAAATTCTTGCCTATATTGAAGCTGCAAACAATGTTCTCGGAGCAATCGGCTACACGGAGCACGGAGTTGCCCATTGCGTAAAAACCGGAACTGACGCAAGCCGAATTCTTGCTTCGCTCGGCTATGACGAAAGGGAATGTGAGCTTGCAAAAATCGCAGGGCTTATGCATGATATCGGAAACGCAATCAACCGCACCGATCACGCCCAAAGCGGCGCTTTCCTTGCGTTTGAACTGCTGCGTGCAAGGAATTTTTCGTTCGATGAGGTTATAAAAATAGCAACCGCCATCGGTCACCATGATGAAAAAACGGCCGCTGCGGTAACGCCTCTTGCTGCTGCGCTGATTCTTGCTGATAAGAGCGATGTGCGCACTTCGAGAGTGCGCAACAAAAACACGGTTTTCAACGATATTCATGACAGAGTAAACTATGCTGTTTTCAGTTCGAAGCTTGATGTTGATAAAGAAAATAAAATGATTTCTCTTACCCTTAAAATAGACACGCTCGTTTGCCCTGTTATGGAGTATTTTGAAATATTTCTTGAAAGAATGGTGCTTTGCAAAAAGGCTGCCGAATTTTTAGGCTGCGATTTTGAGCTTATTATTAACGATACGAGGTTGCTGTGATGTATAAATTAACCGATGTTTCAACAATTAAAGATATTCTTGCCCGCCACGGCTTTCACTTTTCAAAGGCTCTCGGGCAGAATTTTATCATCAACCCCGCAATCTGCCCGCGAATGGCGGAAGAAAGCGGAATTGATGAGAACAGCGGAGTTATTGAAATAGGCGCGGGCATCGGTGTTTTAACCGCCGAGCTTGCCAAGCGCGCAAAAAAAGTTGTGGTTATCGAAATCGACACAAAGCTTTTGCCGATTCTTGATGAAACGTTAAAGGATTTTGACAACATCGAAATAATCAATCAGGATGTGCTGAAAACAGACCTTGCGGCACTGATTAAAGAAAAATTTGACGGCATGCCCGTTTATGTTTGCGCTAATCTGCCCTATTATATCACATCGCCCGTAATCATGGCTCTGCTTGAAAGCAGGCTTCCGATTGAGGCAATAACCGTTATGGTTCAAAAGGAGGCAGCGCAAAGGCTTTGCGCTCCCGTGGGCAGCCGCCTTTCGGGCGCGGTTACGGTTGCGGTTGATTATTATGCTAAAGCAGAAAAGCTTTTTGACGTTTCCGCAGGCTCTTTTATGCCCGCACCCAAGGTTGACAGCAGCGTTATTCGCATGGATATACGCAAAGCCCCCGAAATAGAAATAACAAACGAAGAGCTGTTTTTCAAAATTGTTCATGCAGCCTTCGGCCAGCGCAGAAAAACCGCATCAAATGCCATAAGCGCAGGCACGGGATTCCCAAAAGATGTTGTTATCAGAGCTATTGAAGAATGCGGTTTTCCCCCTGCTGTGCGTGCAGAGGGCATGACAATGCAGGAGTTGGCGAATTTGAGCGAAAGGATAGGATATTTGTTAAAAAACCGTTAATTTTTCCTTGACAAAAAAATAAGTATAGGTTAATATCAAAGAGATAGAGGTGCGAAAGCTAAGAGTAATTCTCATGCGAAGGGAAATCACGGAGGATGAAAGGAGCTTTTGCCGAAGTGAATGCATGCTTGCCCGAGGCGGCATTTGCTGGGACGCTGCAAAATATGCAGCGTACTGTCACGGTTGTGGAGCGCTATCAGAAAATCTTTGATATAGCATTGATTTTTTGCTTCGATATGCAGCCGTGTTGTATATCGGAGCTTATTTTTTTGGAGGTATTCTAATGACAAACAAGAGAAAGTTTGCGGCGATTTGCATTATCATCGCTCTTCTCGGCGCAATGTTCAGCTTTTCCGCATTCGGAATTGCAACAGAAGACGGCGCAGCTCCCGTTGCTGACGGTGAAGCAGTGGTTCTTATGACTACCGGTGACGTTCAGGCTTCTGAATCAACTGTATTTTCGGTTGACGTTGACGGCGAAGTTTATGATTATGACCTTGCTGACGGCGACTCTGCTCACGAATACGTTGATAACTACGCAGACAACCTTACAAACGATGCTGGTTTCAAGGCTCATATTGAGCAGGCTATCGCAAAGGTTCGTGAGAGCATAAGCAAATATGCAACGGTATGGGCACTTGTTCCTCCCGTTATCGCAATTGTTCTTGCACTCATCACAAAGGAAGTTTATTCCTCGCTTATTATCGGTATTGTTGCCGGCGGCTTCATCTTCGCAGGCGGCAACTTTGAAACGGCTGTTAACCATGTTCTTTTCGACGGCTTCGTTGCAAGCCTTTCAGACAGCTACAACATGGGCATCATCATCTTCCTTGTTCTTCTCGGAATGCTTGTTTCACTCATGAACAAAGCAGGCGGCTCAGCTGCATTCGGACGCTGGGCATCAAAGCATATAAAGTCAAGAGTAGGCGCACAGCTTGCAACCATCCTTCTCGGCTGCCTTATCTTCATTGATGACTATTTCAACTGCCTCACAGTCGGCTCGGTTATGAGACCCGTATGTGACGAAAAGAAGGTTTCAAGAGCAAAGCTTTCTTATCTTATTGATGCTACTGCAGCTCCCATTTGCATTATTGCTCCTATTTCTTCATGGGCAGCAGCAGTTGCAGGCTTTGCAAGAGGCGCAGGCGCAGAAAGCGGTATCAGCCTTTTCGTTCAGGCAATTCCCTATAACTTCTACGCACTTTTCACCATTCTTATGATGGTTATTCTTGCAATTGCAAAAGTTGATTACGGCCCGATGAAGCTTCATGAAAGAAATGCTCTCGAAAAGGGTGATATCTTCACAAGCGGTGACCGCGTTGCAAACGATGATGCTGACATCAACCCCAAGGGTAAGGTTATTGACCTTGTTCTTCCCGTTGTCGTTCTCATTATCACATGCGTTATCGGTATGATTTACTCTGGCGGATTCTTCAGCGGCGAAAGCTTCATTGATGCATTCTCGAATTCCGATGCTTCCGTCGGCCTTGTTATCGGCTCGGCAATCGCAATCGTATTTGCAATTGTTTATTTCCTCATCAGAAGAGTTATCAGCTTCAAGGATATCATGGCTTCTCTTCCCGACGGATTCAAAGCAATGGTTCCCGCTATCCTTATTCTCACATGCGCATGGACTCTTAAGGCTATGACAGACAGCCTCGGCGCAAAGATTTATATTTCACAGCTTGTTGAAGGCAGCGCAGGCGCACTTCAGGCACTTCTTCCCGCAATTATCTTCCTTATTGCTGTTGGTCTTTCTTTTGCAACAGGCACATCATGGGGAACCTTCGGCATTCTTATCCCCATCGTTCTCAGCGTATTTGAAGCAACCAATCCCCTTATGATAGTTTCTATTTCTGCATGTATGGCAGGCGCAGTTTGCGGCGACCACTGCTCACCCATTTCTGACACAACAATCATGGCTTCCGCAGGCGCTCAGTGCAACCACATCAACCACGTTTCAACTCAGCTTCCCTATGCTTTCACAGTTGCGGGAATTTCGTTTGTAACATATATTATTGCAGGCCTTCTTGCAAAATCAGGCCTTGCAATCGTTGCGCTTCCCATCGGCATTGTTCTCACAATCGCAACACTTCTTGTTATTAAAAAGGCAACAAAGAAAGCATAATTTCTGCATAGGTTGAATTGAAAGCCTTCCGTTTCGGCGGAAGGCTTTTTATATAGGTTGAAACAGAGGGTTGGTTCACTATACTTGATTTTAAAAAATATGATGATATAATAAATAACAGAGATTTGCAAATTAAGGGAAAGCAAAGGTGATAAAAATGAGAAAAACAATCAATATCAATAATGGCTGGTCTTTCATCAAAGACGGCGAAATAACACAGATTTCTCTGCCCCACACATGGAACGCTCTTGACGGTCAGGGCGCGGAGGAAAGCTATTACAGAGGCAGATGTGTTTATGAAAAAACCATTCCGTTCTATGACGGCAGGGTTTATCTTGAAATCAACGGCGCAAACACGGTTTGCGAGGTGTATATAAACGGCATTTATATCGGCAGCCACGAAAACGGATATGCGATGTTCCGTTTTGAAATAACCGATTTTCTTAATCCCGACGAAAACAAAATCCGAATTATTGTTGATAACAGCGAAAATGAATTTCTCTATCCTCAAATGGCGGATTTCACATTCTACGGCGGTATTTACAGAGATGTCAACATCATTTGCGATGTTGCGCAGTCTCACTTTTCGCTGCTTGATATGAGCCTCTGCGGCATGTATATAACCCCCAAGGCTGACGGCAGAGTTTTTGTTAAAAGTCTTATTGAAGGCAGCTGCATGGGTCTGACAAAGGAGTTTGTTATTACCGATGCTGACGGCAATGAGGTTGCAAAAGAAGAGGTTTCTGCCGACACCGATGCCGTTAAGCTTTTTATTGAAAACCCGATTTTCTGGGACGGAACGGAAAATCCTTATCTCTACACCATGACTGCAAGGCTCAAAAAAGACGGCGAAATAATTGATGAAGTCAGCGACCGTTTCGGTGTTCGTGAATTTTATTTTGACAGCGAAAAAGGCTTCTTCCTTAACGGAAAGCAGGTTAAAATCAAAGGTGTTTCCAGGCATCAGGACTGGGAAGGCCTCGGCAACGCGCTCACCATTGAAGAGCATAAAAAAGATATCGAACTCATTAAGGAAGTGGGCGCAAATTCAATTCGCCTTGCGCATTATCAGCACGATGAAAAATTCTATGACCTTTGCGACGAGGCAGGTTTTCTTGTTTGGGCGGAAATTCCCGTCATTTCAAGATTCAGCAAGAAAAAGCAGAATCAGGCAAAATTCATGCTTGAGGAGCTTATAAAGCAGAATTTTAACCACCCCTCAATCTTCTGCTGGAGCATTGCCAATGAAATTGCAATCGGCGGCGCAGGCTCCGGCGTGCATGAAGGAATTGCCGAGCTTAACAAAATCGCGCATCAGCTTGATTCAACAAGGCCCACCGCAACGGCTCAGGTAACGTTCAGTTCAATGAATTCAAAACTTAATGATATACCCGATATTTTGGGCTACAATCAATATTTCGGCTGGTATGTTCAAACTGTTGATGCCATTGATAAATGGCTTGATAATTTCCATGAGAAAAAGCCGAATATCAAGCTCTGCATCTCGGAATACGGCGCAGAAGGCATGCCTAATCTTCATTCCGCAACACCTGTTCAGGGAGATTACACCGAGGAATATCAGGCTCTTTATCATGAACATTATATTAAGGCTCTTACCGAGCGCGAATGGCTCTGGGGCTCTTACGTCTGGAATATGTTTGACTTCGGCTCTGCAATCCGCAACGAAGGCGGCGTAAGGGGCAGAAACAACAAGGGCCTTGTTACCTTTGACCGCAAGACCAAAAAAGATGCTTTTTATGCTTACAAAGCACATTGGTCTGATGAAAAATTCGTTCATATCGCGGGCGAAAGATTTGTTGACAGACCTACGGGAGAGCAAAAAATCAAGGTTTATTCCAACTGCGACACCGTAGCTCTTACCGTCAACGGCGAAAAGCAGGAGATGACGGCTGACAAGATTTTTGAATTCGACGCAGTTATAAAAGAGGGCGAGAATGTTATCACCGCAAAAGCGGGCAAGCTCACCCATAAAATAAAGATTAACGGAACGGATATTCCCAACCCCGATTATGTTCTTCCCGAAGGGTGCAAAAGCTTTGTGCGCAACTGGTTCAATTCGAGCGAAGATATTAATCCGGACAGTCTTTCGCTCAACGATAATCTCGGCGATATTATTTTTAACAGCGAGGTTCAGAGGCTTATCAAAAACCATGCAAATATAACGGTTGATAACGACATGCCCATTCTTAAAACCATCGGAAAAATCCCCCTCAAGCCAATCAGCACCATTGCTTCAAAGCTCGGCGCAGGAAATGCCGTTTCAATGGCAAATCAGTTCCTGCAAACCATAGAAAAGGATAAAAAACAATAAGGCATAAAAATCCCTCCGCCCGATTGAAGTCGGCACGGAGGGGTTTCTTTATTTATGCAGATTTTTATGAAAAAAGAATGCTGTTTAAAATTCCTTCAAGCCTTTCCTGCTTGCCTGAATCGGGGGTTGCGGTTTTGCCGAGAGTCTGAGCGTGAGCTGCAAGCTCTTCAAGAGTTGCTTCGCCGGATGCTATCTTTGCGCCGATTCCGCTTTCAAAGCTTGAATACTTGTTTTTGATGAAGTCATCTATTCTGCCGTCCTCAATGATTTCAGCTGCTTTGATAAGGCCGAGAGCGAAGGTATCCATGCCGAGAATGTAGCTTTCAAACATGTCCTCATAGGTGTTGCTCGGTCTGCGGCACTTTGCGTCAAAGTTAAATCCGCCGGTGAGACCGCCGGCTTTTATAACTTCATACATGCACATTGTTGCTTCATAAACATCAAAGGGGAATTCATCTGTGTCCCAGCCGAGAAGATAGTCGCCCTGGTTGGCATCAATGCTGCCGAGCATGCCGTTGATTGCGGATACTCTCAGCTCATGCTGGAAGGTATGGCCCGCAAGAGTGGCATGGTTTGCCTCAATGTTCATTTTGAAATCCTTGTCAAGACCGTATTGGCGCAGGAATCCGATTGCGGTTGCGGCATCGAAATCATACTGATGCTGCATCGGCTCCTTCGGCTTGGGTTCAATATAGAAATCACCTGTGAATCCGATTTTTCTGCCGTAGTCAACAGCCATCTGCATGAGCTTTGCGATGTTTTCCTGCTCAAACTTCATGTCGGTGTTAAGAAGGGTTTCATAGCCCTCTCTGCCGCCCCAGAAAACATAGCCTTTTCCGCCGAATTTAACTGTTAAATCAAGAGCCTTTTTGATTTGAGCGGCGGCAAAGCAATATACCTCTGCGCTGTTTGTGCTGCCTGCGCCGTTCATGAAGCGGGGATTTGAAAACATGTTTGCGGTTCCCCAAAGGCACTTGATGCCGGTTTCGCTCATTTTGCCGAGAATATAGTCGGCGATTTCGTCAAGCCTTGCGTTTGTTACGTTGATATCTTCGTCCTCGGGAACAAGGTCAACGTCATGGAAGCAGAAATATTCAATGCCGAGCTTCTGCATGAATTCGAAGCCTGCGTCAACTTTTGCCTTTGCATGCTCCATTGTGCCTTTTTCCGCGCCGAAGGATTTGTCAGCGGTGTCTCTGCCGAACATATCTGTGCCTGCCGCGCCGAGATTATGCCACCATGCCATTGCGAACGGGAGATATTCCTTCATCGGCTTGCCCATTATTATTTTTTCTGCATCATAGAATTTAAAAGCAAGGGGATTTTTGCTCTTTGCGCCTTCGTATGCAATTTTTGGTATATTTTTAAAAATTTCGCTCATTTTACTGCTCCTTATTTAAATCCGCAAACACTTCTTTGAGTGACGGATATATTTTTCTGAATTTTTGGTATTGCTTTTCATAAAGCTCAACAAGCTTTGCATCCGGCAAAACCGTTTCGGATATTTCAACAAGCTTATCGCAGGCATCGCTCACGGTTTTGTATTCCCCGCAGCCTGCCATTGCAAGAATTGCTCCGCCGTAGCCGGGGCCTTGCTCGGTTTTGACCGTATCAAGCGGAATTCCGAGGATGTTTGCCATAATCTTTTTCCAAAGCGGGCTTTTTGCTCCGCCGCCACAGATGTTGCTGCGTTCAATCTGAATTCCGAGAGCTTTTGCAACCTCAAGGCTGTCGCGGATTGCAAAGGCTACGCCCTCCAGAACGGCCTGCAGCATATCGCTCCTTGTTGTATCAGCCGACATTCCGATGAACACGCCTCTTGCGTCGGTGTCATTTATCGGGCTTCTTTCTCCCATGAGATAGGGCAGGAAATATACTCTGTTTCTGCCGAGTCGCTCATCTGTGATTTCGGACTGGATGGCAGAATAATCGCCGTCACGCAGGATTTCATCCATGAACCATTTGTTGCAGGAAGCCGCCGAAAGCATGCATCCCATGAGATGATAGTTGCCGTCCGCATGCGCAAACGCGTGGAGTGCGTTGTTTGTGTCAACTTTAAAGGAAGTGTCCGAAATAAAGATTGTTCCCGATGTGCCGAGCGAGATGTTGCATTTGCCGCCGCCGAGAGTGCCTGTGCCGACTGCAGCTGCCGCATTGTCGCCTGCGCCTGCAACAACCTTGACAGCGTTGCCGAAGCCAAGCTCATCGGCTGTTTCTTTTTTCAATTCTCCGATAATCTCAAAGCTTTCAAAAAGCTTCGGCATCTGTTCATCCTTTACACCGCATATATCCAGCATCTTACGGGACCAGCATTTGTTTTTAACATCGAGCAGCAGCATGCCCGAAGCATCTGAATAATCGGTTGAATGAACACCTGTGAGGATATAATTTATATAGTCCTTCGGGAGCATTATTTTTTTGATTTTTGCAAAAAGCTCAGGCTCGTTTTCTCTCATCCACAGCAGTTTCGGAGCGGTGAATCCCGCAAAAGCAATGTTGGCCGTGCATTCGGAGAGAACATCGGTTCCGACCGAGTTGTTAAGGTAGTCAACCTGCGCCGCCGTTCTTCCGTCGTTCCAGAGAACTGCAGGGCGGATGACCTCATCTTTTTCGTCAAGAACAACAAGACCGTGCATCTGACCGCCGCAGCCGATTCCCGCAACAGCCGATTTGTCGGCATTTTCGGTCAGTTCTTTTATGCCTTCAATAACCGCTTTGCGCCAATCCTCAGGGTTTTGCTCTGACCAGCCGGTACGGGGATAAAAAACAGGATATTCTTTTGAAACTTCATTAAGGATTTTGCCGTTTTGGTCAACAAGCAGAAGCTTGACTGCCGAAGTTCCCAAATCAATTCCGATATAAAGCATCTGTTCACCTGCTTTTGGTAAATATATTATTAATTATTATAAATGTGCCAAACGATTATGTCAATTAAGTAATAAAAATAAAGCCGTAAAAATCTTTTGAAAATTTTTACGGCCTGATTTTTAATTAGCTTTTTTAAGTCTGATTACATTCCAGCTGAAGGGCTTAAGCTCAACCTCAAGGTTGGAGCCGTCAAGAGCGGGAACAGGATTGTTGTGAGGCTTAACCTTGATGTTGTCAAAGGCGTTTTCATCTTTTCTGTGATAGCCGTCCATTGAAATGAATTCGCAGGGCTTGTAGCCGCCGAAATCCATGAGGTTAACGTCAAGAACAACGCTTTCGTCAAGGCTCTTGTTAACGCAGAAAATTGCCATTTCTTCATTCTCTTCGTCATAAGTAGCGATTGATTCAATGTAAGGAACGTCGGTGAATGCCTTGCAGTCATATTTGGGGCAGTCAATAAGCGGAAGAAGAGCGCTGCCTCTGCCGTAGTTTGAAAGATGCATGAACGGGAAATATGTTGTCTGCTCAAACACTCCGCCGCCTGTTTTGGTAAAAATGGGAGCAATAACGTTAACAAGCTGAGCAAGGCAGGCAATTTTAACTCTGTCGCAATGGCGAAGAAGGGTTATGAGAAGTGAGCCTACAAGGAGTGCGTCCTCAAAGTTGTAAATATCCTCAAGAAGTGCGGGGGCCATGCTCCATTTTTTATAAGGCGCATTGTTTGAGTGATACCAAACATTCCATTCGTCAAACGAAAGGTTGATCGTTTTCTTTGAACGCTTTCTTGCCTTCACATAATCGCAGGTGCAGATGATTGAATATATAAAATCATCAACCTCAAGGCTTCTTGCAAGGAAGCTCATAACATCGTCGTCGTGGTTGCCGTAGTATTGATGCAGCGAAACATAGTCGATGCTGTCATAAGCGATTTCAAGGCTTTCGGCTTCCCATTTGCCGAAGGTGCTCATATTTCTGCTTGAAGAACCGCAAAGAACGGTTTCAATTCCGGGCGAAGTCCATTTCATGACCTTTGAAGCTTCAAGGGCTGCTCTGCCGTATTCAACCGCAGTTTTTGCGCCCATCTGCCAGCCGCCGTCCATTTCGTTGCCAAGGCACCAGAGCTTGATATTATGGGGTTCTTCAACGCCGTGGCTTCTTCTTAAATCAGACCAGTAAGTGCCCGACTTGTGATTGCAGTATTCAACAAGATTTCTTGCTTCGTCTGCGCCTCTTGTGCCGAGATTGACAGCCATCATGCATTCTGCATTTGCTTTTTTGCACCAATTCATGAACTCGTTGGTGCCGAAGGTGTTGGGCTCGGTTGTGCCCCATGCAAGGTCAAGCCTTTTGGGTCTGCTTTCAACAGGGCCTACACCGTCCTCCCAATTATAGCCGGAAACAAAATTGCCGCCGGGATAGCGAACAATGGGAACGTTGAGCTTCTTAACCAAATCAATAACATCTTGTCGAAGGCCGTTTTCATCTGCCGTCGGATGGCCGGGCTCATATATGCCGCCGTAAACAGCTCTTCCGAGATGCTCGATGAATGAGCCGTAAATGCGTTTGTCGATATCGCCTATTCTGAATTCTTTGGCAAGGGTAATTTTAGCTTTCATATTTTCACCTGCTTTGGTTTTTTATGCTTTTCTTATATCTTATCATATTTTAGATTTAAAGCAAGAGCTTTGCATAAAAATTCCTCAACAGGCAATTGTATAAACGAGAATGGAGTGATTTTTTTGAAGCAGGTTATTATAACAGCGGACAGCGCGGCGGATTTGCCGAAGAATGTTGCGGACAGATACGGAATAAGAATAATGCCCATGTATGTTATAGTTGACGGCATGGCAAGAAGGGACAGCGTTGATATTACGGCGCAGGAAATTTTTGATTTTGTTGACAAAACGGGAAAAATCCCGAAAACCTCCGCGGTTTCTCCCGGAGAATACACCGATTTTTTTGAAACACTCTTGCAGGATGGGGGAGCGGTTGTTCACCTTTCTTTTTGCTCGGAACTGTCATCAACCTTCCGAAACGCAAAAATGGCGGCATCGATGCTTGAAAATGTTTATGTTTTAGATACTCGCAATCTTGCGGGCGGAATTGCTCTGCTTGCAATCAAAGCGTGCGAAATGCGCGACGGCGGAAAGAGCGCGCAGGAGATATTTTCCCGCCTTTCTTCGCTTGTTCCTTCGGCAAGAGTGAGCTATGTTCTGGACAGCATAGATTTTTTGCGCCGTTCGGGAAGATGCTCGGCAGCAGCGGCTTTCGGGGCAAGCCTGCTTTCCGTCAAACCCTGCGCTGCGATGGAAAACGGCAGGATTGAAGTTACAAAAAAATATCGCGGCAAAGCCAAGGAAGTCCGCGCTCAATATGTGAGCGAACAACTTGGAAAATATGAAAAAATAGATTTCTCGTCAGCGTTCATTTATCATTCGGGGGTAGATTCCGCCCAACTTGCTTCGATAGAAGAAATGCTGAAAGATAAAGGGTTCAAACAGATTATAACAGCTTTTACGGGATGCATGATAAGCCTGCACAGCGCAAGAGGCGCGCTCGGGATTCATTTTATTGCAGATTGAAACTTTAATACACGTTGATTTTAAAACATGCATTGACTTTAACTTCCTGATGCTATAAGATAATTATATAAAATGCATTTAGGAGAGTTGCTATGAAAAAAACAGTTGCACTTTTAACGGCTATGATTATGCTTTTATTGTTCGCCGCATGTAATGACGGCAGCAAAAAAACGGAATTGCCGCCCGAAACAGATTCATTTTCGCAAACCTCGGCGCTTGAAAATACCTTTGAGGAATCAGATACGGAAAAAACATCGGATGAAGCCGAAAGCAGACCTTCAACAACCGTAAATGAAGCCACGGAAAGCACAACAGCTGCACCCGAAAATACAGCAGACCCATCGCAGTGGACAAATGAAGAAATTATTGATTTCTATAAAAAAGCCGCTCAAAAATCAAATCCCAAAGCCAAATCAAATCAGGTTATGGTTCTCAATGAGCTTATAATCAATGACGGTGACGGTGTGCTTGGCTTTTTTATTAAAATTCTTGAACCTGCCATTGCGTCTGTCATTGAAAAAAATGCTTTTGATTTTGACGGCATAACCGGCGGATTCGATAACCTTTCTGTTTCCGACACAAAAAGCATTAAAGCATATAAAAGCGGCGAGCACACCGTTGTTGAAATGACAATGAAAGAACAGACGGACGGAATTCACGGCGATGCGTATGCAGGCACGGTTGGCCATGCAATAACCGTTCTCGGCGATATTTCAAAGGTTCTTGCCGAATTCCCGCAGTTTGATGTTGATGTTGAGAATGCGGATATTGCTGTTCATTATGTTGACGCAACGGTAAAGGTTAAAATAAACAAAGACGGTATTATTGAAAAGGGAACATGGAAATATACCTGCGACCCTGAAATCAGGCACCTTGATATCAGCGGAATCATGATTAACAAGGCGGATACCAAGATTGATTATATAATTACGGTCGGCGGCGGATTTTAAAAACTAACCGGCGATTCACAAATCGGTGAATCGCCGGTTTTATAATTTTGGATGGAATGAATATAAAAAAACGCCGAAACCGCAACGGTTTCAACGGCAAGAATTTGTTTATAAATGAGAAATAGCCCTTGACTGATGTTTCTTTACACAATCAATCAAGGGCTATTTCTGACAACTCTTAGTATCTAACATCTTTGGGTAACCTCTCTTTCTGCAATATTGTCCAATCTTAAATTATTCGATTTTTGATTTTCGCTTCTTTTAAGATTGTGGTTAAGACTTTTTAATTTCAATTTTTGCTTTGATTATTTAAAATTATCAAGTCTTAAGGTTTTTACCTTCTCATCGGTATCACCCTTTCCTTGACTATAATATAGCATATATTTTTTCGGTTTTCAAGTAGGAAATTTGTATAAAGTTAACTTGTTTTGCTTGTATAAAACAGAGAAAATTGGTTAATATGCCAATAACATCTGCGATTACTGTTGACATTGAATAGATAATGAGTTATTATTATAATGTTGGGGTTTGAAAAAAACTCCTTCTTTTTTTGCCCCAAAACTGATGTGCACTTGGTGACGGCGATTTTCAGGAATTTCTTAACGGGCTTTCGAATCCCTTGCAAAAAAATAAATGCCGCAACCTGACGGTTACAGCATTTATTGGCGCGCTGCAAGGGTGCTGTTGTAGTTTAATATATCCGTGTGCTCGTTGTGTGCTGCTTGTTTGTCAAATGTGTTGCGCAGTGTTCCCACGCCCTAAAAACACTCCACAGGAGTGTTTTCTTAACGGGCTTTCGAATCCCTTGCAGGTTATAAAAAATTAAGAACCATAACCGAAGTTATGGTTCTTAATTGGCGCGCTGCAAGGGATTCGAACCCCTGACCTTTTGGTTCGTAGCCAAACACTCTATCCAACTGAGCTAGCAGCGCATATTCAATTTGAATCGGCATGAGTTCCGATTGCCAAAGTATATTATCACATCTGTTTAAAAAAATCAACACCTAAATGAAACTTTTTTTGATTTTTTCTGATTTTTTTGAAATTCGTTAAAAAAAGCGGCTGAAAATGCAGTTAATTTCTGCTTTTCAGCCGCTTTAAGTTCATTTGTTACGCTTTCTTTGCCTTTTTGCTTTTGATTGCGTTTTCAATTTTGGGATAAACAACATCATAAAGCTTTGCGAAAATTGCATAGCCGATAAGAGCATAAACTATGCCGACAAATGCGCCGACGATAACGTCTGTGGGGTAATGCACGCCCACATAAATTCTTGAGAAGCCCATAAGGAATGCAAAAACAAATGCGGGAATTGCAACGCTTTTCTTTTTGAGAACCAAGGTGATTGCCATTGCAAAGGTGAATGCCGACGAGGTGTGACCCGAGGGGAACGAGAGTGATTTTGATGACATATAGTCAACAACATCGGGCCATACATAGCCTGCATTCCATTTTTCTGCAAGCCCGGGGAATCTGTCGATAGTCCAGTCGATTTTGCCGAAGCAGCCAATCCAGTCATATTCTCTACCGTATTCCTCAAAAGCCTTCTGTGCCGCTTGGGGGAGAATTGTGAGGTTGTAGGGACGGGGACGTTCCATGATAGGCTTGATGAGTTCGTTGTTAAGAAGAGTCATAACAAGAAGTGAACCAAGGCAAACAAGGCCTGCTTTTCTTGTTTTCTTGAAGAAAAGCATAACAACTCCGAGGATTATGAAGAAAATACCGTCGTCGCCGAGGGTGGTGATAATCTTCATAATAACGTCCATAACGCTGTTGCTGAGGTTATTGAAAACAAACGAAAAAATTGATAAATCAAAATTAAGTATCGCTTCCAAAAATATCATCCTTTCTGTTTTTTTTATATTATCGCTGTTATCGACAAAAAAAGCAAGAGGGATTTTAAAAAATCTAAAACTTATTTATTTTTATTGATATTTTTAAGTCCGTATTTCTTTTT